>JAJYQK010000101.1:336-57086 GCA_021794645.1 Actinomycetes bacterium
CCGCAGGCATGCTGCACAAAGCAACCGACGAGCAGGGCGCCCACTATTTCGACCTCCTCGACATTCAGAAGGTGCTGGGCCACTCCGACCCAGCAACCACAATGCGCAGCTATCTCGAACCAATGCACACGGACGTCTTAGACCGGGCTGCGCAAATACTCCGGTGACGGCGCATCCACCTCCGCCATCACCAGGCCGAACAACTGAGCAGCGTTCGGCACAAAGACTGTCAACCCATCCCCCAGGCGCCGCTCATCCAGCCAGCAGTGATCGACGCCCCCGAGCCTCGACCTGGCCACCCGCGCAAGCACTAGCTCCGCCACCGCCGCCCTGTCCTGATCCAGCTCCACCACTCTCAGCGCTTCCGGACGAAATCCCTGCCGCTGCCCTATCACCCCCCAATACCGGCCGACCGCGCCGTAACCCTGGGGCGGAGCCTTCTGAGCTTTCTTCACGGACTCCCTCCAGAAGTACTCCTGGACAACGCCGAGATCGGCCTTGCCGATGGCATCCTCGGTCCAGAAACACGGCTCCACATCTACACCGCGGTTGAAGTGGCTCCCGTCAGTGTTACCAGTAACTATCTCCGCCCACTTCAACCGCAACCAATCGCCAAAATCACCGCCATATCGACCACCGATGCGACCCACCGCCGCCCGAGCCCTCGCCGTGCCCGCCTCACGGGCTATCCGGCGTCGGAGCTCACTACGAGCCCGCAGTCCCTCGTAGTCGCCCTCCGCCACGCTGTCCGGCAGCCCTACCCAAAAGTGCAAGTGGGGAGCCCCACGCTTCTGGAACTCCTTCACCCACACCCCGACCATCGGACCCCACCGGTACTCAAAACGGTCCACGAACAACCGCCGCTGTCTCTCCGACGCTCGGCCATCAGGCGTATAACGACGCCAGTCGCTCGGCAGCGTCAGAGTGATCATGACCATCCGCGGCCCCAACATCTCCCAGGGCAGAGCAGCGAAGGTCCGTCGCATCCGGTTTCGCGATCGCTGGCTCAAACCCGCCTCGCCTAAGCACCGTCCCGACACCGAGCCGCCCCCGCCCCGGCCCTGCAACTCGGCACTACCGGGTCCGTAACGGACGAGCCCGACGTATCCCCGATACTCAACTAGCTTCCAAGTGCTGCCCCCACGCACCTTCTCCGAGAATCGCGATCCGCCTCGCATGTGTCAATCCGCCACTCGGATGTCGAGGGTATCGATCCGAGGCTCGTCAACTCGCCTCGGGCCGATACCCTCGCACTTCTGCGTGGAGCTATGACCCATGCCCCGCCTGATCACGCTTCGTCCGCAGCTACCCATCACACGGGAGCATGCCTCAGCGTTGTAACAGTCGCCTCGCTCCAGCCGCTTCAGGCCGCGGTCGCTGCTGACTATGTAGGCGGGATGCCCAACTTCTTCTGTAGCTCGCCGGTTATCAGCGAGGTGAGGACCGGCATCGCGAGTGCCCATCCCTTCGGGGCCAACTGCTTCAGACGCTCCCCAGCACGGATGCGCTTCTTCTCGTCTTCCTCTGGCCGCGACAGCACAGATATCTGCTCCCTGAGTTCCAGTCGGTCAGCGTCATCAAGACCCGGCTCGTACTCGAGGATATTGCGCAGCTGCAATATGATCGTCGCCCGGTCGGCCCACGGGTAGGCCTTACCGCACTGCACGCAGAAGTTATCCGGCTTACTAGATCCGGTGGAAACGACCCCCTCGTACGCTCCCAGCAGCCGGCTTGAGCAGTTCGGGCATGCGATGATTACCGGGGCTCCGCACTTACTGCAGAACTTCTCGGGCTCGCCCTCACGCAACTCCAACATGGAGTCTCGAATATGCCCTCGCCTACATATCGCCGCTGAATACCGATCCACTCCGGCTCCAATCCCCCCGGACGACTGCCCGACATCGTGTGGTACCAACAGCGTGACACGTCGACCCGAGCGGCGGCAACGGGTTGCTGCGGAGAACAGGAGCATGCACTACGCCATACCAGTCCCGAGACGTCGCCCTAGCTTTCGGCCTAGCCACTAGCTCCCCGGCAACATGTAAGGGTGGTCGTCGTGAGCGTCACTACGTCCCAACAAGGGTCGAGATTGGTCAAGGGCACCCTCCGAGGCGCCGCCACGGCCGGACAACGCCGGGAGCGATTTCCTTCCTACACGACCGCAAGTGTCGCTCCCTGCTGTCCGGCCCGGGCTCCGCTTCTCGCTCTACGGCCCTTGACCAATCTCGACCCCTGTCGGGCGCGGCCCCTCAGGGGCCGGTGCCCGGCCCACGGCACTATGCATCGACCCCAAAACAGCTAGGAGCATGAATAATGGCCACCTCAGGCAAAGCTTCCCAAGATGTGACACAGATAGAGAGAGTTAATAGTGATCAAGTACCTCGGGTCGAAGAGCCGGCTCGTACCTGTCATCGGCGAGATCGCGGCAGTGCTCGGCGGGCAGGGCACGGCCCTCGACCTCTTCACCGGCACCACCCGGGTGGCCCAGGAGATGAAGAGGCGAGGGCTGTTCACGACCGCAGTCGACACGGCCACCTACTCGGAGGTCTTCGCCCGCTGCTACATCGAGACAGACGGGGCGGCGCTCGATGCCGGCCAGCTCGAAGAGGCGCTCGCCCACCTCTCCCGACTGCCCGGCCGGGCCGGTTACTTCACCGAGACCTTCTGTGTCCGCTCCCGCTTCCTGCAGCCCTTCAACGGCGAGCGGGTCGACGCCATCAGGGAGGCGATCGAGACCGACTACGCCGGCACTGACCTCTATCCGGTCCTGCTCACCTCCTTGCTCGAGGCGGCCGACAGGGTCGACTCCACCACCGGGCTGCAGATGGCCTATCTGAAGAGCTGGGCGCCCCGCTCCTACAAGCCACTCGAGCTGCGGCCACCCGCTCTTTTGGCCGGAGAGGGGCGGGCGCTGCGGGCAGACGCCCGCCAGATCGCCGGCCGGCTCGGCCGCTTCGACCTCGCCTACCTCGACCCGCCCTACAACCAGCACCGCTACTTCACCAACTACCACCTCTGGGAGACCCTCGTCCGCTGGGACGCCCCGGCCCACTACGGCGTCGCCTGCAAGCGCGTCGACTCGCGGGAGGACGAGACGAAGAGCGTGTTCAACTCCAAGCGGGAGATGCCCGCTGTCCTCGCCGAGCTGATCGGCCGGCTCGACTGCCGTCTGCTCGTGCTCTCCTACAACTCAGAGGCCTGGATAGAGCGGGGTGACCTAGAGCAGATGTGCTCGGTCCACGGCTTCGTGCGGACGCTCGCTTTCGACTCGCGCCGCTACGTCGGTGCCCAGATCGGGGTCCACAACCCAAGGGGCGAGCGAGTCGGGGAGGTCTCCCACCTCCACAACCTCGAGTACCTGATAGTCGCCGGCGCCGAGCGCGATGTGGTGGCGGCGACGGCAGGCTTCGCCGCCGCCGGGGCACCCGCTGCACCCGGCCCGGTCCCGAGCCGGTGAGGGGCGGCAAAGCGGTCGGCTACCGGCCGAGACCGCCCACGAGCGCCCGCACCTCCTCCTTTCTCTGCTGGAGGAGCGCCCCGGTGACCTCGTGCTCGAGCGGCTGGCGGGGAGGCGAGAGGAAGACGAGGACGCAGCGGCGGACAGGACGGCCGGTGGCCTCCTCGAGGCAGATGGCATAGCTGGCGGCCTGCAGCTCGTAGCGGGCTGCCTTCGCCGCTGCCTCCGCCGGGCCGGCGACCGAGTCCGTCTTGTAGTCGACAACGGTCAAGGAGCCGTCCGCCTCCCCGAAGCAGAGGTCGACGTAGCCGTCGAGCACCGTCCCCCCGATCTCGGTGGCGACGTAGAGCTCCCGCTTGGCCTTGCCGCTCCCGAGGGCGGCCACGACCGTCTCGGCCCGCAGGCCAGCGGCGGCCAGGCGGGCCACCTCGGCCTCCCGGCCATCGAGCCTCTCGGCGCGGGCCTGGGCGCGGGCCACCTCCTCCAGCCGGCCGGCGGCGCCGGGCCGCTTCGGGCCACAGCCGGCGATGGCGGCGGCGTCGGCGAGGGCGATCGACTGCAAGGTGGCGTGCACGGCTCGCCCGATCCTCGTGCCGGCGCGGCCCCGCCGCCAGGAGGGCGGCAGGCCCGCTGCAGCCTCCTCATCCCCGGCCGGCCCCGCCTCCTCGCTGTATGCCGGGAGCTCGTCCAGGCCGGCGAGCGCCGCCACCTCGGTGGCAGGGACGTTGGCCCGCCGGACAGCGCCCGCCAGCAGCTCGGCCCGGCGGGCGGCCCAGGCCGTCAGCTCCTCGGGCGACTCGATCCTGAGCCTCCCCGAAACCTCTGCCGCCGCCGCCAGGCGGGGGCTGCCCGAGGGTCGCTCCGCCTCACCGTCGAGGACCGAGGGGAGGCGGCGCCAGAGCCCTCCGAGCGGCTGGGCCGCCTCGTAGAGGAGCTCGCCCAGGCTCGGCCTGCTCCCGGCCACGTGGTGGGCGCAGATGACGAGGTGGTCTTTTGCCCGGGTCGCCGCCACATAGCAGAGGCGAAGCGCCTCTTCTGCCTCGAGCTGCTGGTCGAGCAGGTGGAGGGCGCCATAGCCCGAAGTGCGCAGCTCCTTGTTGAAGTGCACCTCCGGGCGGCCGTCGCCGTGGCGGAGCAGGAGATCGGGACGGGTGGACTCCTCGCTCGTGCCGAAGCCGCAGAGGAAGGTGAGGGGGAACTCGAGGCCCTTGGCACCGTGGACGGTCAGGATCCGCACGACGTCCTCGTCCGCCTCGGGCACGACCGACTCGGCCGAGCGCCCCCCGCCCTCCAACTGCTCGTCGATCCAGTCGGCCAGCTCCGAGAGGCTGGAACCGCCCGCCTCGATGAAGAGCCGGGCCCGTTCGAGGATGTAGCGGATCCGCCGCCAGACCTCACGAGCGCGCGGGCCGAAGGCGGCGAGCGGCAGGAGCTGGAGAGACCGGACGGCGAACGAGAGGGTGCCGGCAGGCCCGAGCTCTCCCAGGCGGTCCCGGAACGACGCCAGCTGGGCGAGGGCGGCGGCCACCGCCGGGGCGGCCGCCCTCGCTGATTCCGGCGGCTCCGCCTCGATGCTCCAGCGCCCGCCGGCGCTCGCCCAGGCGACGAGCTCGTCGTCGCCGAGCGAGTAGCAGGGCGATCGCAGCGTCGCCACGAGAGCGAGCTCGTTGCCCGGCTCCCCGATGGCACGGGCGAGGTGGAGGAGGTCTCGCACCTCCTGGCTCTGCAAGATGAGGGAGGCGCTCTCCACCCGGTAGGGGATCTCGTGGGCGTCGAGGGCAGCCTCGAGCTCGGGCAGGCCGGTGCGGCGGGGAACGAGGATGGCGACGTCGCCGAGGCGGGCCGGCCGGCTCGAGCCGTCCTCGCCCACGGGCCAGCGCTCGTGGCGAACGGCGAGCTCGATGCTGCGACAGCAGTCCTCGGCCTCTCGCTCCCGTTGCACCGCCTTGAGCGGCCTGTCTGCCATCGGGCCGCCGACGAGGCAGACGGGCGGACCGGTGAGGGCTGGGGCCGGCGGCCGGACCGGGTCGAGAGCGTGGAAGCGCTCACCGAGCAGGTTGGCGAAGGCGGCGTTGACGAACGAGATGACGCCGGGGACCGAGCGAAAGCACGAGCTGAGCAAAAGCGCCCCTCGACCGGCGATCTCGCCTCTGGCCGACTCGTAGGCGGCGAGATCGGCCCCTCGGAAGCTGTAGATCGACTGCTTGGGGTCCCCGACGAAAAAGAAGCGGCCCTCCTCCCACCTGCCGGCGACCGCCCCGATCAACCGGGCGATCTCGAGCTGCAACAGGTCGGTGTCCTGGAACTCGTCGACGAGGACGAAAGCGAACCTGTCGCGCACGTCGTCGCGGACCGAGCCGTCCTGCTCGAGCAGTCGGCGGCAGAAGACGACGAGGTCGTGGAAGGTGAGAACCCCGCGGCGCCTGCGCTCCTCGGCGGCCAGCTGGCCGCGGTGCTGGAAGTGGGCGGCGAGACCGGCTACCACCTCGTCGAGCACCGATTGGCGCAGCTCGGCATGGGCCGCCTGGGCCTTTGCCAGCAGCCGGCGTACCTCGCCGATGTCGCCCGACCAGTTCTGCTGGTTGCCCCGGTTGGGCGAGGAGAAAGGCTCCGTCGCCACCACCGCCTCGAGGGCGGCTAGCGGAGAGTCGGCCCCGGCGACGGCGTCGCCGAGAGCGGCCAGCTCCTCGAGGCGGGTCGCCAGCCGGTCCTCCTCGTCGAGGCAGCGCCCCTTGGCGGCCACGAGCGCCGTGATGGCCGTGCGGAGCGCCTCGAGGCCCGGGACGGCGAGGAGGCTGGCCTTCTCGAGCGCCCGCTCCAGACCGCCCGGGGGCGGCGACCAGGCCTGCCACTCGACGTCGAGCTCCCGGGCGAGGGCCTCGATGCGAGGCGCAGTCACGCCGAGGAGCCAGCCGAGGGAGATGACCTCGCTCGCCCCAGGAGTCGTGGCGAGGACGTCAAGCTCCTCGGCGAAGCGCCGCCGCCACTCGATCGACTCTGACACCTCGTCGAGCACCTCGAAGCGCGGGGGCAGCCCGGCCTCGACGGGGTGGGCCGAGAGTATCCGGCGGCAAAAGCCGTGGATGGTCGAGATCGGGGCTTCGTCGATGTGGGCGAGCGCCTCGGCCAGCAGAGCTGCCTTCTCCCCCCCGGCCGCCCCGACCCTCTTCTCCAGCTCCTCTCTCACCCTGATCCGCAGCTCGGCGGCGGCGGCCTCGGTGAAGGTGATGGCGGCGACACCGGTGACGGGCGCCCGCCCCGCCTCGAGCAGGGCGACGATCCGGCCGACGAGGGCCTCTGTCTTGCCCGAGCCCGCTCCGGCCTCGACAAAGAGCGTCAAGTCGAGCTCGCCCGCGATCACCTCTCTCGCCCTGGCGTCGACGAGGCCGGCCGACCTCACCTCTCTTCTCCTTGCACGAGCTCGACATAGGCCGCCAGCTCCGCGCTCGAGGCGGCCTCCTCCCAGCGGGCGAAGCGATCCCGGCGACAGATCGTCTCGTAGGTGCAGCTGCGGCAGTTGGCGGGCTTCTGACTGGTGCTGTTGGCGGTGCCATTTCCCGGCCGGGGCGGGAAGCAGCCCTGCCCGACGGTGTCGGCGAGCGTGCCCAGCACCTGCGCCAGCCTCGAGTCGAGGGTGGTGGTGAGGGCGACCGGCAGGGTGCGGAAGCCCGCTTCGGAGGAACAGAAGCGGTACTCCGCCACGACCTCGACCTCCGCCTCGCCCAGGAGCTTCGCGACCGCCTTGGCATAGATGGGGAGTTGGAGATGCCGCCCCTTGTCGAGGGGATCGGTCTTCATGCCGACGTAGTCGCTGTCGCGCCCTGACTTGTAGTCGATCACCCGCAGACGGCCCCCCGGCTCCCGGTCGATCCTGTCCACCTTGCCCTTGAAGTGGAGCTGGCGGCCGGCGGCGAGCGAGATCGTGAGCGGCGGCTCGGGATCCTCCCCGAAGGCCATCTCGGTCCTCACTGGTACGGCGCCGTTGGCGCGCAACCGCTCGGCCTCGAGGCTCACGAAGCGCTCGAGGTCGGCGAGGATGCGTCGGCGAGCCATCTGCCAGTAGACGTCCTTGCCCGTGAGTCCGCGGGACTCGGCTCGCTCGAAGCTCTCGGCCGCCAACCGCCGGAGCAGCCCGTGGCCTGGGTCTCCCCAGTGCTCGGCGCCGCCGGGCTCCATCGTGGCGGCGACGAAGTTCTCGAGGATCTCGTGGATGAGCGTGCCCCGCACCTTCGGCTCGATCACGGGGAGCCGGTCGGGGGCGTCGACCTGCTCGACCCGGGCCAGGCGCTCGAGCATGAACTGGAGCGGGCAGCGTGCGAGGCTCTCCATCCTCGTGGCCGACATCACGGCGGCGAAGACCTCCTCGTCGACCGCCTCCCGCCCGATCCGCCCGGCGAAGCGGCTGAGCCCTCCCGCCCGGCGCTCCTTCTCGCAGGCGAGGCGCCGGGCGAGCTCTGCCTGGCCGGCGAGAGCACTCGCCGCCAAGCCGCCGGGCTTCGAGCTCGCCAGCAGGGAGAGGGCGAGCTCGAGGTCGGCGGCGTCGGCCGGCGTCGCCCTGCCCTCGGCGACCGCCTGCACGGAAGCGGCATAGGAGGGGACCTGCTCGGTGTCCCCCTTGAAGAGATCGCCGGCCAGCCAGCGCGAGGGGTAGCAGGGCCGGGCAGCGCCCCGGCCCACGCGGGGATAGCTGGCGATCGACTTCTTCGCCGCCGAGAGGAGCCAGAGCAGGTGGCGACGGTCGGCCTCCTCCCGCCGCTCCTCGTCACGCAGCGGCGGCAGAGAGGCCCGCTCTCGCTCCGACAAGAGCGGGTCGACAGGGCTGCGGCCAGGGAGCGAGCCCTCGACGGCTCCGAGCACGAAGAGCAAGCCGGGCCGCATGCCCGCCAGCTCGCGGGGGGTCCCGACAACCGGTCCCCGCCCGAAGCGGCCCCGACTGGGCGCCGGTCCGCCGAGCGCCTGCTCGAGGGCCGAGGCGAGCTGAGCCGACCGTTCCCCACCCCGCCCCGGTGGCGCCAACGCCTCGACCAGGTCGAGGTGCACGAGCTCGCCGACGGCATCGGTCAGCTTCTCGCGCTCCTCTGTCGCCGGCCCGAGAGCGCCAACCGACGCCGCCGCCACCTGGGCGACCTCGGCCCAAGAGGTCGCTCTGTCGAGCCTTTTCGCCCTCTCGGCCAGCCACTCGACGATCCGCCCAAGGTCCCTCGCCACCGCGGCGGCCTCGGCCCGTCCCCTCTCGAGCTGGCGGGCGGCGTGGTAACCGAGGCGCCGGCGCCACTCGGCCTCCCCAGCCACGACACCGGCCAGCCGGGACGCCCTGTCGAGGGCGCCCGCCCGCAGCCTGCCTGCCCGCAGCGACGAAGCGTCGAGCCCGGCGAGCAGCTCCCCGCCTTGCTCGAGGAAGGGCGAGGAGACAAGGGCGATCACCTCGGCCCGGTCAAAGGCGCGCTCGCCGTCCGCCAGCAGGTGGAGGAGCGCCAGGGCGATGGCGCCGACGCCTTCGGAGCCGAGGGTGCCGGCGGCGGCGGCGGTCCAGGGGACCTCGGCAGGGGCGAAGATCTCCTCGACGAGCCTCAGGTAGCTCGCCTTGTCCCCGCTCGGCACCACGATGGCCACATCGCCGAGCTGCCCACCCGCCTCGAGATGAGCCATCAGCTGCCGCAGGCAGATGCGCACCTCCTCCTCGGCATCGGGAGCGCCGATGACACGGTCGAAAGAGGGCGGCGGTGACGAAGGCGGCTCAACTCCGGCCTCTTCGAAGCCGAGAGCGGTGAGGCGGCCGGCGAGGAGCCGGGGTGCCCTGTCGGCGGCCGCGTCACCGGTGAGACCGAGCTGGACCACGACCTCGCCGGCGGCGGCGAGGGCGGCCAGCAGCTCTCTTTGGGGACGGGCGAGGGCGTCGGGCAGGTGCACGATGATCGGTCCGAGAGCACTCAGCTCCGCCTTCTCCTGCGCAACGGCGTCCGCCGCGCCTGCCAGCAGGTCACCGGAGTCGTAGAAGCCAGGGCGCAACCGCGCCTCTGCCGCCCCGACGATCGCCACGAGGTCGGCGGCCCGAGGGCTGAGGGAGGCGAGCCGACGGCGTTCAGTGGCGTCGAGCAGCCGGATCTCTCGGTAGGCGGCGATGAGCGAAGCCTCTGTGGAGGGGTGGGCCGCCACATTGGCGAAGACCCCCGGACGCTCACCGAGCGAGGCCCGGATGGCGGCACCGAGCACCGGCTCGGAGAGGGGGCGGCGGCCGCCCTCCTCGGCCGCCGCCAAGAGCTCGGCGATCCGGGCAAGGGGCATGAAGGCCACTCCGGCGATCGCCGCACGCGAGGCAACCCGCCGGCGCAGGTCGCGACCGGCGACAGCAGCGCGGACGACGACGGTGACGGGCGACAGCGGGTCCTCGCCTTTCAGCCGGCCGATGGCCTCACAAAGGGCGTCCTCGGAGTGCCGCCCGGGCCTCAGGTACTCGATGCTGCCTGCCACTCAGGCGATGGTACGAGACGGCTGTGTCGGGCTTGGGGGTTCCTTGGTTCCTGGGTTCTGGGTTCCTTTGTTCTTCGGCTCCACGCGATTTGGATCTCGGCGGCCGACGAAAAGAAGACGGGGACCCATCGGTCCCCGCTTTCTCTCGCCTCTTCAGTTGTCGTCGCCCTTCAGATGCCGCCGCAGCCTGATGTGGTTGGGGAAACGCAGCGGGGACCGGGCCCACCCGACCAGGGCCATCCTGGCCATCTCCACATCGGGCCCGAACCCGGCTCCTGCCGCCATTCCTGAGTGAAGGCGCAAAGATGGCGGAGTCGAAGGGCTGCTTCAGCCGGAAGCCCGGCGCCGACGAGGCGGTGAGCGCTCGATCGCAACTCGGATCATGGCGGAAACCTCCTGCAAAAGGTTGCTTCCTCCGGTCGATCCACGACCGTCTGGTGCTAATTCATATTCGCCCGGGCCCCGACACGCAAGGCCTTTCACCAGGGAAAATGGCTGAAGTTCGAGGAGGCAGCGGGCTTCTTGTTTGCTGGGCAGCGCCATAGCCATCATGACGTCGCGGCCCCCGGCCCGGCGCTCCGGAGCTCGTGCCTGAAGGCGTCGTAATAGGCCTCGTATATGAGGTCGGACTCCCGCGCTCGCTGGTGCCGCAGGGCAGCGAGCGCCCAGCCGAGGCGCTGGCGGGCGTCGGCGACATCGACATCATCTCCGTTTCCCTCGAGGTCCTGACGGATAGCCGCGATCGTCTCGCGGATCTTCACGTACTGGAGGCGCAGGGACCGCGCCCGGTTGCGCATCCGCGGCTGACTGCGAGAGAGGTCGGAGAGCAGGCTGTCGGCCCGCTCGGCGTTCGCCAGCTCCTCAGCGGTGACCGCCTCCAGATCGGCGAGGGCACCCAGGACGGCGTCGAGCCAGGGTCCTTCTCTTCTCGGGGCAGCTTCGGCGAGGGCCGCCTCGAGGCGGTGCATGGCCGAAAGGGTCCGGTCCTGGTCGACTTGGCGGGCGTGCAGGCCGCTTCGCTGTTCCTCGGTGAAGGCGGCAGCGCGCTCGTCTGCGTCCATCTCGCCCTAGCGACTACGCGCCCCTCGGCTTCGTGCGAGCTCCCCCTCGAGCTGCTCGATGGTGGCCTGCAGCTTGGCGACTTGCTGTTGGAGGGCCAGCACCTTCTTCACACCGGCGATGTTGAGCCCGTCTCCCGTGAGCGCCGCGATCAGGCGCAGGCGCTCGACGTCGTCACCGCTGTAGCGGCGGGTTCCGCCATCGCTTCGAGCCGGCTGGACCAATCCTTGGCGCTCGTAGATGCGCAGCGTCTGGGGGTGCACGCCCGCCAGCTCGGCAGCAACCGAAATGGCAAAGACGCCTTGGCTGGCCTCGGGCCACTGCATCAGATGTCCCACCACAACTCGACGAGCCGCCGGAAGAGGTCTGAGACCTCCGAGCCCCGGCGGTCAGCTGACAGAGCCTGGGCGCTCCATCCTTCCATGCGCTCTGGCCAAAGGGTTGAGACGCTAGGCGGGGCGTCGCCAGGCCGAACTGGCGAGGCGCTCAAGAAGACCGGGGCCGCCTCGTGATGAGGCCACGCCCCCTGCCCCGCCCCCCTGACGCCGCCGCCCGAGGTGCTGCGCACTCGCACCTCGATCCGGGCACCTCCGAGCTGACGGTCGTAGGCGGCGCGACGCTTCGGGTCGCCCAAGACCTCGTAGGCCTCGGTGATCTCCCGGAAGCGCCCAGCGGCCTCGGGATCGTCCGGGTGGGCGTCGGGGTGAGCGCCCATCGCCAGTCGGCGGTAGGCGCCGACGATGTCGTCATGCGAGGCGCCGCTGGCCACTTCGAGGCGGGCGTAGTAGTCCCTCCTCTCGCCGTCTGAGCCCATGTCGCGCCGTCCTAAATCTAAGTCGTGTTTGACAGCTTTTCTTCTGTATTCATATACTAACCACACCACAGAGCCCGCGAGGCGCTGTGAGGAAACCGACGTTGGACAGCGATGCAGCAGCTCTTTTGATCGGAAGGAGGAACTGAGATGCTGACACGCTCCGATCCCTTTCGTGAGCTCGACCGACTGACCCAGCAGGTCTTTGGCAGCGCCGGCCGGCCGAGCACGATGCCGATGGACGCCTACCGCAAGGACGACAAGTTCTTCGTGCACTTCGACCTGCCGGGGGTGGATCCGGCCTCCATCGACATCACGGTGGAGAAGAACGTCCTGACGGTGAGAGCCGAGCGGCCCGCGACAAGGACTGAGGGCGCCGAGACCCTCGTAGCCGAGCGCCCGTCGGGAACCTTCACCCGTCAACTGTTCCTCGGCGACACGCTCGACGCCGGCCACATCGAGGCCAACTACTGCGACGGCGTCCTCGCCCTCACCATCCCGGTCCATGAGGCGGCGAAGCCCCGCAAGATCGAGATCACCTCGGGTGACAGCCAGAAGGAGCTGGCCGGGGTCTGAGGGCCCCGACGAGGAGCCGCGGATGGGCGGCCGATTGAGAAGCCCGCCCATCCGACGCGCCAGCCCCCGACACCCCAGTGCCTGCAGTCCCCACGCAACAGCTCACTGCACGCCTTCCGGGCCTTGATGGCGCAGCAATATATTTACGAAATGGACGTGCTGCGACGCCTCAACGTTCGCGTCAGCGGGGCGCCGAAAGCCCAGCCCATTGTCTTCGCCCACGGTTTCGGCTGCGATCAGAACATGTGGCGTTTCGTGGCTCCGCACTTCGAGCAGAGCTACAAGGTGGTGCTTTTCGATCTGGCCGGGGCAGGAGCAGCGGACCCAGCCGCCTACGAGCCCGACAAGTACTCCCGCCTCGACGGCTATGCCGACGACATCCTCGAGATCTGCGCAAGGCTCGAGCTCTCCGACGTGATCTTCGTGGGCCACTCAGTGTCGGCGATGACCGGGGTCCTCGCCTCGTTGCGAGTTCCGGGCTTGTTCGCTCACCTGGTGCTGATCGGACCGTCGCCCTGCTACATCAACGGGGAGGGATACTTCGGCGGGTTCGACGAGTCCGACATCGCGGAGCTGCTCGACTCGCTCGACAGCAACTATCTCGGCTGGTCCGCCGCGATGGCGCCCGCCATCATGGGCAATCCCGATCGCCCACAACTGGGTCAGGAGCTCACCGAGAGCTTCTGTCGAACCGACCCCGAGATCGCCCGACGCTTCGCAAGAGTCACCTTCCTCTCTGACAATCGCGGCGATCTCTCCAAGGTAAGCACGCCTACCCTCATCCTGCAGTGCCGCAACGACGCAATAGCCCCCGTCCAGGTGGGCCAATACGTGCAGCAGGCCATTCCCAACAGCTCTCTCACCCTCTTGGACGCCACCGGGCACTGCCCTCATCTGAGCAGTCCGGAAGAGACCATCGAGGCCATCGACGCCTACCTCACGGCGCACACCCAGAGTTGAACCTCCCACTGAGCGGTGACGAACCGGCTCGACTGGGCTTTGAGGAGGCACTCCTCCAGCACGATCCGGCCGAGCTGTTCGACCGCGCCCCCTGCGGGTACATCTCCGCCGCGCCGGACGGTCTCATCGTCGCCGTCAACCAGACGTTCCTCAGCTGGACCGGCTACACCCGGAGCGAGCTGGTCGGCAATCGATCCTTCCAGGAGCTGCTCAGCCCCGGTGGCCGCATCTACTACGACACCCACTTCGGACCGCTGCTCGCCATGCAAGGAGCCGTCCGCGAGATCGCCCTCGAGGTGGTGAGGGCGGACAACGGACGGATACCAGTCCTCGTCAACGCCGTCATGGACTCCGGCGCCGACGGCGGTCCGAAAGTGATCCGCATCGCCATCTTCGATGCCACCGAGCGGCGCGCCTACGAGCACGAGCTGTTGCGAGCCAAGGATGCGGCCGAATCAGCCGAGCAACGAGCAGTCGGCCTCGCCCGAACCTTGCAAGAGACTTTGATCCCGCCCCGACCGCCCGACATCCCAGGTCTAGACATAGGCGCCGGCTACCGGCCCTCGGGCAACGGGGACGAAGTCGGCGGCGACTTCTACGACGTGTTCGAGATCGCCGACGGTGACTGGGCCGCCGTCATCGGCGACGTAGCCGGAAAAGGCGTCGAGGCCGCCGTCGTGACCGCCCTCGCCCGCTACACCCTCCGAGCCGCCGCCGTCAGGACCACGCTGCCATCCAACGCACTCATCACCTTGAACGAGGTCCTGCGGGCCGAGCACTCCGAGCGCCTCTGCACGGCCGCCTTCCTCCGGCTCCGCTGGCACGGGCCGGACTGGGTCGTCGACATGGCCAGCGCTGGCCACCTCCTTCCCCTGCTGACACGGCCCACTGAGGCCCCACGACCGGTCGGCCGTACCGGCTCGCTGCTCGGTGTCTTGCGCCACCCCTCTCTCACCGACAGCTCAGTGCGACTAGAGCCAGGCGACAGCCTGCTCCTCTACACCGACGGCGTCACCGAAGCGAGGAATGGCGGCGAGTTCTACGGCGAGGACCGCCTCTTGTCTGCCCTCGAACGCCACCGGAGCCTGGCGGCCGGTGACTTGGCCACCGAGCTGGTAACCGAGGTCGTCGACTTCCAGGCCGGGCTTCCCCGTGACGACATCGCCGTCGTAGTCATACAGGTCCCCGCCTCCGGACCGTAACCAGACACGAAGCAGCCGAACGGGCTCGGGCGGGGGCCGCCAAGATGCGATCGAGCGGATCTCGACGCCACCGAGTCCACTCTCATGGCGCTTTCGCCAGTGTCGGATGCTCTCGCCGCTCCCGCTCTCGAGAGAGGACAAGCAGAAAGGCGAAAAGGCCATCGAACGAGCCGAGAGCTCGCCCTGCCGTGCCACCGGTTGCAATGCGCGCTGGCAGCCGGTCCCTCAACAGTCCCCGACACGAGACGAGAAGATCCTTTCGCCTGCGAGCAAAGGCTGCCGGGAGCAGCAACGCCGGCGACATCCTCTTTCCGCCGACCCGGCTTGACAACACCCGGGTCGAAGCTGTCTTTTGCCGCAGCTGGCAGCTGAGCAGCCGCAGCGCCCGCCTAATGTCTCTTTATGCGAAAGACGGTCCTGCGGGCGGGGTTTTGCCCACCGGTCCTTTCGGAAGGAGGAGCCGACTTGTCCTCGGTCCGTGACCAACGGCTCGCTTCCGGCGGCTCGAGCGGCTCGTATTGCTGCCTCTCCTGGATGCTGACTGGTCAGCGGTGGCGCGCATCTCCGCCTCCGGCGTCGCCAGCAGCCAGCCGAGCTGCGAGACCGAGTGCCCGCCTCCGACCGGCGGTGTGCCTGCCACCACGGGCCCGGGGCCGCGCCGGCCGTCAGCCCGGTCTCAGCCTGCTTCTCACGCCAGGACGGCCGAGGTGAGCGTCTACCTCGATTCCCCACCGTCTCACGAGCTCGGGCGCTACCGGCTCGATGAGCTGGTGAGGGCGGCCCAGGGCGACCAGCGCCGGATGGTGCAGGCACGCCGCTTCGCCGGCAACGCCGCACCTCTCGTCCTCCAGGCCGCCTGCGGCTCACGGACCGCCCAGGTGGGCAGTGAAGGAAGCGATGTCACCTGCGGCGAGGGCCCGAGCGAGCTCTCCTGATGGCCGTCACGGTCTACGGCGTCTGTGCCCTCACCTTCATGATGGCCATGTACGCCCTCGAGCGCCGGCACCGGCGCTTCATCGCCGCCTTCGCCCTCGGCTGTGTCGCCTCCTCTGTCTACGGCTTCCTCTCGGGCACCTGGCCCTTCGGAGTCGTCGAGGCAGTCTGGGCGCTCGTGGCGCTGCGCCGATTCGCCCTCAGCCCCGCCGGCAACCCGACCGAGCCCTGACCCAGCCCGGCCAGCGGCCCGGGCGCCAAGTCGAAGCGCTCGGGCCCGCCTGGCAGAATCACCCTCGTGTCGCATGCTGCCATCAAGGGCGATGGCCGGACGACGGGAGCCGCCGGCTCCGTGGCGCTCGGCGGTTCGCTTCGGATCGATGACGTGATCGCCGTCGCCAGCGGTGCTCCGGCCCGCTTCGGCCCGGGCTGTGCGGAGCGGATCGAGTCCTCCCGGGCTGTCGTCGAGACAGCGCTCTCGTCCGGGGCGGTGGTCTACGGGGTAACCACCGGCTTTGGCAGCTTGGCCGATGTCCGGCTCACCGCCGAGCACGCCTCGGCTCTCCAGCACGGTCTCGTGCGCTCCCACGCTGTCGCCGTCGGCCCAGAGCTCTCCGCAGCCGAGGTGCGCGCCATGCTCGCCCTGCGGGCTCACGTGCTCGCCCTCGGCTGCTCGGGCGTGCGCCTGGAGGTGGCCGGCCGCTTTCTCGAGCTCCTCGAGAAAGACATCCTCCCTGTGGTGCCCGAGCAGGGCTCGCTCGGCGCCTCGGGCGACCTCGCCCCCCTCGCCCACCTGGCGCTCGGTGCCATGGGTGAGGGCAAGGTGAGGGTGCGGGGGGGCGAACCGGTGCCCGCCGCCGAGGCCCTGGCGGCAGCTGGCCTCCCGCCGCTCTCCCTCGAGGCGAAAGAGGGCCTGGCGCTCATCAACGGCACCCAGGGCATGACCGCCATCGGGGTGCTCGTGGCGGGTCGGGCCCGCCGCCTCGCCAAGACGGCCGACCTCGCCGCGGCGGTCACCATCGAGGCGATCCTCGGCACCGACCGAGCCTTCGACCCGCGGGTCGTGGGGCTTCGGCCCCACCCGGGCCAGCAGGCCTCTGCCCGCAACCTCGTGCGCCTCCTCGCCGAGAGCGAGGTGCTCGCCTCCCACCGCGAGAGCCAGCACATCGTGCAGGACGCCTACTCGATCCGCTGTGCCCCCCAGGTGCACGGCGCCATGCGCGACGTCTTGCACAACACCATCGCCACCCTGGAGATCGAGCTGGCCTCGATCTCCGACAACCCGATCGTGCTGACGGCCGACGGCGAGATCCTCTCGTGCGGCAACTTCCACGGCCAGCCGGTCGCGCATGCCTGCGACTCGCTGGCCGCCGCTCTCGTCGGGCTGGCCTCCATCTCCGAACGGCGCCTCTACCGGCTGCTCGACTCGAAGACCTCGAACGGCCTCCCGCCCTTCCTCGTCGGCGAGGCCGGCGTCAACTCCGGCTTCATGGTCTGCCAGTACACGGCCGCCTCGCTCGTCTCGGAGTCGAAGTCCCTCGCCCACCCGGCAACCGTCGACTCCATCACGTCGTCTGCCGGGCAGGAGGACCACGTCTCGATGGGGATGATCGCGGCCCGTCACGCCCGGGAGTGCGCCACCAACGCCGAGGCGGTGGTGGCCCTCGAGCTGCTGGCGGCCTGCCAGGCCCTCGAGCTGCGGGCGCCGCTCAAGCCCGCCCCGGCCACGGCGGCGGCGCTCCGGGCCCTGCGGCGCCACATCGCCCATCTCGACCACGACCGCGAGCTCAAGCCGGACGTCGACGCCGCCATCGAGCTCGTGCGGACGGGCGAGGTGCTGGCAGCCGTCGAAGAAGCGATCGGGGAGCTCGAGTGAGCGGGGGAAAGCGACCCTTCGACCACGGTGCCCGCCTCGTGCGAGCGCCCCGTGGCACCGAGCTCACCTGCAAGGGCTGGCCGCAGGAGGCCGCCTTGCGCATGCTCATGAACAACCTCGATCCCGAGGTGGCTGAGCGACCGGACGATCTCGTCGTCTACGGCGGCTCGGGCCGGGCCGCCCGCAGCTGGGAGGCCTTCGACACGATCGTCGCCACCTTGCGCCAGCTCGGTGACGACGAGACCCTGCTCGTGCAGTCGGGAAAGCCGGTCGGCGTCTTCCGCACCCACGAGTGGGCGCCTCGGGTCCTCATCGCCAACTCCCTCCTCGTGCCGGACTGGGCCACCCCGGCCGAGTTCCGCCGCCTGGAGGAGGCCGGGCTGACGATGTACGGCCAGATGACCGCCGGCTCGTGGATCTACATCGGCACCCAGGGGATCCTGCAGGGGACCTACGAGACCTTCGCGGCGATTGGGGCCGCCCGCTTCGGTGGGAGCCTGGCCGGACGGCTCGTGCTCACCGCCGGCCTGGGGGGCATGGGCGGGGCCCAGCCGCTCGCTGTCACGATGAACGGCGGGGTCGCCCTCTGCATCGAGGTCGACCCGGCCCGCGCCCGCCGCCGCCTCGAGACCCGCTATGTCGACGTCGTCTCGGAGTCGCTCGACGAGGCCGTGGAGCTCGCGACGGCCGCCGCCCGGGAGCGCCGGCCGCTCTCGGTCGCCCTCATCGGCAACGCCGCCGAGATCGTGCCTGCCCTGGCCACCTCCGATGTGCCAGTCGACGTCGTGACCGACCAGACCTCCGCCCACGACCCGACGAGCTACATCCCCGCCGGCCTCAGCCTGGAGGAGGCGGCACTCCTCCGGCACGACGACCTCGCCGACTACCTCCGCCGGGCCCGCGCCTCTATGGCCGCCCACGTGGCCGGGATGGTCGCTTTCATGGACAAAGGAGCCGAGGTCTTCGACTACGGCAACGGCATCCGGGCCGAGGCGGAGGCGGAGGGCTTCGAGCGGGCCTTTGACTATCCCGGCTTCGTGCCGGCCTACATCCGCCCCCTCTTCTGCGAGGGCAAGGGGCCCTTCCGCTGGGCGGCCCTCTCGGGCGACCCGGGCGACATCGGTGCCACCGACAGGGCTGTCATCTCGACCTTCCCCGAGGCCGACGAGCTCGTGCACTGGCTTCGCCTGGCCGAGGACAAGGTGGCCTACCAGGGCCTGCCGGCTCGCATCTGCTGGCTCGGCTACGGCGAGCGGCACAAGGCGGGGCTCGCCTTCAACGACCTCGTGGCGAGCGGCGAGGTGCACGCCCCCATCGTCATCGGGCGGGACCACCTCGACTCGGGCTCGGTCGCCTCCCCCTACCGGGAGACAGAGGCGATGGCCGACGGCTCGGACGCCATCGCCGACTGGCCGATCCTGAACGCCCTTTTGAACACCGCCTCCGGCGCCAGCTGGGTCTCGGTCCACCACGGCGGGGGTGTCGGAATCGGCCGGTCCATCCACGCAGGCGTCGTGGCAGTGGCAGACGGGAGCGAGCTGGCGGCCGAGAAGCTCTCCCGGGTCCTCACGAACGACCCGGGCACAGGTGTGATGCGCCATGCCGACGCCGGCTACGAGACGGCGCGGGAGGTGGCCCAGGAGAAGGGCGTCTGGCTCCCGTCCGAGGGCATCGGCCCGCCGGGGAACCGGTGAGCGAGGTGCTGGTCGAAGGGGACCGGGCGCGCCTCTCGGGCCTCGTGAACGCCCACTCGCACGCCTTTCACCGGGTGCTCCGCGGTCTCAGCGAGACGGCCTCGGGCGACTTCTTCACCTGGCGACAGCTCATGTACGAGGTGGCAGAGCGCCTCGATCCCGACAGCTACCGGGAGCTCGCCACCTGCGTGTTCGCCGAGATGGTGCTGGCCGGCTACACCTCGGTCGGGGAGTTCCACTACCTCCACCACGGCCCAGGCGGCAAGCCCTACGCCGAGCCGAACGAGATGTCGTATGCCCTCTTGGAGGCAGCCGAGGCGGCCGGGGTGCGCCTCTGCCTCCTCGATGCCTGCTACCTGCAGGGCTCGGTCGAGGGCGCCCCCCTCGCCGGCGCCCAGCTCCGCTTCTCCGACGGCGACGGCGATGCCTGGAGCCGGCGGGTGCAAGACGCCATCGACTCGGGCCGCTTCGGCGGCCGCCACCACCTCGGCGTCGCCATCCACTCGGTGCGGGCCGTCCCGCCGGCGGCCATGGTCTCGGTCGGGGCCCTGGCGGCGAGCTACGACCTCCCCCTCCACGTGCACGTCTCGGAGCAGAAGAGCGAGAACGAGGCCTGCCTGGCGGCCTTCCAGAAGAGCCCGACCGAGCTGCTGCACGAGACCGGAGCCCTGACGGCGCGAACGACGGCGGTGCACGCCACCCACCTCCGCCCGGCCGATGTGGCCCGCTACGGTCTCGCCCAAGCCGGCATCTGCGCCTGCCCGACGACAGAGCGGGACCTCGGGGACGGCACCGGCCCCTTCCGGGAGCTGGCGGACTCGGGCGCCGTGCTCTGCCTCGGGAGCGACTCGCACGCCGTCATCGACCCCTTCGAGGAGGCCCGCTCCCTCGAGTGGCACCAGCGGCTCTCAGAAGAGCGCCGCGGGATCATGTCTCCCGCCGAGCTGCTGGCCGCCGCCACGACAGGCGGCTCTCGCTCGCTCGGCCGGCCCGGCGAGGGGGCGGCCGACGCGGTCTATCTCCGCCTCGAGCAGTCGCTCGACCTCGCCGGCTGGAGCCCGGCCGACGGTGACGACCTCGTAGCCCGGGTGCTCTTCGGGGCCTCGCCCGCCGATGTCGACGAGGTCGTCATCGCCGGCGAGCGGGTCGTCGAGGGCGGAGAGCACATCAGGCTCGGGCCCCGCCGCGCCATCGCCGCCCGACTGACGGCGGCGGCCCGCCGCCTCCTGTCGTGATGCGGACTGTCCTTGGCAACATCGGCCGCCTCTTCGTCGGCGACGGCACCGTGGTCGAGCAGGCGGCCGTGGCCGTGGAGGACGGTGCCATCGCCTGGGTCGGCCGGGAGGTCGAGCTCACCGCCAGGGCCGAGGGAGCAGAGATCGACCTCGAGGGCCGCCTCCTCACGCCGGGTCTCGTCGACGCCCACTCCCACCCCCTCTACGCCGGCGAGCGCTTCGCCGAGATAGCCCTTCGCAGCGCCGGCGGCTCCTACTCCGAGATCGCCGCGGCCGGCGGTGGCATCGGCTCCACCGTCGCCGCCACCAGGCAAGCCAGCCCCGAGGCGCTCGCGGGGGCGCTCACCGGGCGCCTCGGCCACTGGCTCGAGGGTGGCACGACGACCCTCGAGGCAAAGACCGGCTACCACCTCGACAAAGAGGGGGAGCTGGGCGAGGTGGCGCTGCTGGCAGAAGCGGCCCGAGCAGACGACGTCCCCTCCCTCGAGATCACATTCCTCGCCGCCCACGCCCCCGGGCCGGAGTGGGAGGGCGACCTCGACGGCTACGCCGAGGAGGTCGCCCGCTGGTGCCCGGCGGCCAAGGCGAGAGGCGCCCGGCACATCGATGTCTTCTGCGACGCCGGCTACTTCAGCCCAGAGCAGGCCCGGCTCGTCCTCGAGGCCGGCAGGAAAGCGGGCCTACGGCCCCGCATCCACGCCGACGAGCTCGCTCGCACGGGTGGCGCCGAGCTCGCAGCCGAGCTCGGCTGCCTCTCGGCCGACCACCTGCTGGCTCTCGACGGGGCGGGGGTGGCTGCGCTAGCCGGCGGCGGCGTGGTGGCCACCTTGGCTCCCGTGACGGCGCTCGCCATGGGGAGGACGCCTCCGGCCCGCCAGCTGCTGGAGGCCGGGGTCGTCGTCGCTTTAGGGACCGACCACAATCCGGGCACCTCCGGCACCACCTCGATGAGCCTCGTCGTGGCGCTCGCCGTCTCTGTCCTCGGGCTGTCTGTGACAGAGGCGCTCGTGGCGGCAACTGCGGGCGGGGCCGCCTCCCTCGGGCTCTCGGACCGGGGACTGGTCCGCCCGGGAATGCGCGCCGACCTGGTCGCCTGGGAGGCAGACCACGAGGGCGCCTTCGCCTGGAGCTACGGCCTCGGCGCCGCCGCCGTGTGGAAAGGAGGCGTCACCTGCTGACGGCCGGCCGGCCGGCTCAGACGTGGAGCCCGCACTCGGTCTTCTCGCTCCCGGGCCAGCGACCCTCCCGCGGGTCGTGGCCCTCGGGCACCGGGCGGGTGGTCGGAGCACAGCCGATCGAGACGTAGCCGACGTACTGGAGGGGGTGGAGTGGGAGGGACCGCTCGCCCAGGTAGTCGAAGACGTCCTTGTCGCTCCAGGTGGCGAGAGGGTTGACCTTCAACATCTCTCGGGCCGGGTCCCAGCCGAGGATCGGGGCGCCGGTCCGCTCGGGCGTGTCGACTCGCTTCAAACCGGTGATCCAGGCCCGCCTTCCAGCGATCGCCCGGGCGAGCGGCTCGACCTTGCGCTTCTTGCAGCAGTCGGGAGACCCGCAGGGGTACTCGTCCATCGCCACCGCCGGCTTGGTGACAGTCAGGTTGAGCGCTCTCGTCTTGGCGATGTGGTCCACGAAAGCGAGCGTCTCTTTGAAGTGGTAACCGGTGTCCAAAAAGACGATCTCGAGGCCGGGACGGGCCTTCTCGACCAGGTCGACGAGGACGACGTCTTGGAACGAGCTCGCCACGACGACGTCGTCGCCGCACCGCTCGAGCGTCCAGGCGATCGCCCCCTCGGCGGCCTCGAGAGGCGCCAGGGCCTCGAGCTGTGACGAACGGGCGGCGAGCTCTGCCAGGTCGATCTCTTGTGGTTCCGCCACCCTCGAAGTCCTTTCCGACAGCCGGTCCGAGCAGGCGCCCGGGCGGGCAGCTCTCGCAATCGTAGCTACTGCCGTCGGGTCGGCCGCTTCCTCAGCGGTGACGCATCCAGAGGTTCTCCTCGACGTAGGTGCCCCGGTCCTGTTCGCGGTCGATCTCGACGAGCCCGAGGGAGTCGGGCACGACGTAGCGGTCCGTCTCGGGAAAGACCATGCCCGTCCACCCCTCCCAGTCGGCGACCGCCCCGGTTATCACCATCGAGCGGGCGGCCGGCCCGAGGATGGTGGCGCCGAGCCGCTCGTGGGTGCGTATCCACGGATCGACCGAGCTGGTGTCGGGACGGCGCCAGCTGGCGAACCGCGCCATCGGCACGAGCGGGTAGGCGGACTTGAGCGTCGGGCGCACCGGGCAGATCACCCTGCCCAGCCCCGCCGCGAGGGCCCGGTCCCTGAGAGCGGCCAGCACCTCGCCGGCGAGGCCCCTTCCCGCCGCCTCGACCGCCACCGCCGCCGCCATGATGCAGAAGGTGTCGCATCGCTCGGCGGCCTCGAAGGCGGAGACGGAGGCGAGGAGGGCGCCGTCGTAGCCGCCCGGGAGCGAGGCGGGCTGACCGTCCCAGCTGAGCGGGACGCCCCAGCCACCGGCGACGACGCTCTCCTCCTCGAGGAGCCAGAGGTCGAAGTTGGGGAAGTACCGCTCGACTTTCGGGATGCAGGCCCGCGAGACCTCGTCGTGGAAGATGAACTCAGGCCAGCGGACCCGGAAGGACTCACTCGCCTGCTCGGCGAGAGCGGGTCGCTCGCGCGACTCGACGACCTGCACCACCTGTCAGCCCACCAGCTCGGAGAGGAGGCGGGCCTCCTTCTCCCGGTCGAGCGAGGAGAGCTGGCGGTGAGCTGGCTGCTCGAGGGCGCCCCGCACCGTCTCGCCGAGCGGGCGGAAAGAGAGCCCGGCCGCCCGGGCCCGCGAGATGTCGACCCGGCTCGCCACGAGCAGCTCGGGGTCGCCGAGCCAGAGCGGCAGCTCGGTCCACGGCTCGACGCCGGCGTCAAGGAGGCGGCCGCTCGGCACCCAGACGACCTCGGCGCCGGCGCCGAGCGCGGCCTCGCAGCCCTCGAGGAAAGAGCCGAACTCGATCGGCTCGCCGGTTGCGTTGAAGGTGCCGGGCCGCTCCTCCACGACGAGGCGGAGCATGAACTGGGCCAGGTCACGAACGTCTATGAACTGAACGGGATCACTCGGCTCGCCGGGTGCGAGCACCCTTCCCCCCTCGGCCATGCGGCGGGGCCAGTAGCCGAAGCGATCGGTCGGGTCGTGCGGGCCGACGATGAGTCCGGGGCGCACGATCGTCGCCCGTTGCCCGAGGCCGGACCGGACGATCTCCTCACAGGCTGCCTTGCGCGCCCCGTAGCTCTCGAGTCCCGTGTCGGCCGGGTCGGTGAGCTCTGCCACGGCCGAGTCCTCGTCGTTCACGATCCGCTCGTCGGCGTAGACAGAGACGGTCGAGACGAACAGGTAGCGGGCGGTGGCGCCCGCCAGGGCGGCGACCGCCCGGGCGGCGTCGGCCGGGAAGTAGCAGGCGACGTCGACGACGCCATCGAAGCTCCGCCCCGCGAGAGGCCTGAGGTCCCGCGTCCTGTCCCCGAGCACCGTCTCTACCCTGCCGGCGAAGAGGCCGGGGTTGGTCTTCCCCCGGTTGAAAAGCGTCGGCTGGTGGCCCTCTTCGAGGGCGGCCTCGACGAAGGCTCGCCCGAGGAAGCTCGTGCCGCCGAGGACGAGGAGGCGGAGAGGGCGGTTGCTTTCCGGCTGGGCGACCATCGCAGCAGTCTGGCAGCTCCCGGCCCAGGCGGTCGTTCCGACCATGGAGGGGACGGGACGACCACTATCTTGCCTCTGGTGAGCTCGGACGGCATCGACCTCGGCCACGTCCCCGGCCATATCGCCTGCGTGATGGATGGAAACGGCCGCTGGGCCCGCGCCCGCGGGCTGGCGAGGACGGAGGGCCACGCCGCCGGCGAGGAGGCCATGTTCGACACGGTCGAGGGCGCCCTCGAGATCGGGGTCAAGTGGCTCACGATGTTCGCCTTCTCGACCGAGAACTGGCGGCGACCAGCCGAGGAAGTCCGCTACCTCATGAACTTCAACGAGCGGGTCCTCGCCGCCCACCGCGACGATCTCGACGCCCAGGGCGTGCGAATCCGCTTCGCCGGCCGCAACGACTGGCGGGTGCCGAAGAGGATCGTCCGCCACATGGAAGAGACGACGGCCGGCACGGCCGGAAACAAGAACATGACGCTCACGATCTGCTTCAACTACGGCGGGCGGGCCGAGATAGTCGATGCCGTGCGCGCCCTCGTGCGAGACGGCGTCGACGCCGCCAAGATCGACGAGAGGGCCATCGCCTCCCGCCTCTACTGGCCGGACCTGCCCGACCCCGACCTCGTCATCCGGACCTCGGGCGAGTTCCGCATCTCAAACTTTCTGCTCTGGCAGCTCGCCTACTCAGAGCTGCTCTTCAGCGACCTCCTCTGGCCCGACTTCCGCCGCGAGAACCTCTTCGACGCCGTCCGCGAGTACCAGCGGCGGGAGCGCCGGTACGGTGGCGTGAAGAAGTGAGCGAGCAAGGCGCGCCTCCCGCCGAGGAGGAACAGGAGCCCTGGCGGCTCTGGGACCACATCGGGGTCATCTCCGGGGTGACCCTCGGGTTCCTCGCCTTCGCCGTCCTCGTGCTCTTGGCGGTCGCCGGCTACCCGGGCGCCGTCACCTTGATCGTCGTCATCGTGATCGGGATCGCCCTCATCTACATGGGCGGCTACCTGCACGGTCCGCGGCGGCGCTGAGCGCCGTAGCCTCTCGTCGTGGCGACCTTCCGGGACGAGGGAGTCGTCCTCCGCACGATCAAGCTGGGCGAGGCCGACAGGATCATCACCTTCGTCACGCCCGAGCACGGCAAGGTGCGGGCGGTGGCCAAGGGGATCCGCAAGCCGAAGAGCAAGCTGGCCGGCCGCCTCGAGCCTCTCACCTACGTCTCGATGCTCTGCTGGCGAGGCCGTGAGCTCGACATCGTCTCCCAGGTAGAGGTGCTCGATCACTACCGGGCGATAAGAGAGGACATTGACCGCATGCCGGCCGCCTTCACGATGCTCGAGGCGGTCGACCTCGTGGCCGTCGAACGTCAGCCGATGCCGCGGCTCTTCAAGAGCCTCACCGGGGCCCTCCGGACCCTGGCCGAGGGCCCGGCGCCCGTCCTCCTCGGCGCCTTCCTCTTCCGCCTGCTCGCCCTCGAGGGCTTCGGCCCGATCACAGAGGCCTGCGCCGCCTGCGACGAGGCGGTCCCGCTCGTGGCCTACGACGAGCACGCCGGCGGCTTCCTCTGCCGCAGTTGCCGGAGCGGCCAGGCGGTGCTGCCCGAGACGGTAGAGCTGGTGCGCCAGATCCTCGGCGGCCAGCTCCGTCAGGCGCTCGCCACCCCCGCCGGGCGGCCGACAGCCGAGGTCGAGCGGATAGCCACCGCCGCCATGGAGTACCACCTCGACCGGCGGCTCCGCTCGGCCCACATGCCCGGCGTCCCCGCCCGCAGGTAGCGCCTTGTAGGCCGCCTTTCCCTCGGGCGGCACAGAGAGCCTCATGGCAGCCGGCTCTGCCCCTCGAGCAAGTCGACTGCTCACCTCGACCACTGATCTCTAACCCGCGTCAGGGCGCGACGGCGGCCCTCTCGACAGGGGCGTTGTGGCTGCACGGTGCCGGAGAGCGCGGGTAGTCCACTCGTCCCGGCGTCGACCTCCATCAAAGTGGAGGCGGCGCGGTGGTGACCGGCGGCATGCAAGAGCTCGCCCGCCAGGTCGTACCCCTTCGAGGCCGGGGCGCCTCGACCACAAGGAGGCCCGGGCTCGTCGGGGCCGGAGCGGCCGGCGGCCAACCACGATGACGCCGTCTGGCGCGCAGGCTCGTTCCGGGCTGGATAATGGGGCCATGGCCCAGCTCTTCGGCCGCTACGAGGCGGCCGCCCTCCTCGCAGTCGAGCAGGCGAACGGCGGCGAGCTGGCAGCGCTCGAGCAGGTGGTGCTCGCCTTTGAAGGCCTCTTCGGCTCGAGCGTCACGCCGGCGACCTTCTCGGAGGCAGTCGGGCTCCTCGTCGACGCCTACCTGGTCGAGTGGCGGGATTTCTCGCTCGGGCTCACGGTGAAGGGGAGGCGCCTCATCCGCCGCTCCGGAGCGCACTGGAGCGAGGACTTCCCCGACAAGGTCGCCGACCAGTTGGGCGAGATCGAGGAGGGGGAGCTCGCCGGAGAAGGCGAGCTCGCCGCCCCGAGCGAGTCAGACATCCTCTCGGCCATGCAGGCGCTCGGACGCGGGCAGCTCGGTGGCACCGGCCTGCGCTCGGGGGGAGCCCTCTCGCCGAGCGGCCTCGCCCAGAAGCACACCCTCGGCGCCCGGTTGCTCGAGGGGCTGCCCGCGGGCCTCGGGATAAACGTCGGACTCCCCTTCGTGCCCCCGCGACCAGAGGAGGCCGCCGAGCGGGGTGAGGAGGACGAGCCGGCCGGGCCGGGCGGCTGATCCGGCTGGCATCGTGGGTGGAGAGAGTGGCTCCGCCGGCCGCTCCCCACGCCCGCGCCCGTCCGGAGTGGGCCGGAAGCGGATCCAGTTGGTGAGGATCCGATGGCAAGCTGGCCCCATGTCGGGAGAGGGCATGGACGAGACTGAGCTGGAGAGCCGACCGGCGGGCGCCGCCCCGGCCAACCCTCAGCTCATGCGGGCCATGAACGAGCGGCTCCTCCTCGAGCACGTCCGCCAGAGCGGGCCGATCTCCCGAGCCGACCTCGCCCGCCTCTCGGGGCTCTCCAAGCCGACTGTCGGAGTCGCCCTCGCGAACCTCGAGCGAGACGGGCTGCTGCGCCCCGCCGGCCTGCGCCGCGGGGTGCGGGGCCCAGCGGCCCTCCTCTACGAGGTCAGGCCAGAAGCCGGCTTCATCCTCGGGCTTGACCTCGGCCGGGGACACCTCCGCGGTGCCGTCTCGGACCTATCGGGCACCGTCTTGGCCCGTAGCTCACGCCCGTTCCGCCCCGAGGACGGCCACCTCGATGTGGCGATCTCCTTGGCAGACGAACTGGCAGTGGCGGCGGGCATAGAGCGCTCACAGCTCAACCAGGTGGTCGTAGCGACGCCAGGGGTCTATGACCCGACGAGCCGGCTGATCCAGCTGGCCCCCGACTTCCCCGGCTCGGACTCTCCCGGGCTCATCGAGGGGCTGCGCCACTCGCTCGGTCCCTCGACGTCCATCGAGAATGACTTGGACCTCGCCGCCCTGGCCGAGAGGGACTTCGGGCACGGCCAGCAGTTCAAGACCTTCTGCTACGTCTGGGTCGACGACTCGGTCGGCATGGGCCTTGTCATAAACGGCGAGCTCCACCGGGGGGCGCACGGAGCGGCCGGCGAGATCGCCTACCTGCCGATCGTCTCGCCCCGCCCTCAGGACGGAGAACAGGCCGAGGCACGCGGCCACCTGGAGGCGGCCGCCTCGGCCGCTGCCGTGCTGCGGAGCGCCCGCCAGAGCGGCCTCGGCGGACCGCTCTCGGTCCGGCGCATCTTCGCCTCGGCCGCCGCCGGGGACGACACAGCCAAGGCGGTTGTGGCAGAAGAGGCGATGCTCGTGGCGCGGGCCATCGGCTCGATCGTGACGGTGGTCGACCCCGAGCTCGTCGTGCTCGGCGGGGACATCGGCCGGGCCGACGGCTTCCCCGAGGCGGTCACCGCTGCCCTCGCCTCCCTCGTGCCCGTGGTTCCAGAGCTGCGGGTGAGCGCTCTCGACGAGGGAGCGGTCGTGGCGGGCTGCCTGGCGGCCGGCAAGGAGATGGCCTGGCGCCGGCTCCTCGGTGACATCTAACTCAGCTGGGCCCCGAGCCGGCCCGGGTAGCCTCTCCGGGGTGACGACCGAGACACCAAGCGAAGAGAGCCGAAGCCGCCTTCTTCGCCAGAAAGGGCCGTCGGAGGGAAGGCCGGCACCGGAGGCATCCCTTTTCGAAGAGGTCGTCAACCTCTGCAAGAGGAGGGGATTCGTCTTCCCCTCCTCGGAGATCTACGGCGGCATGCGCTCGACCTACGACTGGGGTCCGCTCGGCGCCCTCCTCCTCCAGAATGTCCGGAAGGCGTGGTGGCGGGCGATGGTGCAAGAGCGCGACGACGTCGTGCCGATCGAGGCAGCCGTGCTCACCAACCCCAAGGTGTGGGCTGCTTCGGGCCATCTCGCCACCTTCACCGACCCACTGGTCGACTGCCGCAAGTGCAAGGAGCGGTGGCGAGCCGACCAGATAGGCGACACCTGCCCCAACTGCGGCTCAAAGGACCTCACCGAGGCGCGGCCTTTCAACCTCATGTTCAAGACCTTCGTCGGCCCGGTCGAGGAGGAGGCTTCCGTCGCCTACCTGCGACCCGAGACGGCCCAGGGGATGTTCGTCAACTTCTTGAACGTGCTCCAGTCGACGCGAAAGCGCCCGCCCTTCGGCATCGCCCAGATCGGCCGCTCCTTCCGCAACGAGATAACCCCCGGAAACTTCGTCTTCCGCACGCGAGAGTTCGAGCAGATGGAGATGGAGTTCTTCGTGCCGCCTGCCGAGGCTGACAGCTGGTTCGAGTACTGGTGCCAGCAACGGCACGCCTGGTACGAGCGGTACGGCATCCCCTCGTCCTGGTTGCGCCTGCGCCCCCACGAGCAGGAGGAGCTCTCGCACTACTCGGTCAGGACCTCAGACATCGAGTTCCTCTTCCCCTGGGGCTGGGGCGAGCTCGAGGGCATCGCCAACAGGACCGACTACGACTTGCGCGTCCACTCGGAGGCCTCCGGGGTGCGTCTTGAGTACTTCGACCAGGCGAGCGGGGAGCACTATCTCCCCTACGCCATCGAGCCGGCCGGAGGCGTCACCCGGGCGGCCATGGCCTTCCTGCTCTCTGCCATCGACGAGGACGAGGTGGCAGGCGAGAAGCGGAGCGTGCTGCGCCTCCACCCGCTCATCGCCCCCTACCAGGTGGCGGTGCTGCCCCTCTCGAAAAAGGAGACCCTCACCCCCCTTGCCCGCAAGGTGCTCGGTGAGCTGCAGCGGACCTTCACCTGTGACTACGACGAGACCCAGGCGATCGGCCGGCGCTACCGGCGCCAGGACGAGATCGGCACCCCCTACTGCGTCACCATCGACTTCGACTCTCTCGAGGACGACCAGGTGACGGTGCGCGAGCGCGACACGACAGCCCAGGTCCGCCTCCCCATCTCCGGGCTGGTCGACCACCTCTCCGCGGAGCTGCAGGCCTCAGGCGGCGCTTTTTGACGGGGGCGGCTCAGGCAGCTCCAGCAAGAGGTAGCTGCGGGTGCTCGGGTGCTCCCCGCCGGCCGGCAGCCGGTCGAGCCGGGCTGTCAGGCGGAGGCCGGCGCTCTCGGCGGCGGCGATCTCACGGGCGGGGTCGAGGAAGTAGAAGCTGAGCTCGACGGGCTCTCCCATCCAGCTCTCGAGGCGGCGACAGTCCCCCGGGCGGGCCTCGGCGTCGCCGGTGTGGAAGGCGACAAGGGCTGAGCCGCCCGGAGCGAGCACCCGGGCCATCTCGTCGTAGGCGACTGCCCGCTCCTCTTCTGTCAGGTGAATCAGGGCGTACCAGCAGACGAGGCCGGCGAGGCTGCTGTCGGCCAGCGGAAGATCGACGAGGTCGCCAGCAGCAGAAGGGACGCCCCGCCCGAGCGCCCGGCGACACATCCCCGGGGAGAGGTCGACGCCTAGCGCAACGACACCGCCGCGCGCCAGCTCGGCTGCGACGTGACCCGGACCGCAGCCGAGGTCGGCCACGACTCCCCCGCTGCAGCGCTCGACAAGGGCTGCGAGGAGAGCTCGATCGAGGGGCTTGGAGTTGAGCTCGTCCCCGATCGCCTCGTCATAGCTGGCGGCGATGGCGTCATAGCTCTGCCGGCTGGGGCGGTGGGAGGCCGCCCCCACCCGCTCAGGTCGCGCCATCTGCGCCGAAGGGGACGAAGCTGTCGAAGGCGGGCTCCGGCCTCGGGTCGGGCAGTCGGTAGGGACGAAGCCTCGTCGGGCGACCGGCCGGCTCCCGATGCCACGAGAGGTTCAGCTCGAAGTAGCGGGCAGCCGTGGCGACCGAAGGCCAGTCACAGTCGTCGAGGACCACCAGTCCCCCCGGGCGCACGAGCTCGTGGAGGTAGCAGAGGTCCCGGAAGACGTTGTGGAACAGGTGGCTGGCGTCGACGAAGGCGGCGTCGACGACAACACCCTCTGCCAGCAGGCGGGGCAGGACCAGCTCAGACCGCTCGCGCAGCAGGGTGCAGATCGTGCCAAGGCCTGCCTTTGCGAGCACCTTCCATCCCTCGTCCGCGAAGTCGCCCTGGTAGGCGTCGACGATGAGGTGGCGCCCCCGGCCCGCCCCCGTGGCTACAAGCGCCTCGGCGATGGCGAGCGCCGAGGCGCCGTAGGCGAGGCCCACCTCGATGACCGCTCTTGCTCCCTCGGAGACGAGGAGATCACGCAGAACGTCCCCGTCGGCGGAGGGAAGCGATACCCGCTCGAAGTCGCCCGGCCGGCGGGAGCGGTCCGGCCCGGCACCGGCCAACCTCTCGCGGGCGGCCCGCACCCCGGCCAGCAGCTCCGCCTGGCTCACCACGAGAGAAGTATCGCTCTTGCGCCCGCACACCGCCCGCCCGGCCGAGGCCGTGCTGGCGGCCGTCGACTGCCGCCGAGCTCGCCGCTGCCGCTCGCGAGCCGCCCTGGCTGCATTTTTTCCTCCTCGAACTGGTCGTTAGGCTCCCCTCAGAACCGTGAGGAAAGAAGGGCGACAAACAACGATGGGCTACGTCTTCGACTTCGACCACGAGCACCCCCGGCCCCCGATGGAGCTGAAGAGCCTTCTCGGCGGGAAGGGCGCCAACCTGGCGGAGATGACCTCTGTGCTCGGGCTGCCGGTTCCCCACGGCTTCACCATCTCGACAGACGCCTGCCGCGCCTACATGGCAGAGGGCTGGCCGGACGGCCTGAGCGACGAGGTGGAGAGCCATCTCGAGGCGCTGCAGGAGAAGATGGGGCGCCGGCTGGGGGACCCGACAGACCCCCTGCTCGTCTCGGTCCGTTCCGGTGCCCAGTTCTCGATGCCCGGCATGATGGACACGGTCTTGAACCTGGGCATGAACGACGCCTCCGTGGCAGGCGTGGCCAAGCAGACAGGCGACGAGCGCTTCGCCTTCGACTCCTACCGCCGTTTCATCCAGATGTACGGGCGCATCGTCCTCGGCATCTCCGGTGAGACCCTCGACGAGCCGCTCGACCGGGCGAAGGAGGCGGCCGGCGTGACGAACGACGCCGCCCTCGGCGCCGGCACGCTGCGGGAGCTCGTCGAGGAGCTGAAGGAGCTCGTCGAGACCAAGACGGGCAGCCCTTTCCCCCAGGACCCGGCCGACCAGCTGCGGGGTGCCATCGAAGCCGTCTTCTCCTCGTGGAACAGCCCGCGCGCGGTCGCCTACCGGGCCCGTGAGCGCATAGCCGACGACCTCGGCACTGCCGTCAACGTGCAGGCGATGGTCTTCGGCAACAGAGACGACCGCTCGGGAACCGGGGTCGGCTTCACCCGGGACCCGGCCACCGGGGCGCAGGGCGCCTACGGCGACTTCCTCGTGAACGCCCAGGGCGAGGACGTGGTCGCCGGTATCCGCAACACCGAGCCCCTCTCGGCCCTGTCGGACCGCTTCCCGGAGATCTACGAGGAGCTGATGGACATCTTCGCCCGGCTCGAGGCGCACTACCGCGATATGTGCGACACCGAGTTCACGATCGAGCAGGGAAAGCTCTGGATGCTCCAGACGCGGGTGGGAAAGCGCACCGGGAGGGCCGCTTTGAGGATGGCGGTCGACATGGTCTCAGACGCTGTCATCAAGCTCTCGACGACCGAGGCGGTGCAGAGGATCACCGCCGACCACATCGACCAGGTGCTCCACCCGCAGTTCAAGGAGGGAAGCTCCCTCGAGGTGCTGACAAAGGGCCTCGGCGCCTCGCCGGGAGCCGCCGTCGGAGAGATCGTCTTCAGCGCCGATGAGGCGGCCGCCCGGGCGGCCGAAGGCCACGACGTCATCCTCGTGCGGAGCGAGACGAGCCCCGAGGACGTCCACGGGATGCTGGCGGCCAAGGGTGTGCTGACCGCCCGGGGCGGCCTCGTCTCGCATGCCGCCGTCGTCGCCCGCGGCTGGGGCAAGCCGGCCGTCGTCGGGGCCGAGCAGCTTCGCATCGACGCCAAGTCGGGCCGCCTCACTGTCGGGAGCCGGACGCTCGAGGCCGGCGAGGTGATATCGATCGACGGCACGAGCGGCGAGGTGGTGGCCGGAGCGGTCGAGCTGACCCTGGCCGAGCCGCCTGCCGAGCTGGAGCAGATCCTCTCGTGGGCCGACGAGATAAGGGGAGACAAGCTGGGGGTGCGGGCCAACGCCGACAACGGCCCCGACGCCGAGAACGCCCGCCGCCTCGGGGCCGAGGGCATCGGGCTGTGCCGGACCGAGCACATGTTCCTCGGTGAGGAGCGCCTCCCGATCGTCCGCCGCATGATCCTCGCCAAGGGCGAGGAGGAAGAGTCGGCTGCCCTCGAGGAGCTGCGGGTCGCCCAGAAGGCCGACTTCATCGAGATCCTGGCGGCGATGGACTCCCTCCCCGTCGTCGTCCGCCTCCTCGACCCGCCCCTCCACGAGTTCCTGCCCGACGTCGAGACTCTGGCGGTGAAGCAGGCGGCCGAGGGGCTGAGCGAGGAGGAGGAGCGCCTCCTCGAGGCCGCCCGCTCGTGGCGGGAGGTGAACCCGATGCTCGGGACCCGCGGCGTGCGCCTCGGCGTCATGAAGCCGGGGCTCTACGCCATGCAGGTCCGCGCCCTCATGGAGGCCGCCCTCGAGCGGGCGAGGGCGGGAGGCCACCCGGTGGTGGAGGTGATGATCCCCCTCACCATCTCCCGCAACGAGCTGGCGCTCGCCCGCAGCTGGGTGGAGGAGGCGATCGAGGCGACCGGGGCCGCCGGCGATGGGGGCGGCCGCATAGAGGTGGCCATCGGCACCATGATCGAGACGCCGCGAGCCGCCCTCGTCGCCAACGAGATCGCCCAGGTGGCCGACTTCTTCTCCTTCGGCACCAACGACCTCACCCAGATGACCTTCGGCTTCAGCCGCGACGACGTCGAGGGGCGCATGATGAGCACCTATCTCGACAAGGGGCTGCTGCCGGCCAACCCCTTCGAGAACGTCGACCCGGACGGCGTGGGCCTCCTCGTGCGCATGGCGGTCGAGAAGGGGCGAAGCATGAAGCCGGAGCTGACGTGCGGGGTCTGCGGGGAGCACGGCGGAGACCCGCAGTCGATCGAGGTCTTCTACCGCGCCGGACTCGACTACGTGAGCTGCTCTCCCTTCCGGGTGCCGATCGCCCGGCTGGCCGCCGCCCATTCGGTGCTCGCCGGCAACAGCTGAGCTTCCCCCGGCGGCGGCTCTGCCAGCGCCCTCGCCATAAGAAGAGGTCGGGCCGTCGGCGCCGACCGGCCTCGTGACCCCGCCGGAGGTTGTCTCGCGCCTGGCCGGCGGGGGCGGGGCAGCTGACACCGCCCTGTTGTACGGTCGGCTCGCCATGGCTATCCCCGACGAGGACGTCGCCGCCGTCAGGCAGGCAACCGATGCGGTCGCCCTCATCGGCGAGTACACCCAGCTGAAGCGGGTCGGCCGGCGCTTTGTCGGCCTCTGCCCCTTCCACTCGGAGAAATCCCCCTCTTTCAGCGTCAACGCCGAGGAGGGCCTCTACTACTGCTTCGGCTGCCAGGCCTCCGGTGACCCCATCACCTTCCTCAGGGCTATCGAGGGGCTGAGCTTCGTGGAGGCCATCGAGCGCCTGGCGGCGCGAAGCGGCGTTCGCATCCGCACCGACGCCGAAGGCGCCGACAAGGAGGCTCGTGACAAGCGCCAGGCCCTCTTTGACGCCATGGAGAAGGCCGTGGCCTTCTACCACGAGCGCCTCATCTCCCATCCCGATGCCGCCCGGGCTCGCCAGTACCTCCGCTCTCGCGGTCTCGAGGGCGACATGGTGCGGCGCTTCAAGCTGGGCTGGGCGCCGGAGGGAGGCAACCAGCTGGCGAGGGCCCTGCGGCTCCCGACGGCGGCTCTCGCCGGTGCCGGCCTTGTCGTGCAGGGGAACTACGGGCCGCGAGACACCTTCCGGGGTCGGGTGATCTTCCCGATCTTCCAGGCCGACGGCAAGGCCGTCGCCCTCGGTGGGCGCCTGGTGCCCGGCATCGGGGACGGCACTGGACCGAAGTACCGCAACTCGCCCGAGACGGCGATCTACCAGAAGCGCTCCACGCTCTATGGCCTCAACCTCGCCCGCCAGGCGATCGTCCAATCTGGCGAAGTGATCGTCTGCGAGGGCTACACAGACGTCATCGGCTTTCACCGGGTCGGCCTCGGCCGGGCTGTCGCCACCTGTGGCACCGCTCTCACCGACGATCACTTCAGGCTCCTCTCCCGCTTCGCCCGCCGCATCGTCCTCGCCTTCGATGCCGACGGGGCCGGTCAATCGGCCGCTGCCCGCTTTTATGAATGGGAGCGGCGTCATGAGGTCGAGGTGGCCGTGGCCGACCTGCCGGCCGGGAACGACCCGGGCGATCTCGCCTCCGCTGACCCCGAGCGCCTGCGCGCGGCCGTCGAGAAGGCCCGCACCTACCTCGAGTTCCGTCTGCACCGGACCCTCGCGGGTGGAGACCTGCGCACCCCAGAAGGAAGGGCGAAGGTGGCCGAGGCCGCTCTGGCCGTCGTGGCGGAGCACCCGAACGACCTCGTTCGGGACCAGTACCTCGCCGAGGTGGCCGACCGCACCCGGATCGACCTCGAGCGGTTGCGGGGACGCCTCGGCGCCGCTGTCGAGCGCCACCGCTCCCCCCGCCGGACGCCCGCCGCTCCCGGACCGGCGGGAGGCGAGCGAGAGAGCCAGGCCGGCAACCCGCCGGTCGGTGAGCCGGCAGCTCCTGTCCGGACCCGCCGTCAGGCCCGCACACCGGGGGAGAGGGCCGGGCGAGACGCCCTCGCCCTCGCCATCCACGAGCCTGCCGCCATGGCCGGCCGACTCGACGTCGCCCTGTTCGGCGAGCCGGTGCAAAGGGAGGCCTTTGCCGCCCTCTCCGCGGCAGAGTCCCTCCACGCCGCCATCGAGGCGGCCGCGGACGAGGCGAGCGAGCTGCTCGTCGAGCTCGCAAACTCCGACCCGGACATCAGCGTCGACCAGGCGGTCGTCGCCCTCGTGCGGGCGGCCTCCACCGAGGTGGTGGCCGAGCTCGAGGCCGAGGTGCGAGCGGCCCAGCAGGCCGAGGAGGGCGAGCGGATCGCCCAGGCGGCCTCAGAGGTCGCCTGGCTCAAGTCCGAGCTCGAGCTCTTCAGCGAGGTCGGCACGGGCGAGTCGGCCCCGCGGGAGGTGACGGAAGCGGCGGAGCGGTTGGTAGCGTGGCTTGCACAAAGGCGGTGCGAATGCCGATCGGAGCGAGCATGAGCAGAGCGGAGTCGCCAGACCCCCCCCTTGAGGAGGAGACCGCCGGCGAGAGGCGAAAGCCGCGCCTCGCCAGCATCCTCGCCGTCGCCGCCGAGCACCACCCGACGGGCAGCAGCTCGGCAACTGACCCCGTCCGGGCGTACCTGCGGGAGATCGGCAGGGTCTCCCTCCTCACCCAGGAGCTCGAGGTCCTCTGCGCCAAGCAGATCGAGGCGGGCATCGAGGCGCAGGCCGTCTATGACTCCTGGAAGGCCGAGGGGAAGCTCGACGAGGTGCCCCGGGCCGAGCGGCGCCAGGTGGAGCGGGCGATCGAGGAGGGCCAGGAGGCAAAGGAGCTCCTCATCGAGGCGAACCTCCGTCTCGTCGTCTCGATCGCCAAGCGGTACCGGGAGAAGGGCATGGCCTTCTTGGACCTGATCCAGGAGGGGAACCTCGGGCTGATGCGGGCCGTCGAGAAGTTCGACTACAGACGGGGCTTCAAGTTCTCGACCTACGCCACCTGGTGGATCCGCCAGGCCATCACCCGAGCCGTTGCCGACCAGGCCCGCACCATCCGCATCCCAGTCCACATGGTCGAGACGATCAACAAGGTGATGCGGACCCAGCGCCTCCTCTCCCAGGAGCTCGGGCGGGAGCCGACGGTTGAGGAGATCGCCGACCGTCTCCAGCTGCCGGTCGAGCGGGTGCGCGAGCTGCAGCGGATCGGCCAGGACACCGTCTCGCTCTCCCAGCCCATCGGAGAGGAAGAGGACTTCAGCCTCTCGGATCTGATCGAGGACCAGAGCGCCGAGGTGCCGGCGGACGCCGCCACCCGCGTGCTCTTGAACGAGGCGGTGAAGCGCGCCCTCGACGAGCTGACCGAGAGGGAGCAAGAGGTAGTGCGCCTCCGCTTCGGGCTCGACGACGGCCGGATCCGCACGCTCGAGGAGGTCGGCCAGATCTTCGGCGTCACCCGGGAGCGCATCCGCCAGATCGAGACGAAGACGCTCGCGAAGCTGCGTCACCCGATGGTCTCGCGGCCCCTCCGCGAGTACGTGGACGGGGAGTAGGCGGCTGGCCTAGCGGCCTGAGACGTCTATGGGCCGGCTCTCAGCCGAGCGCGAGCCGCCCCGCTCCGTCGTGGCAGAAGAGAGCGAGGCACCGAGCAGGTCGGTCATGCGTTCCCGGGCCATCGTGCCGATCGGCCCCTCGACGAGATCGGAGAGGCGCTCTCTCGCCAGCCCGCTCAGGGCCCGCAGCTTCTCGCTCGCCTCCTCTGGGGCAAAGGGCCGCTGCTTGCCGCCCGTGGCCAAGCCCGCCGCCTTGCGAGCCGCCCAGGCGCCGACGGCTGCTCCGATCACGAATCCGGTCTTGAACCTCACCCCTCCTGCTTACCCCGCTTCGCTCACCACCGCCACCGGCCCTGCTCAGCAGAGCGTTCGAGTGGGCCTCTTCCGAGTCGATAGGCTGACCCGGCGATCCGGGGTAGCTCAATCGGCAGAGCAAGCGGCTGTTAACCGCTAGGTTGAGAGTTCGAGTCTCTCCCCCGGAGCTCTTCGGGGCGGCTCATCCCGAGCGGTCGGGTCCGGCCTTCTCGAGCGCTACCCGCAGCAGCACGCGCTTCTCGTCGATCATCGCCTGGCGGTACTCGTCCCAGTCCGGATGCTCCCCGGCGAGCGAGCGGTAGTAGGAGACCAGCCCCTCCATCGCCTCGGGGAGCGCAATGATCTCGGCTCTCCCCTCCACCTGGAGCCAAGGACCATAGAAGCCGTCCGAGAAGACACAGAGGACCACGCGGGGGTCTCTACGCAGGTTGCGCACCTTCATGGCAGTCTCTCGGGTCGAGATGAGAAGCCGCCCCTCTTCGGCGAGAACACAGACCACCGGCGAGAGCTGGGGCGAGCCGTCCCGCTTGTACGTGCCGAGGACGGCTCTGTGCATGGTCTCGAGCTGCTCCAAGGCTCTGCTCATCTCCATGTTGGGTCACCCTAGGTCCGCGCTGGCACCCCCACCAGCCACTGTGCGCCAGGCGGCGCAGTGAGGAGGAGGTCACCGGCGCGGCGGCGGAAGCTCTTTCTTGGCGCGGCTTTCACGATCGCCGCCTTGAACCTCCGGCCGACGATTGCGGCTGTCTCGCCGGTGCTGCAGGACATCCGGCGGACGACCGGCCTCACTGACGTCGGGCTGGCGCTGCTCACGACGCTGCCACTCGTCTGCTTCGGTCTGCTTGCTCCTGCCGCGCCTGGTCTGGTGCGCCGATTCGGGACAGGGGCGGTCCTTCTCTCCTGTGTCGGGCTCTTGGTGGCAGGCACGATCCTCCGCTCGGTCGGCCTGGTCGGCCTCTTTGCCGGCACAGTCGTGCTCGGCGTCGGCATCGCGGTCGCCAACGTTCTCATCCCCGGCATCGTGAAAGAGGACTTCCCCGAGAGGGCAGGCCTCATGACCGGGATGTACACGATGGCGCTCAGCGCCGGGCCGGCGGCAGCGGCCGGTCTGAGTGCCCCGCTCACCCATGCCCTCGGGGGCGACTGGCGCCTCTCGACTGCGCTCTGGGCCCTCCCGGGTGCTGCCGCCTTTTTCGTGCTCCTGCCCTTGCGTTCCCACCGGCGGCCCTCGAGCCTCGTACCCGCGCCCCGCCACACCGGGCTGTGGCGCGACCCTGTCGCCTGGGCTGTGACGCTGTTCATGGGCCTGCAGTCGCTCGAGTTCTACTCGGCCCTTGCCTGGCTCCCCACGATCTTCTCGAGCCACGGACTCTCGGCCGATGCGGCAGGCGGCCTCCTTGCCGCCACAAACCTGGTCGGAATAGTCGCAGCGCTCTTCACCCCTGCGATCACCGAGCGTCTGCCCGACACCCGGATCGCCATCTTCGGGTGCGTCGGCTTCCTGGCTGCTGGCACGGCAGGGCTCATCTTCGCGCCGGGCAGCCTCCAGCTCTTGTGGGCCGCGCTCCTCGGACTCGGTCAGGGCTCGGCCATCAGCCTTGCCATCTTGCTGATGGTCCTCCGCTCTCACGACCCTCAGCAGGCGATGCGGCTCTCTGGCATGTCACAAGGGGTCGGCTACCTGATCGCTGCGCTCGGGCCGGCCATGACCGGGGCCCTCCACCAAATCTTTGGTGGCTGGACCATTCCGCTGTCGGTGCTCCTCGGGATACTTGGCCTTATGGCCGCTTCGGGCTACATAGCCGGTAGAAACGGCAAGATCGGACCTGCAGAGGTCCAGATGGCCCTCGAGGAGAGCGGTAGCCTCGAGGTCCGTTGAAAGCTGTCTGAGGCGGCTGCCAGGGCCCGTAGCTCAGTGGTCAGAGCAGGGGACTCATAATCCCTTGGTCGCAGGTTCGATCCCTGCCGGGCCCACAAGAAGGTTCATCGGATCTCAGCGGGGTCCGCTGTCGGTCGAGATCCGTCAGAACGCGACGAAGGTGCTCCAGGCTTGAGGTGTGAGCCAACAAAGCCGAAGCACCTACGTCATCACCGACCCTAGTCAGATCCTCGCCTCGCCGGGTGCCCTGAGAGACGTCCGCGTGCTGGAGCTCGCCCGGAGGGGCCGGTCGAGCCACGGTGTTGTTCGACGACCTTCGGTTGCGTGCGAGCCGGAAGGCGCACTCGAGGAGGTGACCATCCCAAGGGCTGGGCGGTGAGAGGGAGGGAGACGGTGTGATGGACGAGGCCAGTTCTCGCGAGTGACCAAGGTTCCCGTCAACTACAAGAGAACGAGGGCGTCGGTCGACCCCTTCACGAGCTGGAAGGTGGCCAGGCAGACCGTGGCGGAACCGGCGCGCCCGGCGAGCACGGTGCGGATCCGCTCCGCCCGGTCGCAGGTGACGAACTCGAGCTTGCCCGCCCGCTCGGCGCCGAGGACGTCCAAGAAGGCCGACACGGTCGCCTTGCTGCGGCCCTCAGCCCCCCTGGACCAGGTTCTGCTCGATCACGCCACCGGAGGCGACGACCGTGCGCTGGTAGAGCACCTGCGAGGCCGCGCTGCCGTCCGAGCTGGCGTACGTCACCGTGCCGGTGGTGTCGCCGTTCTCGATGTTCGGCCCTCCCCCGGCCTGCAGGGCGCCGTAGCCGATGATGCTCTCCGAAAGGCTTGTCCGCCGAGTCGGGAGAAGCCCCCCCACCTGGGTGGCGACATCGGTGAGCTGCTGGTTCACCGCGGCAGGCAGGAAGAAGCCGCCCGAGTCGGGGACGTAGCCGTTGGGCGCGTCGATGGTCCAGCTCGAGTCATCGGTTCGGTTGATGTCCGTGCCGGGGCCAGTGATGGTCTCCGAGGTGGCTTGGGTCTCCTCGCCGTGGACCCACTGGTAGCAGGGCCCGCTGCAGCTGTAGTCGATGTTCGACTGGTCGTTCTCGAACTGGAGGCGCTGGTCGAGCGTGTCGACGTAGGTCTGCCGCCCGACCGTGACAGTGCCTGCGATCTCGTAGGCCCTGCTCGCCGACTCCGTGAACACCGGGTTCCCGGAGCCGCCGTTGGCATCCTGCGTTACGACCTGCGAGCTGCCGGGGAACGAGAGCGTGTCGGTGAGGAGTCGGCCGCCCGTCGCGCCCTTCGCCGTGGTGAGCAGCAGGCTCCCCCCGCCGAGCCAATAGTTGGCGTTGTTCACGACCGTGAGGCTGATCGTGTGCGTGCCGCCAGCGAGCATCCCTGCGAAGGGGGTCAGGTCGAGGCGGTAGGAGGGGATGTCGAGGGTGTGGATCCCCGTGACCGGCTGCCAGATGAGCGGGTTGACGCCACCCGTGTAGACGTAAGGGAACGGCCACACCACGCCCGCAGGCGTGCCGTCGATCGAGACCTCGATCTCGCGGAACGCCGGTGACTCGGCCCACCAGAACTCGTCGCCGATCTGACCGACCGCGTAGAGGTCGAGGGTGAGCGTGCTCGTGTCGCTCGGGAGGCTCACCGTTGCGGAGACGGTCGTGTTCTGAGAGTTGGTTCCGATCAGGCTGAGAGTTTTCGTCGCCCCCGTCGGAAGCAGCGGTACGACCTGGCTCGGCACGCCCGGCGCGACAGCCGGCGAGGCTGGTCCGGTCTCGTTGATCGCCGCCCCGCCAAGCGCCGGGTTGGTGATCGAGGCGGTGTGAACGGGCTGGAAGCCGCCGCCTGCGGGGTAGAAGAGCAGTTTGGCGGTGATAACCGGAACCCCGGTATCGGTGCTGTTGGTGTAGTTGTCCACGTAGGTGGAAAAGGTCTGGCGCCCCTCGAGGAGCGGGAGGTACCCGGTCACGTCCTTCTCGATATGCCAGGTAATGCCAGCAGCGGTCGGCTCCGGCGTCACGCCGAGGAAGATCTCCGACGGCCCGGCGAAGATCTCGCACAGCCTGTCGTACTGCACGCCCTGCTCCGTCCCGGTCACATCGAGCACCACCTCCGCCCAGCGGCCACTTGGGAGCGTGGTCGTGGTGACGGCGGGAGGCGGGCCGTTGCCGAAGGCAGCGTGGTCAGCGATCGTCACGACCACCGGGGTCGTGGGGGGGACCCGCACGGGCGGGTCAAGCGAGGTCGGGTTGTCGACCGTCGAGAACTCCGGCTGGTTCGACTGCGTCGCAGCGCCTCCGCCTGACACACCGCCCCCGCCAGAACCTCTGCTCCCTGTGGGAGCGCGCCCATCCCCCGGCACGTGAACCCGGTGCACACCGGCCGGAGAGGCCAGCTCTCGCAACCGCGCCTGCCCTCCGGCGGCGGCCCCGGCGGCGAGGCTCGTCCCTCCCCCGACGAGCGCTACCACCGCCAACCCCGCAACGACCCGTCCTCGTGCTCGTGACGCCCACGCGCTCATCGACGCCCCTCTCGCGCCCACCTGCCGAGATCCGACAGGGAACCTCTTTGCCACTTTTACCACCGACATTGAGAGCCGGCAAGGGCCGGAGAACAGGCTAAAGCCCGGCAAGCTCAGGCCGGGGAACCGGGGTCGCAATCCGGTGCGCCGCCTGCCCGCGGGAGCGAGTTCTCCAAGATCTGCGCGATGTGGGGAACGGCTTCGCGTCGTCGGCCTCCCCCGAGGCCTGGCGGGACTTGAGGGCGTCATCGAGCATGGTCATGCAGTAGAGGCAGGCCGTCGAGCCCACGTCCCTGCCGGTCTCGAGGGCCTGGCTGGTGCGCTCCGCGTTCGGCGTCCGGGTAGGTACAGCGAAGCTCGTCCCGCTATCGCAACCAGCGCACATCACCGAAGTGGCGGCGCAGGATTCCAAGGCCGTTCTGCGGGCCCAATCGTGCCCGACAAAGCAACGTGAGCCGTGAGCTCAAAGGTCGAGCCCCCTCCCTCGCCCTGGCTCTGATCACGCTCGACTCGCGCTGGTTGTCCCATCCACCACCGAGCGCCAACCCCCTGCCGCCGGGGGGGGTCCTGCGGGCGGCTGAGAGCACGCGAACTTCCTCGGCGTCTCGCGCTCGACAGGATGAAGGCAGAGAATTTTCTCCTCTGTTGCGCAGGGGGGGCAGCGATATACAGTCGGCAGCAAGGTGTCACGACCGAGTGGGAGGCGGAGATGATCCAGCCGAGCCAGACAGGAACCCGCTTTCTCTCGAGGTTGCCCGGGCGACGGGGCCGACGGCTCGCTACGGCGCTCTTGGCGGTGACCACGACACTCGGTGGCCTCGCCCTCCTCTCCCCGGGTGCTCCCCGGGCCGGTGCCTCCACCAGCCAATCCGGTTCGGGCGACTGCATCGCCCACCACTTCGCGTCGACGAGCAGCTACCCGATCTGGTACACGGCCGGTTGCAGCGGGCACGACGAGCCTGAGCTCGACCCGGTCTCGAGCCTGCCCGGCTCGGCCCAGAACCTGACCTGGACCGCAGTGCTTCCGAGCGACGGCACCGTGCCGGTCTCGTCGGTCGGACCCACCTTCTGGTGGGGCGGCACGGTGACCGACCCGAACCCGCACGCCCTTTTCCACCAGGCCTTCGTCGAGGTGCAGTTCTACCCTGACGCCCTCGTCAACAACTGCAGCTCCGACGGCGGTTTCAACGTCAGCTACGTCCCGAACGACTTCACGGTCTGCTCACCGGTCTGGCAGGTGAGCACGCAGTCCAATGCCGAGACGGCTGCCTTCAACGCCGAGCTCTACCAGGGTTCGAGCAAGCAGCCTCTCGTCATGCACGGCGGTGACACGATCCAGATCTACTTCCACGTCGTCTCGCCCTCGGAGGGGTGGAACGTCACGATCACCGACCTCACGACCGGCCAGTCGGGGACGATCGTTCTCAACAGCAAGTACGGGCCCCTCCTCCCGGCCTTCTCCACCCAACAGATCGGGAACTCCCTCGGTTGGGGCATCGTCCACGACACGCCCAACGCCTTCGTCTGGGAGATAGGTCACACCTCGCCGTTCAGTACCCCGGCCGCGCAGTACTGCGTGCCCGGCCAGGTGGGTTGCGACTCCTATGACGCCTCGCACTGGGCCGGCTTCTCCCCGCTCCAGATCAAGTCGGTCACCTTCGCCGGCGGAGCCACGCCGAAGAGCTGGGCGGTCGTGAGCGACTTCGGTGGTACCGCCGAGGTGAACCAGTACTGCCCGAGCTACGGGGGCCCCTACTGCATCTACCCGTGGTATTCCTGGAATTCCGCTGACAGCGCTTTCACCTATGGCATCGACTACCCCGGGACGAAGTTCGACTACGGGCAGGCCTCGCAATTCGCCACCGCCCCCGACTGTGGCGGCCCCTTCGGTCCCGACACGACCTACTGCGATACCGTCTTGAAGCCGAGCCCCCCGGAAACTCCCGCTAGCTAACCCCTCCTCGGAGTCGGATCGGGCGCCGCCCGAGGCGGCGATGTGCGATCCTCCCGCCTTGTCTCGCGGTCCACCTGGGCGCTGCCGGCATCGAGAGAAGCGGCCTCGTCGGCGGTGGCCGGCGGTTGGTCTGCCAACAAGAGCTTGCCGGTCGACTACCGGACGTTGGCTGCGGCTCCCGCTCACCGTCGTGCCGCTAGCGCTGCTCGGCGCGACAGCGACCTCGCGGTTTGAGGCAAAGCCCGGCCGGGCAGGCATGCGCGAGCTGCAGCTGGCTCGGCGACATGCTGGTGAGTGCTGCACGACGGCTTTTTGCTGTCGCGGTCGGTGCTTGACCTATGTCACCGGGAGGTAGTCAACTGAGCGCTCGACATGGAAGGTGACGGCAACGCTGCCAAGGTGGCGGCGCAGCGACAGTCCGTCTGGGCAAGACGAACAACGAGTCTGGAGGTGTTCGCCGAGCGGATGCCCGCCTTTGCTGATGTCGAGCCGCAGACCGCCGACGCCCTCGGGGAGTACCTCGGCCTCAGGCGGGCGACGCTCTATCGGCGGTTCGGGCAGTCACCAGTTCGCGGAGCCTACGTGCTGGCGTGCTGCCAGCACCTCTACGCACCCTGGCGGGCCCTCCGGGTGTTTCAGGAGCACTCTGAGCAGTTCCCGGGCCTTTGGAGCAGCCGGCGCCGGGCCTTTCGGGCGCTCGCCTACGTCTTCATCGCCGCCATCGCCGCCCAGCGCCGTCTGTTCGAGCGCGGCCATCTCGCGGCTAGCTCCGGGGCGCTTTTGCGAGACGTCGATCTCATCGCCATCATCGGTCGTGAGCGAGCCAAGCCAGCCCACACGACGCTCCAGCTCGACGAGGACGGCGTCGTCCCTCGCAGCTTTGAGTACATCCCGCTCCTGTGCGACGCGGCGGCTGGCTTCCTGTCGTTCATCGGCCTGCCCCGCAATCGGGCGCCCGAGATCGCTCGCCACATCGTCGAGGTCGGCGTCGAGGACCACGGGCCGAACATCATGGGGGCGGCGAACAGGGTGCTCTCCTGGGCGACGATGCTGATCGGGATCGCGGATGCGCCCAGCGCGGAAATCGAGGAGATGTGGCTCACGACCCAGCTGGCCGAGCGCCAGGCGCTTCGTGGCCCGGCCGAAGAGCTCTCCCACATGATCAGGCTCCTCCAGAGCGGGGGTGGCTGCTAGGTGCTCGAGCCGGCCGTCGAGAGGGCCTTGGCCGAGCTGCTGCGGGGACTCGGAAGGAGAGCTCCTGATGCTGACCGCTTCGTCGCCTGGCGCTGGGGAGACCCGCCGTTTGCTGAGGACGTCTTCACCGACCCGGCCATCGCCCGGCGAGCTACGCGCCTGTATGTCTCTCGGATGGCATTGCACCGTCCGAGAGAGACCCTTTCCTTCGTCAAGTCCTGGCATGCCTCCCTGCTCGCTGCCGCCGAGCAACCGGGGCTCTCGCGAGATCTCCTGGTCTGTGGGGCTGCCTACAAGTGGGCCGGCGAGTTCGAAGAGTCCGTCTCGTGCCTGAGACAGGCCGTCGCAGTCGCCGAGACGGAGGCGGGGCGCCGCTCTGCCGCCATCTCACTTGCCAGCAGCCTCAGCTGGGCAGGCGAGCACGATGAGGCCGTCCAGGTGGCAGAAGATGCAGCCAAGGAGGTCATCGCCGCCTACGACGACGACCGCTCCCCGGCGCTGCTCGAGGCCGAACAGGTGCTGGCGAGCTGTCGCCTGGAGGCCGGCCAGGTCGACCTCGACCTCTGGGTCGACTTGAGAGAGCGGCGCTGGCGGGCCACCGGGCTTGCTGCGCCAGACACAGCCGTCGCCTTCTACGGAGTCGGTCGGTGCTGGCTCGAGACCGGGCATCTGCAAGCGGCATTGGCCTGTGCTGCGACTGCTGTCGCTATCCGAGATCAGTGCGTGCTGAGCGCATTCGACAGTGCCCGCATCGACTGGTTGCTCGCTGGTGCGGCGGAGCACGCTGAAGAGCTCCCCGACAAAGACGAGCGGGCTTACTGGCAGGCCCGCGGCCGGGAGGCGGCGCGCCATGCCTCTTTCCTCCTGCTTGACGCCTGTGGTCCGGACCATCGGCTCGTGCGAGGCCGCCACTGAGGACGAGGGACGGCTCGTCAAGTCTGCAAATGAGACGTCTGCGCTCTTGTTGTTGCGTCGGCTGCCAACCACAATCAAGTCGTCGCCGCTGGCGGAGTAGGGGACATCTATGGGGCGACTGGGGAGAGCCGGGGGCAATGGACCCCTGCCCGCCAGTGGCGATTGCGCCCCGTAGCCTCTTGGTCACAGGCTCGATCCCGGCCGGGAGCACTGCCGGGGCCAAGACAGCACTGCCGGCCGGAGCCGGTCCTTTCCGGCCCATGGCAGCTCCGAGGTAGGCCGGCTCGACGACCCGCTCGAGCGACGGCCAAGTGTCTGAACCGGTCCCGCAGGTACCCGGGAGGGCCCCCGGCCGCGGCGAACGCCGCCGCGAGGCGCTTTGCGCTGGCACACTGGCGGCCGTGAACAGGCACGTCGGTCCGGCGGCTCTCCCGGGAGAGGGCGAGGCCAGCCAGCACCGCCCAGGCATCCTCGTCGTCGACGACGAGCCCTCGATCGTCGACACGGTGGCGACGGTGCTCAGGTACGAAGGCTTCTCCGTCGACGAGGCGAGCGACGGCCGCCAAGCGCTCTCCCGTCTGCAAGAGAGCCACTTCGATCTCGTCATCCTCGACGTCATGATGCCCGGACTGGACGGGCTGGAGGTGACCCGTCGCCTGCGGGCAGACGGCATCGAGGTGCCCGTCCTCTTCCTGACGGCCCGGGGAGAGACGGCCGATCTGGTCGCCGGCCTTGCCGCAGGCGGGGACGACTACATCGCCAAGCCGTTCTCCCTCGCCGAGCTGGTCGCTCGGGCCAAGGCCCTGCTGCGGCGGGCCGGGAGCACGAGCGGGGAGCGAAAGCTGCGCTTCGCAGATCTCACGATGGACGAGGAGAGCCACGAGGTGTGGCGGGGCGAGACACAGATCCAGCTGACAGCGACTGAGTTCAACCTCTTGCGTGTCTTCATGCTCAACCCGCGCCGGGTTCTCTCCAAGGCTCAGCTCATCGACTACGTCTGGCACTACGACTTCGGCGGCAACCAGAACATCGTCGAGACCTACGTGCGCTACCTGCGCCGCAAGCTCGATCCACTCGGCCCTCCCCTGATCCACACCATCCGGCTCGTGGGATACGTCCTGCGGGAGCCGGACGCCTAGCGTGTCGCTCCGCCTCCGACTCCTCATAGCAGTCGGGGTCGTCGTGGCGCTGGCACTGGTAGCCGTGGACATCGCCACCTACTCGGCCTACCGCTCCTACCTGGCGGGCCGGACGGACTCGAGCCTCGAGGCAGCAGCCGGACCCCTGGCGAGCTGCCTGGAAGAGGGCGGCCACCTGAAGCTGAGCCTCGTGGAGGAGTCGGCCCCGGGCGTGCTGGCCGAGCTGTGGTCGCCCGGCGGAAAGCAGCGCGCCTTCGTGGCCGCCGCCTCCGCCGGGCGGGGCGGTACCAGCCATCTCGCCCGTCCCCGCCTGCCCGGCTTCCCGGCTCAGGTTTTCACCGCCCCCCGCCAGAAGCAGGCGAGCGGGCCGATGAGCGACAACTGCCTCGACACCCTCTCGCCCGGTGAGCGGCTTAACCACCTGCCCGGCAGCCTCTCGTCCGGCAAGGACCTCGGGAGGGCTCTCACCCCCTCGTTCTCGGTGAGGGGCGTCTTCGCCACCTCTCCGGAGGTGAGCGAGAGCCAGCCCGCCTACCGCCTGCTCGGGGTCCACCTGTCGACTGGCGAGGGCCTCGTCGTCGGCCTCCCCCTCACAGCGAACGCCGAGTCGCTCGGCCAGCTCCTCCTCATCGAGCTCGCCGTCTCGGCAGCCGCCCTCATCGGCGCCATCCTCATAGGGCTCTGGCTCGTGCGGATCGGGGTGAAGCCCCTCGTCGAGATCGAAGAGACGGCGGCCGCCATCATGGAGGGCGACCTCGAGGCTCGCGTCCCGGACCGGTTCTCCCCCCGCACAGAGCTCGGCCAGCTGACCTTCGTCCTCAACTCGATGATCGAGCGCCTCTCCCAGGACATCGAGGAGCGGATGGCGAACGAAAGCGCCCTCATGGCCTCCGAGCAGCGGATGCGGCGCTTTCTTGCCGACGCCTCCCACGAGCTGCGCACACCGGTGGCGGCCGTCTCGGCCTACGCCGAGCTCTTCGGTGCCGGAGCTGACCGGCGCCCAGAGGACCTCGTCAGGGTGCTGCGGGGGATAGCGAACGAGACCGACCGGATGCGCCGCCTCGTCGAGGACCTCATGCTGCTCGCCAATCTCGACGAGGGCCGGCCGCTCGAGCGGCGGCCGGTGGAGCTCGTCGCGCTGGCGGCCGATGCGGTCCACGCGGCAGAGACCATCGGCGACTGGCCCGTCTCGCTCGTGGCCTCCGAGCCGGTCGAGGTGACCGGCGATGAGGCCCGCCTCCGCCAGGTCGTCGACAACCTCCTCTCGAACGTGCGGAGCCACACCCCGCCCGGGACGCCGGCCGAGGTGACCGTCTCCCGGCGGGGGGAGGAAGCCGTCATCGAGGTCGCCGACCGCGGTCCGGGGTTGAGCGCCGCCGCCCGGGAGCTGGTCTTCGAGCGCTTCTTCAGAGACGACACCTCGAGAGCCAGGTCCTCGGGCGGCGCCGGGCTCGGCCTCGCCATCGTGCGGGCGATCGTCGAGGCGCACGGCGGGAGGGTGGAGGCGGGCGAGACGCCGGGCGGAGGTGCTCGCTTCACCATCGTCCTGCCGGCGAATCGAGACGGGGTGGCCGGGTAAGTATCAGCGGCGACCACGGGCGTTCCCAGCCAGCTCCAAGCTCGGCCCGGCAAGCTCTCCCAGCCATGGCACAACGTGAGGTGAGAAGTGGCCTCGGTCACCTTCGAGAGAGCTAACGACACCTCCCGCCGCCGCGGCCAGCCGCGGCAGGCGACCGCCAAGCGGCTCTCCCGGCCGCCTCGGCCAGGCGTGGTGGACCTGGCCGTCGTCCTTTTCGGCCTCGGGCTCGGGGCCTCGGTGGCGCTCGCCCTCACGGCCGAGACGGCGGCGGGGATGAAGGCCCCCGGCGGCGTCGCCATGTTCATCGGCAACCTCACCGGCCTGGCCGGCACCTACCTCGCCCTCGTGATGATCCTCCTCGTGAGCCGGATACCGGTCGTCGAGCGGACCCTCGGTCAAGACGGCCTGCTCGCCTGGCACCGCCGGCTCGCCCCCTGGCCGATCTCGCTCATCGTCGCCCACGCCGTCTTCCTCACGATCGGCTACGCCCAGGCGGCCCACACCGGCGTGATGCACGAGCTGAGCACCTTCATCTCGAGCTTCCCGGGCATGGCCATCGCCATCGCCGGCTTCGGCATCCTCGTCGTGGTGGCGGTCCTGTCCATCTACTCGGTGAGGCGCCGCCTCAGGCGGGAGACGTGGTGGGCGATCCACCTCGGCATGTACCTCGCCTTCGCGCTCGCCTTCGCCCACGAGGTCGTTCTCGGGCCCTCTTTCGTGAACCATCCGCTCACCCAGGCCGTCTGGTCGGCCGCCTGGGCTGCCACGGCCGGGGTGGTGCTCGTCTACCGCTTCGGGCTGCCGATCTACCGCAGCCTCCACCACCGCCTCCGCGTGGTCGAGCTGCGCCCCGAAGGTGAGGGCGTCACCTCTGTCATCCTCGAGGGGCGCCACCTCGACCGCCTCCCCATCTCGGGCGGGCAGTTCTTCGAGTGGCGCTTTTTGAAGCGCGGGCTCTGGTGGCAGGCCCACCCCTACACCGTGTCGGCCCGCCCCCGCCCCCCCTATCTCCGCCTCACCGTGAAGGCCGTCGGCGACCACTCCGCCGCCCTGGCCCGCCTCGAGCCGGGCACGCGGGTGGCCGTGGAGGGCCCCTACGGCGCCTTCACGGCCCATGCCCGCCGCCACCAGCGGGCGGCTCTCCTGGCCGGGGGCATCGGCATCACCGCCGCCCGCTCCCTCCTCGAGGACCTCCCCAAGCGCAGCCAGCCCGTGGTGGTCTGGCGGGTGGCGAGCGAGGCCGAGGCAGCCCTCGCCGAGGAGGTCCGCCAGCTCGTCTCCCACCTCGGCGGCAAGCTCCACCTGCTGGCGGGCAGCCGGGAGGAGTTCCCGCTCGAGAAGGTCGTCGGCCTCGTGCCCGATCTTGCCACCCGCGACCTCTACGTCTCTGGCCCGGAGGGCTTCGTCAGCGGGGTCGTCGGCCTGCTCCGCCACTCCGGGGTGGCCGAGGAGGCCATCCACAGCGAGGTCTACGCCCTGTGACCCGGCTGAAGGGCGCTTTTGCCACCCTCGCCGCCGTCGTGGGCTTCGCGGCCGTGCTCGTCGCCCACACCCTCATCGGCTCGTCCGTCCCGGCCTCGCTCCGCAGCGCCGCCGGCAACAGGCCGGGGGGCTCCCCCTCCAACTCATCGAAGACCCCGACCACCACGGTGCCCGGGCCGGCCGGCGTGACCGGCAACCACATCGTCACAGGCAAGGTGACCGGCTACGGCTATGGCGAGGTCGCCGTGCGGCTGCAGGTGGACAACGGCCGCATCGTCTCTGTGAAGGTGGCGAAGCTGCTGACGGCCGACAGCTACTCCCAGCAGATCGCCCAGCAGGTCATCCCGATGCTCGCCCGGGAGGTGATGGCCGCCCAGAGCGCCCGCATCTCGGCCATCTCGGGGGCCACCTACACGAGCGAGGGCTATGCCTACTCGGTCCAGTCGGCTCTCGACGCCCTGAAGAAGGGATGAGCGAAGAGGGCTACTTCCGCCACGCCGAAGCCGTCATGGGGACAGTGGTCTCCTTCCTCCTCGCAGAGGACGGCCTCGCCTTCACCGAGGTGCTCGCCGCCACGGAGAAAGCCGCCGCCGAGCTCCACCGGCTCGATCAGATCTTCAGCCTCTGGCGGGAGGACAGCCCGATGTGGCGGCTGCGGGCGGGCAGCCTCGCCGCCGAAGAGCTCCCGCCCGAGATCCCCGCCGTCCTCGCCCTCTGCGCCGAGGTGAGAGAAGAGACGGGGGGCAACTTCGACCCCTGGGCGCTGCCGGGCGGCCTCGACCCGACGGGCCTGGTGAAGGGGTGGGCGATCGAGCGGGTTGGCGCTCTGCTGCAAGGGGCCGGTATACCGGCTGGGATCGTGAACGGTGGAGGCGACATGACCGCGTTCGGCCGGCCCCCGGCCGGGCCGGCCTGGCAGGTGGGCATTCAGCATCCCTGGCGGCGTGAGCGGCTCGCCTGCGTGGTCGGGCTGGCCCCGGGCCAGAGCCTCGCCACCTCGGGCCGCTACGAGCGGGGCGAGCACCTGTTCACCCCGCTCCCGGCCGCCGGGTCGGTACGGACCGCCTCGGTGAGCGTGGTCGGCCCCTCGCTCGCCCGGTCCGACGCCTATGCCACCGCCCTCTCGGTGGCGGCGGCGCCGGCCTCGCTCGCAAAGATGCTGCCCGCCGGGTATGAGAGTTACATAGTCTTCGAAGATGGCGCCGAAGAGGCGACCACCGGCTTTCCCTTCGCCGATCCTCCCCCCGACGGCGACGACAACCGAGGAACCCCACTACACCCATGAACCACAGAGCCGCCCCCCACTCCCGCGCCCGGCGAGAGGCCGAGCTCCGCCGGGCTGCCGCCCGCCGCCGCGGCCGCCTCCGTCTCGTCGGAGTCCTCGCCGCCCTGGCGATCGTGATCGGCCTCGCCGTCTCCTTCGGCGGCGGCGGCAAGGCCACCGGCGACCCGGGCAACGGGGCGACGAGGACAGCAGACGTCAGCTCCCGCAGCGGGCCGCCCGCCATCGAGGCCGGGCTCATGCCCTGGAAGCTGAACGGCCCCCTCAGCCGGGAGGTCGTGCTGCCCGCCTCGAACGGCAAGTCGCTCATCGTCGTGGGCGGCCTCACCACCTCCGGCTCGGAGTCGGGCATCTACCGGGTCAACCCGCTCACGGGGGCCGCCGCCCAGATCGGGCAGCTGACCGCCCCCAGCCACGACTCGGCCGGCGTCGTCCTGAACGGCAAGGGGTACGTCTTCGGCGGCGGCTCAACCGCCCCGGTCAACTCGGCCGAGCGGCTCGCCAGCCTCGGCTCGGGCTCGGGCACAGCTACCCCCCTCGCTTCCCTCCCCCAGGCCCGCTCGGACGATTCGGCGGCCGTCATCGGCCAGACGGCCTACATCGTCGGCGGCTACTCGGGGCCGAGCGCCGACAGCGCCGTGCTCGCCACCCGCAACGGGCAGAGCTACAAGACCGTCGCCCACCTGGCGGTGCCGGTCCGCTACGCCGCTGTGGCTGCCCTCGGCCGCAAGCTCTTCGTCTTCGGCGGCGACGCCACCTCGGGCCCCCGCTCGGGCGCCCCCATCACGGCCATCCAGGAGGTCGACCCGACCACCGGCAGCGTCCGGGTGGTCGGAAAGCTGCCGCTGCCACTCGCCGGCTCGGCCGCCGTCGACCTCGGCGGCACCATCTACCTGGCGGGTGGCGAGACGGTCCCTACGACCGCCAGCGCCGCTGCCACCCCCTCTGAGGTCTCGACCATCTGGGCCTTCGCCCCCGCCAGTGGGAAGCTCCTCGTCGCCGGCCACCTCTACGTGGCGCTCTCGCACGCCGGTGTCGCCGTCATCGGCAAGCGGGCCTGGCTCGTCGGCGGCGAGACGCGGGGCGGGGCCATCTCGAGCGACGTCCAGATGTTCGAGCCGAACCGTCGGTTCGGGACCGCCGGGGCCAAGGGGGCGGGCTCGCCCTACTTCGGCGACACCCTCCTCATCGCCGACCGGGGCAGCAACCGGCTGCTGGCCGTCACCGACACCGGCAAGGTCATCTGGACCTACCCGTCGGCCGGCAAACCGGCGCCGCCGGGGGGCTTCTACTTCCCAGACGACGCCTTTTTCATCGACCACGGCCACGCCATCATCTCCAACCAGGAGGAGAACGAGACCCTCGTCGAGATCGGCTACCCGTCGGGCAAGGTCCTCTGGCAGTACGGCCACCCCCACCAGCCGGGCTCGTTGCCGGGCTACCTGCACAACCCCGATGACGCCTACCTGCTGAAGAACGGCCTCGTGACGGTGGCCGACCCGGTGAACTGCCGAGTGCTGGTCATCGACCCGAAGACGAAGAAGATCCTGACCCAGATCGGCACCCCGGGCGTGTGCGTCCACAACCCGCCCCACTACCTGGGCTCGCCGAACGGGGACACCCCCCTTGCCAACGGCAACCTCCTCGTCTCTGAGATCAACGGCTCGTGGATCGACGAGTACACGCTCTCGGGCAAGCTCGTGTGGACCACCCACTTGCCGATCTCCTACCCCTCCGACCCCCAGCCGCTCAAGGACGGCAACTTCCTCGTCGCCAACTACGCCAACCCGGGCGCGTTCATCATCTTCAACCGCTCCGGGAAGATCCTCTGGTCCTACGGGCCGACGAGCGGGCCGGGCAAGCTCAACCAGCCCTCCCTCGTCGAGCAGCTGCCCTCCGGCGTGCTGATGGCGAACGACGACTACAACGACCGCATCGTCGCCGTCGACCCGGCCACCAAGGCGGTCGTCTGGCAGTACGGCCACACCGGTGTGAAGGGGACGGCTCCGGGCTACCTCAACACCCCGGACGGCTTTGACATCCTCGGGCCGAACGGCACCTTCCCGACCCACCCGGCGACGGGCTGAAAGGTCCCTCACCAGGAACTGGGACCCACCTGAGACTTCCCCGGGCGACGGTGGCTCGCCCCGGTGAGTGGGTAGGTTCCCTACGTGCAATACCGCGCCCGCAAAGAGACGCCCTTCGGTCCGGCGCCAGAGCCGGTCGGCCTTCTCCTCGACTACGCCAGGGTCGACTTCCCAGAGACGCTGCCGCGGCCCTCCTGGCCACGCTTCTTCATCGCCACGGCTCTGGCCATCGTCGGCTCACTGCTGGTCGACGGCCTCCTCGTCGCTCTCGGCACCAAGCTCTTCCCTTCGACCCAGGGGTATATCCACTTCCGCTTCAGCGACTACTCCAGGCTGACGGTGATCGGCGTCATCTTCGCCTGTGTCGGCTGGCCGATCGTGACGGCCATCTCCTCGCACGCCCGCTGGCTCTTCTTGCGGCTGGCGGTCCTCGTCACCCTCGTGCTCTTCCTGCCCGACCTCTACCTCCTCGTGGTCGGCTCGACCATCGAGGCGGTCGCCGTGCTGATGACGATGCACCTCGCCATCGCCGTGGTCACCTACAACGCCCTCGTCCGCCTGGCGCCGGCCGACAGGCCCGGGCGGCCCGCCCCGGGCGGCCTGCGGGCCGGCGGACCGACCCGTCGGGTCGAGATCGACTTCGAGCCCTAGCTCAGGCGGCGGCGTCGCCGGCGGCCTCGAGGGCCGCCTCGATGATGCGCACGAGCTGGCGGGCCGACTCGGCCGTCAGCTCGACAGCGCAGCGGGCCGACGGCCCCGCCTCCTCGTTCACGAAGTCGATGTTGAGCGTGTGACCGTAGGGAGCGTGGTAGGGGTGGTCGAAGTAGCAGAGCGCTCGGTCCACCTTGAACCAGCCCCGCTGGCCCTTGGCGCTGCCGGTCATGTCGGCCTTGACGGTGACATAGGAGCACATCACTTGCCCTCTTTCAGGTAGCGACCGAAGAAGTCCCAGATCCGCCCCCAGCCCTCGTTGGCCGCCTCCGGCCGGTACTGGGTCGACTCCCAGCCGAAAAAGCCGTGGCCGGCGTTGTCGTAGCGGTGGAACTCGTAGCTGGCGCCCACCTCTTTCAGCTTTGCCTCGAGCTCGTCCACCTGGGCGGGCGAGGGGAACATGTCCTCGTTCCCGAACAGCCCGAGAAGGGGGCAGGAGAGCTTCTCGGCGAGGTGGACGAGCGGCTTCACCTCGCTCAGGCCGGCTTGGGCCGGCGGCTCGCCCACGACGAAAGCGCCGTAGCAGTCGACGGCGGCGTCCACCTTGAGCGAGCAGGCCACGAGGAAGGCCTGCCGGCCGCCCGAGCAGTAGCCGATGACGCCGACCTTGCCATTGAAGCCGTCGAGGGTGGAGAGGTAGTCGATGGCGCCCTGGGCATCGCCGAGGAAGCGGGCGTCCGGGACGCCGCCGGCCGCCCTGGCGGCGGCAGCGGCGTCATCGGGGGCGATGTCGTAGCCGCCCTCGCGGAAGTGGAGGTTCGGGCAGATGCCGATGTAGCCGTGGGCGGCGAAGCGGTTGGTGATCTCGATCGTCGCCTCGTCCCAGCCCGGCATGTGGTGGATGACGAGGACCCCGGGGAAGGGGCCGTCGCCGCGGGGGCGGGCAACATAGGCGTTGATCTCGTCGCCGTTGGCGCCCTTCATCCGGATCTCTTCTGAGCTGAGCCCCGTGTACATGCATCTCCTTCCGACGAAAAGCCCTCGCTACTTCTACCTGCCGGGGGGCCCGCCAAGCCAGCCGACCGAGGGGGCCGCGCTAGCGTGATCCGGTGGCTGGTGCGGCCGAACGAGGAGGACTCCTTCTCCTCGCCCGCAGCTCCCCTGCCGCCCGGACGGACCACCCCCCAAGGGACGGGAGCCTCGTCGAGGTAGAGAGAGCCGCTCGCCTTTCGGCCGGCCCGGCCGGCGCTGTCCGCCACCTTCGAGAAGAGGCTCCGAGCGGCTCGCACCGGCCGGATGGGTGTCAAGCAGGATCGGCGCGCTGCCCGAGGGCCTCGGGGCGGACTGGTTCGAAGCGCCCCCAGGGTGCCCGGCCCGGGGGCGGGGGCGAGGAGGAGGCCTGAGTGGGGAAGAACCGCAAGCTCGTGCTCGCAAAGCGACCTGTCGGGCCGGTCGGTCCGGAGACGGTCAGCCTCACTGAAGAGGAGCGGCCGACCCCGGGCGAGGGCGAGGCGCTCGCCCGGGTCCGCTACCTCTCCATCGACCCCACCATCCGCACCTGGATGAACGACCTGCCCGGCTACCTGCCGCCCATCGGGATCGGGGAGGTGGTGCGCTCGGCCGGCATCGCCGAGATCGTCGAGTCGCGCAGCGACCGCTATCCCGTCGGCTCGCTCGGCTTCGGCCTGGTCGGCTGGCAGGAGTACCTCCTTTGCGGCGAGGGGGCAGCAGAGCTGCAGCTGCTCGCATCAGGCCTCGATCCCCTCCTCGCGGTCAACCTCTTCGGGGTGACCGGCATGACCGCCTACTTCGGCCTCCTCGAGGTGGGCGCCCTGGCGCCGGGCGACCTCGTCGTCGTCTCGGGGGCGGCCGGGGCGACCGGCTCGACGGTGGGCCAGCTGGCGAGGGCGAAGGGGGCAGGCAGGGTCATCGGCATCGCCGGCGGGCCCGAGAAGTGCGCCTTTGTCACCGGGGAGCTGGGACTCGACGCCTGCATCGACTACAAGTCCGAGCCGGTCGAAAAGCGCCTCGCCGAGGAGGCGCCGGGAGGGATCGACCTCTACTTCGACAACGTCGGTGGCCCCCTCCTCGATGCCGCCCTCGCCCACCTCGCCCTGCGGGGTCGGGTGGTGCTCTGTGGCGCCATCGCCAGCTACAACGCCACCTCCCGCCCAGCAGGGCCGGCCAACTACTCGAACCTCATCTCGCGGCGGGGGCGGATGGAGGGCTTCATCGTCCTCGACTACGCCGCCCGCTACGAGGAGGCGGCCCTCGCCCTCGCCGGCCTCCTCGGAGAGGGGCGCCTCAAGCACTTCGAGCATGTCGTCCACGGCCTCGAGTCGGCTCCTTCCGCCCTCAATCTCCTCTTCGAGGGCGGCAACACCGGCAAGGTGGTCGTCGCTCTCTAGAGGCCCTTTCGCATCTGGAGCGAGGTCGTCTCGTAGCCGGCCGACTCATAGAGGCTCCTGGCGGCGGTGTTGGGGCCGAAGACGTTCAGCCCGAGCGTGGCGAGGCCGCGGGCCGCGCACGTTGCCTCGGCGGCCGAGAGGACGGCGCGGCCATAGCCCCTTCCCCGCTCGGCCGGCTCCACCTCGATGTAGTAGATCCAGCCCTCGTCCGGGCGGGGTCGCCCGAAGGCCAACCAGAGCCGGCCGACCGGGCGGCCCTCCGCCTCGGCGGTGAAAAGGGCCATGTCCTTTGTGGCCACCCCGTCGGGCAGCAGCTGGTCCAGCTCGGCCACCGCCTTCTGACGGGCCTCGTCGGCCGCCCACTGCCCCGCCTCGACATGGCTGGCGGCATAACCGGTCACGAGGCGGTCCACCAGCTCGGCGTACTCGGCCTGTGTCATCGGCCGCAGCGCCACGGACGGGTTCACCCCGGGCCCCCCGCGACGGCGGCGGGACCGACGAGGCTGTCGTCTCTCTCTTCTGCCTCTTCTGCGGAGGGGACCCGCCTGTCGGCCTGCCGGCGGTGGCCGCAAGAGGAGATGAGAAGGACGCCCTGGCCAGAGGGCTCCGAGAG
>JAJYQK010000057.1 GCA_021794645.1 Actinomycetes bacterium
ACCTCTGCCTGAGACGTCCCCTCGCGGTCGGCGAGCGCGGCAAGTCGAGCAATTTCTTCCGAGGTCAGGTAGACACTCGTCTTGTGCACCTACGTAGGGTATCATATAGGGCACTCGATCAGTGGGCCGGGTAGGATTCGAACCTACGAAGCTTTCGCGACAGATTTACAGTCTGCTCCCTTTGTCCACTTGGGTACCGACCCGCGGCGCATCAAGATAGCCGAACTCAAAGTGGCGCCGACATGGCCGCAGGCGCCTCGGGCCCCGGCGGGCGGGCGGGCCCGGCGCCGCAACGAAGCCGGGGCGCCGGGCGTCATCTTCGGAGATGGGCGACGCCACCAGATGCTCCCTCTTCTCTCGATCGATCGGCCCGCCGGAGCGCCGGCTCGCCTGGCGGCCGGGCCTCGCCGCAGCATGCGCCGGACTGCTCGCCCTCGTGCTCTCGTGTGCCGGCTGCAGCTCGAGCCTCAGCCTCGGCCGACCGGGCCGGCCCGGCAGGGCGGCCGAGGCCGGAGCCGCCACCTTCTTGGCCGCCGCCCATGGAGTCGTCTGGTCCTTCGAGAACGAAGGTGGCTCGGGCGTGGTGCTGCGGAGCACCGACAACGGGCAGAGCTTTCGGGTCGCGCTGCCGCTCCAGAGACAGGGCTTCGGGCTCGAGGGGAGCTACTTTCTCGGACCGAGCGACGCCTGGGTCATCGATGCCGCCCGGACGACGCGGGTGATGGGGACGACAGACGGCGGCAAGGCCTGGTGGCAGAGCGCCGCCATCCAAGGTGCAGGCTCGGCCGGGTGCTGTGGCCTTCTGTTCGAACAGCTCTACTTCTCGAGCCCGAAGGACGGCTACCTGCTCGGGGTGAGCGCCAGCGACTCGCTGGCGGACCAGTCGCTCACGACCTACTGGTGGCAGACGACCGACGGGGGCCACCACTGGAGGAACCTGCCGGCGATGCTCCCGATAGAGGGCCGCCTCCTCGGCCCCTATGGGCTCTCGACCTGTCCGGTCTTCAGCCCGCCCCAGCTCGTCTTCATCACCGCCGAAGAGGGCTTTTTGACCGAGGGCGCCTGCGGGAGCGGGCGAGCTCGGCCCCTTGTTTGGCAGACGGTCGACCGTGGGCGGCACTGGAAGGCCCGGCGCCTCCCCGCCCCGCCGGCGGGCTGGGGACGCTGGGCCGTCAACTCCAAGGGAGGAACCGACGTCGGGCAGGTCTTCGTCGTCTCCGGGTCAGGTGGTCGAAAGCTCCTCTTACCGGTGGCGGTCGGCCGTTCCGACCTCGTGGTCGAGCGGTCCGATGACATGGGTCGAAGCTGGAAGGTGGCCTCTGTCCTAGACACGAGGGCCGGGCCCACCGAGCCGGGCGCGGCCAGCTGGTTCGACCCGATCGACGCCAGCAAGTGGGTGGTGGCCGCCCCGGGCGGCCTCATCGAGACCTCCGACGGCGGTCGGAGCTGGCGCTCTTACCGTTCGAGCTTCAGCCCGACTGTCGTCGTCCCCTCGTTCAGGTCGCTCTCGGACGGATTCCTGCAAGGAAGCGGCCTCGTCGGCGCCATGCGCACGCGCGACCACGGGCGGAGCTTTGCAGCCGGTGGCATCGTGGTTTCGCCGGGAGAGCTGCGGAGATGGCAGCCGGGCTGGGCAGTGTCGACGGTGCAGATAGTGGACCCTCGCCTGGCCGTTGCCGGGGGTGTCGCCGGTCTCGAGACCTCGGTCGACGGGGGACGCAGCTGGGTGCCGAGGCTCGGAGATCTCACGCCGGTGAGTGAGGTCGACTTCTTGAGCGACAAGGTCGGGTTCGTCCTCGCCGGGGGCAGCCTCATGCTCACCACCGATCAGGGGAGGAGCTGGAGGCGACTCCTCCTCCCTGTGAGCGGAGCGGTGAGCGGCGCCCAGTTCTGGTCCGCCCGGGCCGGGGCGGTCAGCATCGGCCGAGAGATACTGCTCACCTCGAACGACGGCGGGAGCTGGCGGCCACTTCGGTTGCCGCCCGGGTACTTCCTCTCGACCCCGCCCGCTCTCGTCCAGGGCCAGGCCACCCCGGTCTGCTTCGCCACGAGCGGAGTCGGCTGGGCGGCCGCCGTTCACGACGGTCGTGTCGTCGTCCTCGTGTCGCCGCGTGCCGGCCGGCACTGGCGGGTCGCCCTGCCGGCGCGGGCCTTCCCGCCAGGTGCCGAGCCGGGCCGGGCGGTCGCAGCGGTGCTCCTTGCCGGCTGCAGGGCCGACGGGGCCTTCGCCATCGTGGAACAGGCTGGCGGTCCGTTCGACATGCAGGGCGTCCCCGTCGCCTACGACCTCCTGCACACGGCGGACATGGGCCGGAGCTGGCTCGACGTCTTGCGCTCAGTCAGCTACGAGAAGGTCGGCCACCCCCGCCTCTCCTCCCCGCCCGGTGGTCCGACGCCGGGACCGAGCGCCCCCGGAAGCTCGGCCGGTCTCGAACCGCCGGCCACCCCCTCTCAAGCCACCGCCTGGTTCACGGTGGTGAACGAGGACTTCGGCGGACTGGTCTTCGCCGTCACCGCCGACGGCGGGCGCCATTGGAGGATCGAGCCACCGCCAGCAGAGAGCCACTCGACGGCCCTTCCGAGCCCGTCAGGGTTGCCGGCAGCCGCCGAATGGCTCGCCACCACCAGCCTCGACGCCACCCACGCCTGGGCGCTCCTCGGTCTCCCCGGACACCGGAACACGAGCTACCTCTACGACACGAGCGATGGCGGGTCGAGCTGGCAACGGCTGGCCAGCTTCGGCTGGGGAAAAGCAGAGCAGACGAGCTCACGGCGCTGATGCCGCCCCGGCTCGGGAGAGAGCGGCGCAGATACGACGGTCTTGTTGGATCGATCCGAGGCCCGCGCAGAGACCGGCTGCCGGCTTCGCCCGATCGGCGGTTGGCGGTTGCTCCTGGCTGTGCCTTGCCCCGCCCTTGCGACAGGGACTCACCGGCGGGCCTACGACCTGGTGAGAGCTGCCGCGATCTCGTCTCTGTTCTCACCTGCACCTTTCGCCTTTGAGCTCGGACGAGGTGGGACCGGTAGCCACCCGGGACACTCGAAGCGGTAGCTGGCCGGCCGCGCCGGGGCAGCCGCCGGGAGGCGGGAGGTGGCGGCGGCCTGATCTTTCACCGCCCCCTTTTTCCGATGATGAATCTCTTCGCTCGCCCGGATGATGGGTCCAGACGTGCTCACCGCCCGCCTGCAGTAGTTTTCGACCATGCCGTCCTTCGACGTCACTTCAGAGATCGACTTCCAAGAGGTGCGCAACGCCGTCGACCAGGCGAGCCGCGAGGTGGCGACCCGCTTCGACTTCAAGGGCACCGACTCGAGCATCGAGCTGTCGGAGAAGGAGATAACCCTCCACGCCCCGACAGAGGACCGGCTCCGAGCCCTCATCCAGGTGCTCGAGGAGAAGCTCGTCCGCCGACAGGTCTCTTTGAAGGCCCTCAGCTACGGAAAGATCGAGGAAGCCTCGAAGGGCGCCGTCCGCCAGGTGGCCACCTTGAACGCCGGCATCTCCTCTGAGAAGGCCAAGGCGATAAACAAGAAGGTGAAGGAGCTCAATCTGAAGGGGGTCAACTCCCAGACCCAGGGCGACCAGGTCCGGGTCACCGGGAAGAAGCGCGACGACCTGCAGGCGGTCATCTCGGCTCTCAAGACTGAG
>JAJYQK010000039.1 GCA_021794645.1 Actinomycetes bacterium
GGCGGCGGCCGCCTCGGCGTCGAACTCCTCTTCGAAAGAGGCACGGCGGATGCCCGACTCCTCGGCCGGAGCGGCCTCGGACCTCCGGTCGTCGCCGGCCGGGGCCGGGGCGACTGGGCCGTCACCGGCGACCGAGAGCGAGACCTTGCCCTGCGGGTCGATGTCGTCCACCCGCACCTCGAGCTCCTGGCCGAGCACGACGACGTCCTCCACCTTCTCGACGCGCCTTCCCTGCCCGAGGCGGGAGATGTGCACGAGGCCGTCACGGCCCGGCAGGATGTTGACGAAGGCCCCGAACTTGGTGATGTTCACGACCTTGCCGGTGTAGACCTTGCCCACCTCGGCCCGGGGCGGGTCCAAGATGAGCTCGATGCGGCGCCGGGCCTCGTCGACCGCCGTGCGCTCCTTGGCGCCGATGGTGACGACGCCGACAGTGCCGTCGTCGTCGACGGCGATGTCGGCCCCGGTCTCCTGCTGCATCGTGTTGATGACCTTGCCCTTCGGGCCGATCACCTCGCCGATCTTGTCGAGGGGGATCTCGAAGCTGACGATCTTCGGGGCGTGCGCCTTCACCTCCGACCGCGGGGCGTCGATGGCGCCGTGGATCACCTCGAGGATCTTCAGGCGGGCCTCCTTCGCCTGGCGGAGCGCCTGGGCGAGCACCTCGGCCGGGATGCCGTCGATCTTCGTGTCGAGCTGGAGAGCCGTCACGAACTCGGCCGTGCCGGCCACCTTGAAGTCCATGTCGCCGAAGGCGTCCTCGGCCCCGAGGATGTCGGTGAGGGTCGTGTACTTGCCCTCGGCGTAGACGAGGCCCATGGCGATGCCGCCGACGGGCGCCTTTATGGGCACGCCGGCGTCCATGAGCGAGAGCGTCGAGCCGCAGACCGAGGCCATCGAGGTGGAGCCGTTCGAGGAGAGCACCTCCGAGACGAGCCGGAGGGTGTAGGGGAAGTCCTCCTCGTAGGGCACGACCGGGAGGAGGGCCCGCTCGGCAAGGAGGCCGTGGCCGATCTCCCGGCGCTTCGGGCCCCGCATGAAGCCGGTCTCGCCCGTCGAGAAGGGCGGGAAGTTGTAGTGGTGCATGTACCGCTTCGACTCGTCGATGCCGATCGTGTCGAGCAGCTGGTTCATCCGCGGCATGCCGAGGGTGGTGATGTTGAGCACCTGGGTGTCGCCCCGCTGGAAGAGGCCGGAGCCGTGCGCCGTCGGGATGAGGCCGACCTCGGCCGAGAGCGGCCGGATGTCGGAGGGGCCCCGCCCGTCGATCCGCACGCCCTCCTCGACGATGCGCCTGCGGACGATCTTTTTCGTGAGCGACCTGATGGCCGCCTTGATCTCCCGCTCGCGGCCTTCGAACTCCCCGGCCAGCTCGGCGAGGATGGAGTCGGTCGCCTCGTCCAACGCGGCGTTGCGCTCCGCCTTGGCCGTGATGGCGTTGGCGGTCGAGATGCGCTCGGTCCCGACGGCGGAGACCCGCTCGAAGACGTCGTCGTCGTAGTCGACGAACAGCTCGAAGGGGATGGTCTCTTTCCGTCCCGCCTTCTCCACCAGCTGCAGCTGCAGCTCGATCGACTGGCGGATCCAGGCCTTGGCGGCCTCGAGCCCCTCGGCGATGACCTCCTCGGTCACCTTCGGGGCGCCCTCCTCGTAGTACTGCCAGGCCCGCTCGCTGCCGCCCGCCTCGACCATCATGATGGCGATGTCGGAGTTCGGCTCGTCGCTAAGGGCGCGGCCCGCCACCACGAGCTCGAAGGTCGAGTCGTCGCCCTCCTGGTAGGTCGAGTGGGGGATCCACTCGCCCTCCTGGCTGTAGGCGATGCGGACGGCCCCGATCGGGCCCTCGAAGGGGATGCCGGAGAGCATGAGGGCAGCCGAGGCGCCGTTGATCGCCACGACGTCGTGCGGGTTCTCCTGGTCGGCGCCGAAGATGGTGGCGACGACGTGGACCTCGTTGCGGAAGCCCTCGGGGAACGAGGGCCGCAGCGGCCGGTCGATGAGCCGGGCGGTCAAGATGGCCTGGTCGGTGGCCCGGCCCTCCCGGCGGAAGAACGAGCCGGGGATCTTGCCCGCCGCGTACATCCGCTCCTCGACATCGACGGTGAGGGGGAAGAAGTCCGTCCCCTCCCGCACCTTGCGGGCGGCCGTGGCCGTCACGAGGACCATTGTGTCGCCGATGCGGGCGACGACCGCCCCATCGGCCTGGCCGGCGAGCTTGCCGGTCTCGAAGGAAAGGGTCTTGTCGGTCCCTGCGACGGGACCTGAGACAGTGATGGCCTCAGCCATGTGCACTCCTCTCTAGAGGCGCTCGGCAGGCCAGTTCCCAGTCGTCGGGCACCAACAGGGCTGGGACCCGGCGACTGGCAGCTGACGACGGCCAGCGCCGTGGATACTTGACGGGCCCGACCGGTCTCTCCGGCCTTGCCGCGGTTGCGTGGAGGGAGGCTGGCCACCCGCCACAGCTGCGACCCTGGCTAGCGCCTGATGCCGAGGCGGGCGATGAGCGCCCGGTACCTGTCGACGTCGTTCGCCTTCACATAGTCGAGAAGACGGCGGCGGCGTCCGATGAGCTTCATGAGGCCGCGGCGAGTGTGGTGGTCGCCGCGGTGGACCTTCAGGTGCTCGGTCAGGTGGTTGATCCGCTCGCTGAGGAGCGCCACCTGGACCTCGGGCGACCCGGTGTCGGTGTCATGGAGCCGGTGCTCGGCGATCGTTGCCGTCTTGTCGGGCATGCGTTGAAAGCTGACCTTCTTCTGGTACCGGCCGGCCTTGCCGACCTGGCGGGGAAGCAACGTGACCCGCCGCGATGACCGCGTCGAGCCACCAGCCTCGGCTGGTGAGAGCCATGCTAGCAGCTCACGGCTTCGCAACTCCAGGCAGAGCCGCTGCGAGGAGGCCGGCCCCTCTATGCTGGAGGGTACCAAGGCACCGGGGGGTGGTGATGGAGCAAGCCGCGCCGCAGGCGACGCGCCCGCAGCGGCACCCGATCTCGAGGCGGGCCCGCCTCCTCGTCGCCGGCCTGCTGGCTCTTTTCCTCTTGCTCGTCGGTGGCCTGGCCGGCTACGGCCTCTCGCCGAGCGACTCCACCCACGTGACCGAGGGAAGGCTCTACTCCTCTGGCTTCCAGTCCGATGTCACGGCGGCCGGTTGGACCTACGCCGTACCTCTCAACCTCTCGTGGCTCTCGCTCCGTGACAACAGCTTGAACGAGGGTTCGTCGCCGCCCTGTGTGAGGGCACGGGGGACGCGCCGGATCACCTTCGCCTGGGTGCCCGTCGACGTCGGCGGAGACTACTGGCGCCAGGTTGTCTGGGTGGCGTGTCCCTGAGACTCGACCAGAGCCTGAAGCTCCACTAGAGGTCGGGGTCCATCTCGACGCGCACGTCGAGGCCGGCCCAGCCAGTTGGGGCATATTTCACGACGGCCTCGAACCCCTCCGCCAGCGCCTCGGGCGAGGCCGCCCTCACGAGGTAGCCGCCGCCCGCTCTCGTCACCTGGCAAGCCTCGGGCAGTCGGGCCACGACCGCCTCGGCGCCCTCTCCCTCCACCCGGGCGAGGCCGGCATAGGGCGGCAGGCCGAGCAGGCGACGGCGGGCCTCCT
>JAJYQK010000161.1 GCA_021794645.1 Actinomycetes bacterium
CTGCTGCGACGTCTGCGACCCGCGGCCGCCGACGGTGCGCTGGGAGTTCCAGGTCTTCGCCTGGGAGATCATCGACTCGAGCGGGCTGGTGTCCTCACCCTGCTTGGGCATGGCGGCCCAGGCGAGGAGGTAGGCGAACGGCCCGACCCCGGTGAAGACGACGATCGCGGCGACGATGATCCGTACGAGCGTGACGTCCATGTTGAAGCACGGTCGAGAAGATCGTCCGGCTCACCGAGTACGCCCTCGAGCACGAGCTGCCCGTCTTCTACCTCGTCGACTCGGCCGGCGCCCGCATCACCGACCAGGTCGAGCTCTTCCCCGGGCGAAGGGGGGCGGGCCGCATCTTCTACAACGAGGTGCGCCTCTCGGGCCGGGTGCCGCAGATCTGCTGTCTCTTCGGGCCCTCTGCCGCCGGCGGCGCCTACATCCCCGCCTTTTGCGACGTCGTGTTCATGGTCGAGGGCAACGCCTCGATGTACCTCGGCTCGCCTCGCATGGCCGAGATGGTCGTCGGGGAGCACACCGACCTCGAGGAGATGGGGGGCGCCCGCATGCACGCCACCATCTCTGGCTGCGGGGACAACCTCTATCCCGACGACGAGAGCGCCATCTGGGCTGCGCGGGAGTACTTCAGCTACATGCCCGGTTCTTGGCGGGAGGTGGCGCCCTGGGAGGAGGCCGCCCCGCCGGTGAGCGAGCTCGAAGCCGACACCGTGCCGGCAGCCCCGAGCGCAGGCTACGACATCCACCGGGTGATCGAGGGCCTCGTCGACGCCGGCAGCTTCTTTGAGATAAAGCCCCTCTTCGCGCCCGAGCTCGTCGTCGGCTGGGGTCGACTTGCCGGCCGCTCGATCGGCATCGTCGCCAACAACCCGCTCGTCAAAGGCGGTGTCCTCTTCACCGACTCGTCGGACAAAGCGGCCCGCTTCATCTGGTGCGCCGACGCCTTCAACATCCCGCTTGTCTTCCTCGCCGACGTGCCCGGTTTCATGATCGGGACCAAGGTGGAGCGGGAGGGCATCATCCGTCACGGCGCCAAGATGATCACCGCCGTCTCCGAGGCCACCGTCCCGAAGATCTCCGTCATCTTGCGCAAGGCCTACGGAGCAGGCCTCTACGCCATGGCCGGGCCGGCTTTCGAGCCCGACTGCTGTCTCGCCCTGCCCTCTGCCAAGATCGCCGTGATGGGCCCGGAGGCCGCCGTCAACGCCGTCTACGCCAACCGCATCGCCGCCATCGAGGACGAGGATGAGCGGGCCTCCTTCGTGGCTGCCCGCCGCAGGGAGTACGAGGAGGACGTCGATCTGCTCCGGCTCGCTTCGGATCTGGTGATCGACGCCGTAGTCCAGCCCGAGAGGCTGCGCGAGGAGCTCGTGACTCGACTCGCCCTGGCCGCCTCGAAGAGCCGCTGGTTCACTGACCGCCGCCACGGGGTGCCGCCGGTCTGATGTCGATGGCCGAGCCGCACCGGAGCCCTCCCAGGGAGGAGGAGCCGCCCGAAGCTCTCGAGCAAGAGGACCCGGGTAGCGGAGAGGACGAGGAGGAGGGCCAGCGCCAGGTCCGTGCGCCTTGGCACTTCAAGCTCATCGCCGTCGGCACCGTGATCTATCTCGGCTATCGCGCCTACCAGGGCGTGGAGTGGCTCTCGCACCACATCCACTGAGCCTCGGGTCAGGTCCCGAGGTTGATGACGACGCACCGGCCTGGCGTGGTCATGCCAAGCCTGCCGTCGTTGGTCCCAGAGCGGTGAGAGACAGTCGATGAGGTACGGGAGGCTGAACGGCAGCGTCAAAAGGACAGCGACCACTTGGCGCGAGAGGGCTCGCCAGAAGCCGAGGCTCCCTCCGGTGACGGCATCCCGGGCCCCGATGGACATCGCCCATCATCCCGACCGTCTGCCCACGGCGTGAGCCGACCGTAAAGGCACAGTAGAGACAGGACCTGACGAGGGCGGCGCACCAGGTGAGGAGGGACGGGCCGAAGAACTAAAAGGGGGGTAGCTCCCCCGAAGGAGAGAGGGAACCGTCGCTGATCTCCCCAAAGAGCCCGGCGAGCTCGATCACATAAGCGACCGTTCCGACGATGCAGGCGTCCACCACAGCCGCCACGAGGCGTTTCCACCACGGCGCCAGCAGCACTCCCTCCGAGAGCTAGATCGGGGAGGGGGGCAGCGGCAGCCGGCGGGGACGCATGGAAAGGGCGTCGCCCCAGACCAGCCAGGGCGGTGCGCCGTAGGGCGTCCGGCGGCCCCTTGTGGGCACCGCCATGGGAGGGCACGTAGCCTCGAGGCATCGCCTCGGACGGGTACCACTTCCCATCTGATGCCAGCCACGAGCCCCGGGCCCTGGGAAACGTCTCATCTCCACCCCATCTCAGAGCTGGAGCGGCACGCTACCTAACGGGCAGAGGCCGAGTGCCTCAAAGGCGGGCGCGGCAACCACAGGAAGCGCCGCAACCGCAGGAAGCGCCCGGAGCGTCAGACGACGAACCGGTAGAGGCGAAGAGCGAGAGCATCCGGCGGGAAGGGCCACAGCCATTGCGACACAGGGGAGGAGGGTGATCCGCCTCGGAGACCTTGCGGCGCTCCTCGGTGAGAGCGCCGCAGGCCGGGCAGCGGAACTCATAGACCGGCATGGCTCAGCGTAGCCCGACGCTCATCGCACGGCCTGGTTGTTCGGAGGGACTCGACGGTGGGATTAGTCTCGGGGCGAGACGGGCTGTGGCGCAGCTTGGTTAGCGCGCTTGACTGGGGGTCAAGAGGTCCCGGGTTCAAATCCCGGCAGCCCGACCAGAGAAAGTCCTGGTCACAGCCTTGCGAGGCGAGTTAGAGGCAGTGAGACTGCCGGATTGACCACCAGATTTGACCACCAAAGCTAGTGGTCACGCTGGTGGTCAGAAGCCCTTCGGTGGGAACTGCGCAGCGCCGTGACCTGGGAGAATGGGCCTCGGCGCCCTCGCAACCTCTTAACAATCGGTCAATAGGTCCGGCTGCATGAAGACGCCAGGCCCGCGGCCGACGTCCCTGCAGGCGGCCACTACCGCAGCGGTCCTCCTGGCGCCCCTGGGCGAGCGCAGCCGCCGGTCGAAAGTGCTCTTACCAGCGACCGCAATGTGAGTGGTGATGTTCAGAGCTGAAAGAGCGGTAGCAGCTCCCGAGCAGCGGAGTGGTTTGCGGCGTACGACCAGGTCCCCTCGGCATTGGGCACCGAACCACATGCGCCCCCAGCCTCTGTGACGACGAGGGCTCCTGGGACGAGGTCCCACGGATGTACGTTTCGCTGCAGCCAGGCATCGACGCGCGCAACAGCCAGCCAGGCGAGTTCCAGGCTCCCCGAGCCACGTGCGCGAGGCGAGGCGATGTGATCGAGGACACGCTGAAAGGTGGCTGTTCTTCCATCTTCGGGGTGAAGGTACGTGGCGAGAGCCGCTTCGGAGAGCGGGCGCTCACGTAGAGGTCCCAGACGCTGACCGTCGAGGAAAGCGCCTCGGCCTCTCGCGGCAGTGAACGTCTCCCCAGAGGCGACGTGGTGAATCGCGGCAACTACGCCGCCGTCCTCGTCTTCGAGCGCTACGGCGCTGCACCAAAACGGATCTCCT
>JAJYQK010000129.1 GCA_021794645.1 Actinomycetes bacterium
GCGGCTGGCTTCGAGAAGCTGGCCGGCGTCTTGGACGAGGAGCCGGGCGTCCCCTACCCGGCCGTCTCGGCTCCCCTGCCGGCGGGCGGCCTCAAGGGGGCGGTCGACTTCGAGCACGTCTCTTTCTCCTACCGGGACGGCCCGAAGATCCTCGAGGACTTCGACCTGCACATCCCCGCCGGCCAGACCGTCGCCCTCCTCGGCGAGACCGGGGCTGGCAAGAGCACTGTCGCCCGCCTCCTCGCCCGCTTCTACGACCCGGTCGCCGGGACGGTCCGGGTGGACGGGATCTCGCTTCGCGACCTCGGACACGACGAGGCCCGCCGGGCCGTCGCCATGGTGACCCAGGAGTCCTTCATCTTCTCGGGCACGGTGGCCGAGAACATCGCCTTCGGCTCGCCGGAGGCCACCGAGGAGCAGGTGATGGCGGCTGCCCGCGCCGTCGGGGTGGAGTCCTTCGTCCACGGCCTGGGCGAGGGCTACGAGAGCGACGTCGGCAAGTCGGGCTCGCGGCTCTCGGCCGGCCAGCGCCAGCTGGTGGCGCTCGCCCGCGCCTTTCTCGCCAACCCGGCGGTGCTCATCTTGGACGAGGCGAGCTCGTCGCTCGACGCCCCGATGGAAAGGCTCGTCCAGTCGGCCCTGAAGACGGTGCTGGCGGGGCGGACCTCGCTCATCATCGCCCACCGCCTCTCCACCGTCGAGATCGCCGACCGCGTCCTTGTCCTCTCGGCCGGCCGCATCGTCGAGGACGGGCCGCCGGCCGAGCTGCTCGCCGCCGGAAGAGGCCACTACGCCTCCTTGCACGCCGCCTGGCGCGAGAGCCTCCGCTAGCGGCTGCCCGCCGCCCGGCCGGCCCGGGCCCGCTAACCGCCCGAGAGCTCGGAGATCGGGCGCCGCCCGGCCGAGACGAAGGGCATCATCTGGCGCAGCCGCGCTCCGACCTGCTCTATCTCGTGGGCGGCTGCCTCCTGGCGGGCGGCCAGGAAGCGGGGGCGGCCGGCCTCGTTCTCGGCCACCCACTCCCGCGCGAACGAGCCGTCTCTGATCTCCTGCAGGATCCGGCGCATCTCGGCCTTCGCCTCCGGGCCGATCAGGCGAGGGCCGCGGGTGTAGTCGCCGTACTCGGCCGTGTCCGAGACCGAGAAGCGCATGCCCGATATGCCCTCTTCGTACATGAGGTCGACGATGAGCTTCAGCTCGTGCAGGCACTCGAAGTAGGCCGACTCGGGCTGGTAGCCGGCTTCGACGAGGGTCTCGAAGCCCGCCGTGACGAGGGCCGAGACGCCGCCGCAGAGGACCGCCTGCTCGCCGAAGAGGTCCGTCTCGGTCTCCTCCTCGAAGGTCGTCTCGAGCACGCCTGCCCGCGTCGCCCCGAGGGCGTCGGCGTAGCTGAGGGCGAGCTCTGCCGCCTTGCCGGAGGCGTTCGTGGCGACGGCGATGAGGCAGGGCACGCCCCCTCCCTCGCTGTAGGTGCGGCGCACGAGGTGGCCCGGGCCCTTCGGCGCCACCATGGCGACGTCGACCCCGGGGGGCGGGGCGATGAGGCCGTAGCGGATGTTGAAGCCGTGGGCGAAAAAGAGGGCGTCGCCCGCCGAGAGGTTGGGGGCGATCTCGGCCTCGTAGAGGGCCGCCTGGGCGGTATCGGGCGCCAGCACCATCACGAGGTCGGCCTGGCGGACCGCCTCGGCCACGCCGGCCACCTGCAGGCCGGCCTCGACCGCCTTCTCCCGGGAGGAGGAGCCCTCCCGCAGGCCGACGCGGACATCGACGCCGGAGTCCGCCAGGTTGCGGGCGTGGGCGTGGCCCTGCGAGCCGTAGCCGATGACTGCCACCTTGCGCGACCTGATGAGCGCCCGGTCGGCATCGTTTTGGTAGTAGAGCCTTGCCATCTGTTCCTCCTATATCTCTCTTGGTCCCTCGGAGCGGCTGTTGCGCAGCCGGGGGAGGGCCACCCGGCCGGTCCGCTGCACCCCCTGCAGGCCGTAGGGCCTCACGAGCTCCTCGAAGTCGTCGAGGCCCTCGGGCGGCCCGGCCACCATCACGGTGACCGCCTGCAGGGAGACGTCGAGGATCCGGCCGCCGTAGAGGTCGACGAGCTCGATCACCTGGGCCCGCTCGGCCGGCCCGGCCACCACCGTGGCGAGAAGCAGCTCGGCCTCGCGGGCGGCGGCGGGGTGGAGCTCTGAGATCTCGACGACGTTTACGAGCTTGTCGAGCTGGGCGACGATCTGGGCGAGGGGGGTGGACTCGACGTCGACGACTATCGAGATGCGGCTCAATGCCTCGTCCTCGGTCGGGGCGACCGCCAGGGAGAAGATGTTGTAGCCCCGCCGGGCGAAGAGCCCCGCCACCCGGGCGAGCACACCCGAGCGGTTCTCGACGAGGACGGAGAGGAGGTGGTGGCGGGGGCCCGGCACCGCCTCCCCCTCGGCCGCCGGCTGCTTGGTGGCCAGGGTCACGCCGCCCCCCGCTGGGAGGGATGGACCACTATCTCGTCGTTGGAGGCGCCGGCGGGGACCATCGGGAAGACCTGCTCGGCCGCGTCGGTGCGGAAGTCGATCACCACCGGGCGGTCGTTGATCTCGTTCGCCTTCTCGATCGTCGCCACGACGGCCTCCTCGGTGTCGACCCGGAAGGCGGCACAGCCCATCGCCTCCGCCCAGCCGACGTAGTTCGGGAGGTCCGGCGAGAGGTAGACCTCGGAGTGGCGGCCGCCGTAGAACATCTCCTGCCACTGGCGGACCATGCCGAGATAGCCGTTGTTCAAGATGGCGACCTTGATCGGGATCTGCTCGGCCGTCGCCGTCACGAGCTCCTGGGCCGTCATCTGGAACGAGCCGTCGCCGTCGATCGCCCAGACCATCGCCTCGGGGCGGCCCACCTTGGCGCCGATGGCGGCCGGGACGGAAAAGCCCATCGTGCCAAGGCCGCCCGAGTTGACCCAGCAGTGGGGGCGCTCGAAGGACCAGAACTGGGCCGCCCACATCTGGTGCTGGCCGACGCCCGAGGCAAGGATCGTCTCGGGCGGGGTCTGGCGGCGCAAGCACTCGATGACGTACTGCGGCTTGAGGCCGGCCGGCCGGCCGTCGCTCGCCGAGGTCGGCTCGCCCGGGCGATCGTAGGTGAGCGGGAAGTCCTCCTTCCAGGCGGCGACCTGGGCCAGCCAGGCCTGCCGTCGCTCCCGGCCGGCTCCCGCCGCGGTGCCAAGGGCCGCCAGCAGGGCGTCGATCCCCTCCTTGCAGTCGGCGTGGATGGCCACATCCGGGCGGCGGATCTTGCCGAGCTCGGCCCTGTCGATGTCGAGGTGGACCACCTTGGCAGTGGGGGCGAAGGCCTCGAGCCGGCCGGTCACCCGGTCGTCGAAGCGGGCCCCGAGCGAGACGAGGAGGTCGCTTTGCTGGATGGCGGTGACCGCGGCGTAGCTGCCGTGCATGCCGGGCATGCCGGCAAAGAGGCGGTGGGAGTCGGGGAAGGCGCCCCGCGCCATGAGCGTGGTCACGACGGGGACATCGGCCAGCTCGGCGAGGGCGAGGAGGGAGGCCGAGGCCCTCGCTTTCACCACTCCGCCGCCGACATAGAGGACGGGCCGGGCGGCG
>JAJYQK010000197.1 GCA_021794645.1 Actinomycetes bacterium
GCTCATCCTCGGCACCTTTCTTGTCGGAGTGCCCGGGACGGCCGAGGCCAGGCCACTCCGCTCGCTGCTTGTTGCCGTCCGTGACCCGGGTCTGCTCGGCGGCCTCTGGCTCACCTCGCTGGCCGGTCTCGGCTTCGGGGTCGTCGACGTGCTCATCCCGCTCCGCCTGAGCGCGCTGAAGGCGAGCGCCGTCATGATTGGCATCGCCTTTCTGGCAGCAGCTGCGCTCGAGGGCGCGCTCGCCCCCGTGCTGGGCCGTGTCGCCGACCGGCGCGGCCGGCTGGTGCCGGCCCGTTGGTCTGTCGCCCTGGCGGTGCTGACGGCGCTCGTCTTGCCCTGGGTCGCGCCGGCCGCCCTGCTCATGGCAGCGAGCATCGTCGGCTTTCCCGTGTTCGGAACTCTCTTCGTGCCCGCCGCCGCCATGACGAGCGATGGGGCTGAGCGCCAGGGGCTCCCCCAAGGGCTTGGCTTTGGCCTCTCCAATCTTGCCTGGGCCGGGGGTCAGGCCGTGGCGGCGGGTGGAAGCGGTGCGCTGGCGCAGGTAACTGATGACGTCGTGCCCTTCCTCCTTCTCGCTGCTCTCTTCCTCGGGACCTCGCTCCTCCTGCAGCGACGGGACGTCCTGCGAGCGATGCTGGCGAGCAGTCCAGCCAAGCAGTGAGTCAGCGCTGGACGACGCGGCAGAGTGACATCAGAAAAGAGCCCGATCCCGGGCGATGACGGGGCCGGCGGGCGAGACGGAGATCGCTCGGCTCAGGGGGCCCGTCCCGACGAGCTGAGGCCAGAAGCGAGATGGTGCTCTCTGCCCATCAGGCGGACGGGCAAGGCTGCCCACCTGCAGATGGGACAACGCAGCTGCCTGCAGGCCCCCCAGCCTCCGTCGCCCGCGCGCAGCCCGGCGTCGTGCCGGCCGTTCCCGGCAGAGGGGCGCCCCGAAGGATGCTCGATCACCGGATCCCTTGTCGCTCGCAAAGTGTCCCAGCCCTTCGCACCTCGACTGCTCCCCCGTCCGGTCCCACCCGCCTTGCTACCTTCGCGTCATGAGGGAGCCCGGATCGGCGCTCGAGTGGCTGCTGCGGGTCGATCCCGCCGTCTCCTGGCAGGCGATGCGCGACATCCTCGCTCGACCCAAGGCTGAGTGGAGAGCGGAGCGCGCCCGGGTGGAGTTCGAGGGCTGGGGAGCCCGGCTGCTCTCCCACCAGGACCCCGACGGCCAGTGGGCGGGAGGTGCCTTTCTCCCGTCGGGCTTCACTTCGACCGAGTGGCGCCAGGTCGGCCAACCTTGGACGGCGACTTCCTTTTGCCTCTCGCAGTTGCGAGAGTTCGGGCTCGACCCTTCGAGCGAACGAGCAAGGCGGACGGTGGCTCTCGTCGGGGCCAACTCCCGCTGGGACAACGCCGGCGAGCCGTACTGGCAAGGCGAGGTGGAAGAGTGCATCAACGGCCGGGTCGTGGCTGACGGCGCCTACTTCGGTGTCGACGTCAGCTCGATCGTCGAGCGCCTGCTCGGCGAGAGGCAGCCAGACGGGGGATGGAACTGCGAGCGGGCCAACGGCTCGGACCGCTCCTCCTTCGCCACCACCATCAACGTGCTCGAGGGGTTGCTCGAGCACGAGCGGGCGACCGGCGGGACCGGCCACTCCCGGGCGGCGCGCCGCTCGGGAGAGGAGTACCTCCTCGAGCGCCACCTCTTCCGCCGCCTCAGCACCGGCGAGCCGGCCGACGAGGCGTTCTTATCCTTCGTGCACCCGAACAGGTGGCACTACGACGTGCTGCGCGCCCTCGACTACTTCCGCGACGCCGCCACGCTTGATGGGAGAGCACCCGACGGGCGGCTCGAAGAGGCTGTAGAGCATCTCAGAGGAAGGCGCCAGCCTGACGGCCGTTGGCTCCTCGACCGGAGGCTCCCCGGGCGGGTCTGGTTCGACGTCGACGACGGCGAGGGCTCGGCCTCCTCCTGGGTGACCCTGCGGGCGATGCGAGTGCTCGCCTGGTGCGACGGCTCGCTCTGAGTCCTCGCGGCCGGCGCCGGTCACCTCTCGGGCGCGACTTCTGGCTCTATTTCAGCGGCCAGGCAGTATCGCAGTTCGGGAGCTCCTTCACGGCCTTTGCCCTCCCGCTGCTCGTGTACAAGCTGACGGGCTCGGCCACCAGCCTGGCGATAACGACGGCCGCGACCTTTGTTCCCTACCTGCTGTTCGGGCTGGTGCTGGGCGCAGTCTCTGACCGGGTGGACCGGCGGCTGATGATGCTTCGGACCGACCTCGCCCGAGCAGCGGTCATCGCCGCTCTCCCGCTGCTGGCGCTCGCCGGCCTGCTTTCTGTCTGGGAGATCTACCTGGTGACCTTTGTCCAGTCGACGCTCACCATCTTGTTCAACTGTGGCGAGTTCGCCGCCATCCCTGCCCTTGTGGGCGAGGGGGAGCTCGTGGCGGCCAATGCCCGGATCATGGCCACGAACAACATCGGGCCGATTCTCGGACCGAGCATCGCTGGCGCCCTCGTCGTCCTCGTACCGGTCTCGCAGTTGCTCTTTGTCGACGCAGCTTCCTTTGTCGTCTCTGCTGGCTGCCTGGCGGCCATCCGCCGCAGCTTCAATCCGGGCCCAGTCGGCGAGCGCTCGGGCTCGCCGCTCGCCGGCCTGATGCGAGACGTGAGGGAGGGACTCGTCTATGTCTGGGGGCATCGCCTGCTCCGGTCCATCTCGCTCATGATGGCGCTCATCAACTTCGTCTACGCGACTGCCACCTCCCAGCTGGTGCTCTTCGCCAAGCGCACGCTGCACGCCTCCAATGCCGAGATCGGCTTCCTCTTTGCCTGTGGTGCCGCCGGCATCGTCGCCGTCAGCCTGGCGGCTGGCCCGCTGCGGCGGCGGCTCTCGTTCGCCGTCACAGCTCTCGGGGCCCTCGTCGTGTCGGGACTCGCCCTCACGGCGATGGCCCTCTTGCACTCCTATCTGGCTGCGCTCGCCCTCTGGGGGGCCGCCCAGGGTTTCGGCCTCCTGCTCAACATCAACACCGGCGCTCTGCGCCAGGCGATCGTGCCGTCCCAGCTGTTCGGCCGAGTGGTGAGCGTGGCTCAGGTGCTGGCCTGGTCGGCCATCCCGCTCGGTGCAGTCGCAGGGGCCGCTGCCATCGGGGCCGCCGGCGTGGTACCCGTCTATGCCGCCATGGGCATCCTTGCCGCTCTCATCGCTGGCGCCTTCGGCCTCGGGCCGGTGGGAGAAGGGGACCGCTACCTGAGGGAGGTGGCGGTCCCGCAGGCGGCGACAAGCGGTGAGTGAGCGACAGCAAGAAACCTGGCCGGAGCCGAGCGCCACAGCGGGGGAGGGGCACGGGGGAGGGGGTCGACCAGGCGGGTCTCGGCCTCGGGGCGATCGGGAGCCGGGTTCGTGGTGGCAAGATCATTCCGAGTGGGCAGCGACGAGCGAGCGACGGGCATCGTTGAGGCATTCCGCCTCATTCACGACGTGCAGGCTGGGCTACCCAGCGCGCGGGACGGTCTGGCACGGCTGAGAGAGCGCGCCCGAAAAGAGGGCTGGGACGATCTCGAACGGGTCTGCATGTTCGGTGACGCTGTCTCTTCCTGGATGTCGGGCGACGGCCAAGCCGCCGGCTCGGTCGCAGCGCTGATCGAGAGCGCGACCGGTGCCGGCGATCACGTGATGTTGGCCCTCGGGCTTGCTCTCGGCTCCGACCAGGGGTTCGCCGGGACGGATCTATTCGGGACGGCCGCCTTCGACGCCGATCTCGCAAGGGCGATCGTCCTTCTCGAGGAGGAGTCGGGCAGGCCCTGTGAGCGCATCAGCGCCCACACGGCCTGCGCCATCGCCCTCCAGAACAGATGGCTGTTCGAGCTCTCAGACGAGCAGTACGAGCTCGCACTCTCGATCGGTCGTGCCGAGTCGCCGGGAACGGTGGACTTTCTCCTCGCTCCGATCCTTTTCAACCGGGCCGAGCAGCATGTGAGCTGGGCCACCAAGCTGCACGAGCTCGGGGACCGCCAGGGGGTGCAGGAGCGCTGGCAGGCTTGGAAGCAGCTGCTGACGGCGACAGAGGAGTACCCCATGCCAGAGAGCTGGCACCTCGAGCTCGCCGCCCTCGGTCTCATCCTCCAGGCCATCGCCGGCGAGCAAAGCGGCGCGGAGGCGGCCCGGCTGGCCGCTCTTGCCGAGGAGCGAGCCGACCTCGAAACGAGAGCCGTCGGGCTCCTCCGCCTCCCGCTGGCGCTCGAGCTCGCCGAGGGGGAGTTGGACTCGGGGAGCGGCAAAGAGGCGGCGGCCAGGGCCATCGACGCTGCTCTGGCGGCCATCTCGCCTGGTGTCCATCCGTTCCTCTACGACTTGGCGCTCTTCACGGCGGCCCGGCTCGAGGCTCGCTCGGGTGCCAGCGCCGGCCTTCGCTACGCCCGTCGCGCTCTCGAGGCAGAGTGGACCAAGCGGGAGGCTTCCCTGCGGGCCATGCGAGGCCAGATGGCCTCTGTTCGCCTGACCTCCGAACGAGATCTGCTCTCTCGTCACGCCCGTCTCGACGACCTGACGGGCATCGCCAACCGGCGTTCCCTCGAGGAGTTTCTCTCCGGCCTTCTCGCGGAGGGTTCTGAGAGCTGCGCCGTGGTGCTCTTCGACGTGGACGCCTTCAAGGCCGTCAACGACAAGCACGGCCATCTGGCCGGCGACCAGCTCCTCGTCCGCATTGCCGAGGTGCTCGCCCGGTCGGTGCGGGCATCCGATCTCGCCGTGAGGCTCGGCGGTGACGAGTTCGCCATCGTGCTGGCCGAGGTGGACATCACGAGCGCACGCCAGAGGGCAGAGGCGCTCTTCGCCGCCCTCACCGAGGAGCCGCTCGATGACATAGCCGGGGGGATCGAGCTCCAGGTGAGCGTCGGCGTGGCGGTCGGCTCACCGCACTCGATCACGCCCGTCTGGTCCGCAGCCGACGCGGCGCTCTATGAGGCCAAAGCTCTCGGCGGCCAGCAGGTGTGCCTGGCACCCCCCGTCGCACCCTCCTCGTGATCACGGGCCACCGCAGCCGTCAGCCGGGGCGGCCGGAGCGCCGCTTCATCTCGCTTTCGTACTCGGGGAAGTAGCGGGAGATGACGTCCAGCCGAAAGCTGGGCAGGATAGAGCTCGCCGGCTCTCGCTCGAGCAGGAAGGCGAAGGATTCCCTCACGACCTCGAGCTCCCGATGCTCGCCCCAGCCGAGCTTTTTTGAGTAGCCGGTGGGCACCTCGACCGTGTGAGCGGACACACTGCCCCGCGAGCTGACCTCGACGTCGTAGCGGCCGGCCTCACCCGAGACGACGACGCTCTCCTCATCGCTCCTCACCTGAGCCTCGAGGCAACGAACTCCTGCGTCACCGACCGTGGCCGAGTGCAGCACACCTGCCTCGACGATGAGACGGTCGCCTGCTGACAAGTGCTCGTCGCGGTCCTCGAGATGGAAAGTGATCGAGCCCTCGACACAGCTCAGGATCTTCTCGTAGGCGTGCGAGTGAGCGGGGTAGCTGTAGCCAGGACCGTTGGACCACTCCGATACCGGGTGGCCGGCAGCGAGCATCTCTGCGAAGAAGTCCATCGCGGGACGCTATCTCGGGCTCCCCCGGACTGGGGCAGGCAGGGTCGTTCGCCTCTATCGGCCTCGCGGCTGTCGCCGGAAGCTGCAGGAGAACTGGAAAGGGGGACCCGATGGCCATCGTCGTCGTGCTCGCCGTTGTGGCTGTTGTCCTCGTCGTCCTGATCTCTCCGCTGCTCTTACCGGGTGCGATCCTCTTTGCCCTCGGACTGCTGGCGGTTCGGCTCGTCCGCCTGCATGGAGGCGCACACCGCTCGCTCTGAGAACAGCTGCTGCGACGAGACGATCTGACCTCGGCAGCCGACCACGCTGCGAGGCGTTGCCGGTCGGCGCCAGCAGTACAAGGCTGTGCTGATGGTCCCACGAGAGGGGGAGGGCGACCTCGAGCGGCACTACGGACAGGGCGGTGAGCAGGCTCGCCTACAGGCCGGTGCCGGTCGGCTGGAGTTCGCGCGGACAAAGGAGATCATCCTCCGCCATCTCCCGCCCGGGGCAGAGCAGGTGGCCGACATCGGTGGTGGCCCAGGTGCCTACTCGCTCTGGCTCGCCTCGTTGGGCTACAAGGTCGCTCATCGCGACATCGTGGGCCTGCATGTCGAGCAGCTTCGCGCCTGCCTCGGCTTCGCTTCGTCGATCTCGACGGCGGTGGCAGATGCGCGAGACCTCGACCTGCCGAGCCAGAGCGTCGATGCGGCGCTGCTGCTCGGCCCCCTCTACCACCTGCAGCAGCGGTCCGAGCGCCTGCAGGCGCTCGCGGAGGCTGGGCGGGTGCTGCGCCCGGGCGGAGTCGCCTTCGTCACGGCCATCTCGAGGTGGTCGGCTCGTGTCGACGGCCTGCTGGCAGCGAGGATCTATGAGTCCTGGCCACAGGCTCTCGGGATGATCGACCAGGTTGAGAAGACGGGCGTGCTGCCCCCGCTCTTCCCGGGCTCGTTCACCGGCTATGCCCATCGACCAGAGCAGCTGCGCCAGGAGGTCGAAGAGAGCGGCTTCGCATGCCGCGCCCTGTTGGCGGTCGAGGGGCCAGCCGTCTTGTTCTCGGACCTGGAAGCACGCCTCGACGACGAGAGAGGCCGTAGCGTCCTTCTCGACAGCCTGCGGGCGACAGAGGCTGTGCCCGAGCTGCTCGGCGCCACCTCCCATCTGCTGGCTGTCGTAGAGCGCCCTCGCTAAGGCGTGGTCGCCCGCTAGAGGGCTCCGCCGCCCCGTCACGCAGCTCTCTCGGGCCTCAGGGAGCAAAGGGGGAGGGGCAGGCCTCTATCTTCGGGATCGAGAAGCGGGCGATCGCTCCGAAGCCAGGAGCCGGCTTGCAGGCCTGGGCGACCCCGGCATCGCAGGCGACCGAGAGGAAGATGAAGGCGTCCTCGATCGAGAAGCGGTGCTCCTCGACCAGCATCCGGGCGGCCTCCTCCGAGACGAGCTGGAGGGCCTCCTCGTAGGTGTCGGCAGTGGCATGGGGGAGCCAGCGGTCGGCGAGCTCTGTCACGGGCCAGGTCGCCTGCTTGGCCTTCAAGAGGTCGAAGCGGATGTCGACCTCCCCGGCGATCTCGACACCGGTGAAGCAGATCTCCCCATCCCCCATGGAGGCGTGCATGTCACCGACGGCGAAGAGGCCGCCCGGCTGGCGAACGGGCAGGTAGATCTTCGCCCCTTGACCATGGAGGTGCTCGTCGAGGTTGCCGCCGTGCTGGCCCGCCAGGCCGTTCGAGAGCCTCCCGGCAGCGGTAGCCACGCCGACGACGCCCACCATCGGCCGAGCAGGAAAGGCGATCCTCTCGCTCTGGTGGACCATGCCGTCTCGTACCTCGAAGCGGCGCGTCAGGGGATGGCGGACCTGCTCGATCAGCTGGCCGAAACCGGGGATGAGGGTTGCCACGCCCCACTCGATGGGCCGGATGTCGAGGATCTCGGCGACAAGGGAATCGCCCGGTGCAGCGCCCCTCAGCGCCACCGGGCCGGTGGCGCTGTTGATCTTTGCCATGTCGATGCCCGTGACCAGGTCGGATTCAGAGCGGATCTGGCCGGTGAAGCAGTCATTTGTCTCGAAGGTCACCACGTCGCCCGGCTCGACCTCAAGAACGGGTGCCATCGCCGAGTCGAACTCCCAGACGACCTGGTCTCTTCCGACGCGGTGGTGGGGCTCTCCGGCTGAATCTCGTCTCGTTGTCACGCCCTCAATCTAGGAAGTGACGACTGGCGCGCAATAGGCGAGAGCTCCGGGTCGTCTCGTCTTGGGGCTTAGCAGGGTGCGGTTAGCATTCTCGGCGAGGAGGGCGCGTCTTGATGCCAGGAGCGGATGTCCCCCGGGGGGCCGCAGCCGGAGGGGAGGAGGGCGGCACCTATGTCCTCGTCGTCGAGGACGACGAGGACGTCTCGGAGCTGCTCGGGACGCACCTGAGGAATCTCGGCGCTCGGGTGACCCTCGCCGAGAGCGGCGAAGAGGCGATGGCTTGCCTCGACGAGGAGCTGCCCGACCTCGTGATCGCCGACATCATGCTGCCCGGTATCGATGGGCGCCAGCTCTTCGACGCACTGAAGAACATGCCCGGCATGTCCGAGACGCCGGTGATCGCTGCCACGGTCCTTGACGAGCAGGACATCGGGCGCCACTTCGACGCCTGCATCTCCAAGCCGTTCGGCCGCGCCGACATCGCCCGGGTCGTGGGCCCCTACCTGGCGACAGCGAAGAGGGAGACGCCTGAGTGACCGCGGTGCTGGTGGTGGACGACGACCCGGACATCCGGGACCTGGTGGCTTTCAAGCTGGGACAGGCCGGCTACGAGGTGGAGACGGCAGCGGACGGCGCCAGCGCCCTGGCTGCGGTGGCAGCCAGCCGGCCCGATGTGGCGGTGCTTGATGTCACGATGCCTGGCATGTCTGGCATAGACGTCTGCCGTACCCTTCGGTCCGACCCGGCCACCGCCTCTGTCCTCGTGGTCATGCTGACGGCCCGGGCCCAGGAGGGGGATGTGGAGGAGGGCTTCGGGGCGGGAGCCGACGACTACGTCGTCAAGCCGTTCAGCCCGCGTGAGCTCGTGAGCAGGGTGGACGCCCTGCTGGCACGGGCTCGTCGGTGAACGTACCGCTCTCTGTCATCTTCGCTGCCATCGCGGCGGACGCTTTTTTGATCCTTGCCTGCTCGGCCCTCGTCGTCGCCACGCGGGCCAGCAGGCTCAAGGCTGAGCGCCGAACCGCCGCCCGCCTCGGCCCGCTGCGACCGCTCCTGCTCGAGGTCGCGGCCGAGGATGATCCCGAGGGGGAGAGCCTCCGCCGCCTGCAGGGGCTTGGGGATGAGGACTGGGCCGCCCTGGCGCCGGTCGCCATCGGCCTGGTCGGCAAGGTGAGAGGGGGTGCCAAGGAGGCGCTCGCCTCGCTCATCGACGCCCACGGTTCGACCGGCTGGGCCTTCCGGGCGCTCTTCTCGCGCAGGGCGAGCGAGCGGGCGAGGGCGGCCGAGATGATCGGTTCGCTCGGCCATGTCGAGCTCGCCCCCCGTCTGCTGCCCTTGTTGAAGGACCGGCGCACCGACGTCCGCATCGTCGCTGCGCGCGCCCTCGGCCAGCTGCGGAGCCCCGCAGCCGCCAGCGGGCTCATCGAGGCAGCCGTCGGTAGGCATCCGGTCCCGAGGGGAATAGCGGCCCATGCCCTCTTGCGGATCGGCGTGCCGGCCTGTCCGGCTCTCACAGCCGCCCTCTCCTCGGCCGACTGGAACCTTCGCTCGCTGGCGGCCGACGTGCTCGGCCGCATCGGCGCTCTGTCGAGTGCCGGCGAGCTGGGCAAGCTGGCGGGGTCCGACCCGGTGCTCGCCGTCCGGGTCTCTGCAGTGGGAGCGCTCGGCCGACTCGGCCTGCCCGGTTGGACAGGCGAGCTCGTGCAGGCGGCCGGACGCCAACACGAGCCACAGCTGAGAGAGGTGGCGGTGGAAGCTCTCGGTTCGGTGGGGACGCCCGAGGCGGCCAAAGCTCTCGGCCTGCTCATGGCCGACCCGGACCTCCGGCTGGGTGCTCGAGCAGCCGCTCGGCTCGCCCGGCTCGGACCGCTCGGGAGGGCCGTCCTCGAGCAGGCCACCGCTGCCCGGAAGGCGAGCAGCTCGGAGGCGACGCGGGCGGCCACCCAGGCGCGCGCCGCTCTGGCGCTGGCGGCGATCGGGCGGGTGGCCCGGTGAAGTCGGTCGTGCTGGCCGTCTTGAACGGGACGGACTGGGCGATGCTCGTCTACTTCCTGGCCATCAACTCGAGCTACGCGGGCCTGATCCTGCTCGCCGCCCACGAGTTCCACCGCCGGGCCCAGACCCGCTCTTATGCCGGCCACGAGGACGACCTGGTGAACCCGTTCACGCCAAGCGTGACGGTGATCATGCCGGCCTACAACGAGGAGGCCGGGATCGTGCAGGCGGTGAAGGCGATGATGTCGCTTCGCTACCCTCGCCTCGAGGTGATGGTCGTCGTCGACGGCTCCAAGGACAACACCCTCGGCGTGCTGCAAGAGGCCTTCGACCTCGTCGATGTGCCGATGGTCGTCCCGACCGGCATCGAGACGAGGGTGCCGCCCAAGGCCGTCTACGCCCCGGGCAACGGCAGCCCTCTCGTGGTCGTCGCCAAGGAGAACTCGGGCCGGGCCGACAGCCTCAACCTCGGGGCGAACCTCGCCACGATGGACCTCGTCTGTTTCGTCGATGCCGATTCGATCCTCGACTCAGAGGCTCTCTTGAATGTCGTGAAGCCCTTCGTCGATGACCCCGAGCGCGTGGTGGCGACAGGTGGCGTCGTGCGGGCCGCCAATGGCTGCACGATCGTCGACGGCCGGGTCGTCCGGGTGGGGATGCCGCAGGGCTGGATCGCCCGGATCCAGGTTGTCGAGTACCTGCGAGCCTTCTTGCTCGGACGGGCGGGCTGGTCCAAGCTGCAGTCGCTCCTCATCATCTCGGGCGCCTTCGGGGTCTTCCGCCGCGACGTCCTCATCGAGGTGGGCGGCCTCGACGCAACGTGTATCGGCGAGGATGCCGAGCTCGTGGTCCGCGTCCACCGCTACATGCGCGAGAACGGGCGACGGTACCGCATCGCCTTCGTCTCAGAGCCGGTCTCTTGGACTGAGGTGCCTGCGTCGGCGCGGGTACTGGCACGACAACGGCGTCGTTGGGCCCGCGGCCTGGCGGAGGTGCTCTGGCGCCACCGGGTGATGATGCTCAACCCCCGCTACGGGCGGATCGGTCTCTTCGCCTTCCCCTGGTTCTTGCTCTTCGAGTTCGGAGCCCCCTTTGTAGAGGTGCTAGGCACCCCGATCGTCCTCCTCGGCCTCGTGCTGAATGTCGTGAACCTCTACTTCGCCCTCCTCTTCGTGATAGCGGCCTTTGGCTATGGCTTCCTCTTGAGCCTGACCTCGCTGGCGGTCGAGGAGCTCTCGTTCCACCGCTATCCCGACTGGCACGACCTCTTCACGGCCGTCGCTGCCGCTTTCATCGAGAATTTCTGGTACCGCCAGCTCGTCGGAGTCTGGGGGCTGCAGGGCATCTGGGCGGCGCTACGCGGGCACGAGGCCGTCTGGGGAGAGATGACCCGGCGAGGCTTTACCAAAGAAGAGCCCCTCGAGGTGACCCGGTGAACCGCAAAGGCACCAAGGCGCCCACCGTGCGGGCCATCGTCCGCAAGATGCTCCTTTCGGTCTTCGTCGTCGTGCTCGTGGCCATGGGCGCAAACGCCGTGATCACGGCTGTGACAGACAGCTCGGTCGACACCGTGCTCCACTCTCTCGAGCCGCTCGACCAGGCGAACGCCGCCATCTTGCAGTCGCTCACCAATGCCGAGACCGGCCTGCGCGGCTACCAGCTGACGGGCCGGGGCGCCTTCTTGCAGCCCTACCGGCTCGGGGTGGGGCAGTGGCCGGGAGAGATGCGCCGGGCCCTCTCGCTCGCGAGCGGCAATGCCGTCGCCACCCACCTGGTGCTGGCCGAGCGGACCGCCGCCCGCAACTGGCTCGGGAAGTTCGCCGCACCGATCCTCGCCCACAAGCTCTCCGCTCGCAGCGACTCGCTCGATGCCGCCGGCAAGCGGCTGTTCGACCGGGTGCGGGACACGAACAGGGCTGTGGCGCGCTATGTGGGGCTGAAAGCGCGCCAGGCGGACCGGGCCGTCACCTCCGGGATGCTCGTGAAGGTCATCATCCTCATCCTCTCCACCGCTCTCATCCTCCTCGTCGTCGCCTACGAAGGCTTAGGGCTGCGCCGTCTCCTCGTTCCACCGCTCGAGTCGCTTGCCGGCGCGCTGGCAGAGATCCGCCGGGGTGAGCCCTTTCGGCGGGTCGACTCAGAGCAGGGCCCGGCCGAGACGAGGGCCGTCGCCCGCGCGCTGAACGCCGTCGCCGATGACTATGCGAGCCTCGAAGCCGTCCGCAGCCGCCGGGAGAGGCTGCGGGCGCTGTCGGCCAACCTGAGCCGTCGCCTTCGCGAGCAGCTCGAGCTCGACGCCGTCCTCGAGGAGTCGGTGCGAGACATCGGCACCGCCCTCTTGCTCGATCGGGTCGTGATCCGGCTGGTGACCGATGACGGCTCGCTCGGGTCACCGGCCGCTCACTGGCACGACCCGGCCACCCCCGGCCTGCCGGCGGAGCTCTCTGGCTCAGCCGGCTACTCCATCGACTCGGTGAGGACCGATCGCAAGACGGGGCGGCGGGCGATCATCTCGAACGACATCGAGGGCGAGCCGCTCGACGACGCCGATTTGCAGGAGCGGTTGCTGCGCAGCCAGGTGGGAGCGTGCGTCATCTACCCGCTTCAGACCGACGAGTCCACCCTCGGCGTGCTGGCGGTCTCGACGAGCGCTCCGAGGGTCTGGTCCGACGAGGAGCTCGACATCCTTGAAGCGGCCTCCGACGACCTCGCCCAGGCACTGGCGCATGCCCAGCTGTACGAGAGGGAGCGCCGGATCGTGGCTGAGCTGCAGGAGCTCGACAGGTCGAAGAGCGAATTCCTCTCGACGGTCTCGCACGAGCTGCGCACTCCGCTCACGAGCATCAACGGCTATGTCGAGCTGCTGGCAGACGGCGACGCCGGGCCCGTCACCTCCGAGCAGGCCAAGATGCTCGGCATAGTCGGACGCAACGTCGCCCGACTTCGCGGGCTGATCGAGGACCTCCTCACGCTCTCGCGGATGGAGGCAGGACAGTTCCGCCCCGGCCTCGTGGCTGTCGACCTCGCCCCGGCGCTGCGCCAGGCCGTCCTCTCGATGGCGCCCCAGGCAACAGAAAAGGGCGTGGCCCTCGTCTGTGACGTCGATGTCAGCCGGGGGCCGCTTGCAGTCGAGGCCGATCCGGTCCAGCTCGACCGGGTGGTCGACAACCTCTTGTCGAACGCCGTCAAGTTCACACCGAGCGGGGGCCAGGTGCGCCTGACCGCAGAGCCCGTCGATGAGGCGGTCGAGATATCGGTGAGCGATACCGGCATCGGCATTCCTGAGGCGGAGCAGGCCCAGCTCTTCGGGCGCTTCTTCCGGGCCTCGAACGCCGTCGACCAGGCCATCCCCGGGACAGGCCTCGGTCTCAGCATCGTGCAGGTGATCGTCGAGCAGCATGGCGGGACCATCCGCCTCTCCTCCACGCCCGGGGAGGGCACGACCGTGACGGTGAGACTGCCGGCCATCGCGGCCGGGGCGGCTCAGGAGGCGAAGTCGAGCGGGCGCCCGGCCTCGTAGCGGCGCAACAGGTTCTTCGCCACGAGGATGCGGTGCACCTCGTCCGGGCCGTCGGCGATCCGCAGCACCCGGGCGCTCAGGAACATCCGTGAGAGGGGCAGGTCGTTCGTCACGCCGGCGCCGCCCCATACCTGGATGGCTCTGTCGACGACACGGGCAAAGGCAGCTGGGACGAAGACCTTTATGGCGGAGATGGCAGTGCGGGCCTCGGGGTCACCCCGTGAGACCTTTTCGGCCGCCTGCACGGTCATGAGGCGGGCCGCCTGCAGATCTGAGTAGCTGTCGGCGATGAAGCCCTGGATGAACTGCTTGTCTCTCAGCAGCCCACCATGCACCTGGCGACCCATCGCCCGCTCCATCATGAGGTCGAAGGCCCGCCACATCTGACCGATGCTGTTCATGCAGTGGTAGACCCGGCCCGCCCCGAGGCGGTCCTGGGCGGCCTGATGGCCCTCCCCGACGAGGCCGAGGGTGTTGGCGACCGGTACGCGGACGTTGTCATAGACGACCTCGCAATGGTCGGAGTGCTCGTGGCCGAAGATGCCTATGCCGCGGACCACCTCGACTCCTCGCGTGGCGGTCGGGACGATGATCTGCACCATCTGCCCAGCGGGCCCGAGCTCGCCGCTCTGGTCGAAGCCACGGCACATCACGATGAAGAAGTCGGCTGCGATGCCGTTCGAGGTGAACCACTTGTGGCCGTTGATCACCCACTCGTCACCCTCGCGGACCGCCTCGGCCCGGAGGGAGCGGGGGTCCGAGCCGGCGCTGTCGGGCTCGGTCATCGAGAAGCCGGACTCGATCTTGCCCTCGACGAGGGGGATCAGGAAGCGCTCCTTCTGCTCCTTCGTCCCGTACTTCACGAGGAGCGAGGCGTTGCCGGCGTTGGGTGCGGCCACTCCGAACAGCTCGCTCGCCCCGGCCGCATAGGCGAGGATCTCGTGCATGTAGGCGAGCGAGAGGAAGTCGAGGCCCATTCCTCCGTACTCGGTCGGCAGGTGGGGGGCCCAAAGGCCGGCCTCTGCCACTTTGGCCTTGATCTCCTCTTTCAACACGATGGCCCGGCGCCGGTGGTGCTCCCGCTCCTCGGCATCGAGGGCGTAGCCCCGCGAGAGCCAGGTGAGCTCTGCTTCGACCGGCAGGATGTCCTCGTTCACCACCCGGGCGGTCCGCCGGCGGATGTCGTTCAGCTCGGGCGCGAGCCCGGGCACCTCCTCGACGTTGATCGCCACCTTGTCTCTCTCTTTCCTCGACGGGCTCTCGGCCTAGACGGCAGGCTGCTCTCCTCGGCCGGCGGGCGGCCATCTCCTGCTGGACCTCGGTGTCACCCGAGACTCGGCCGGACCGGTGCGGTGTCCGGCCGAGACCCCGGGTGCACTGGCGACATTCTCAACGAGCGGGACGGACTTGAGGAGGGACTTTCGGCCCTTTGGCATCTGCCGGGTCGGCCGGTAGAACGGTGGGATGCCACTCGACATCGAGAGCCTGCGAGCCGACACTCCGGGTTGTGAGAAAGTCGTCCACCTGAACAACGCTGGGGCTTCCCTCATGCCCGAGCCGGTCCTCGAGGCGGTCATCGAGCACCTCCGGCTCGAGGCCACCATCGGTGGCTACGAGGCCAAGTCCGCCGCCATCGACAGGATCGAGGGGGCGCGGGCCTCGGTCGGACGGCTAGTGGGCGCCGACCCGCTCGACGTGATGCTGACCGAGAGCGACACCGCCTCTTGGGCCAAGGCGTTCTGGGGGCTCGGGCTGGCGGGCTATCTCGACAAGGGCGGGCGGGTGCTCGTCGACAGGATCGCCTATGGCAGCCACTACCTCTCGCTCTTGCAGGCGAGGGAGCGTTTCGGCATCGAGATAGAGGTGGTGGCCTCGACCGAGGATGGCTCGATCGACCTCGAGGACCTCGCTCGACGTCTCGAGGACCGGCCGCTTCTCATCACGGCCACCCACGTCGCCACCCACCGTGGTCTCATCAACCCAGTGGCGGCGGTCGGCCGGCTGGCGGCCGCGGCAAAGGTGCCCTTCTTTCTCGACGCCTGCCAGTCGGCCGGGCAGCTCCCCCTCGACGTGGGGGAGATCGGCTGCGCCGTCGCCACCGGCACGGGGCGGAAGTTTCTCCGGGGCCCGCGGGGTACGGGCTGGCTCTTCGTTGCGCCCGAGTGGTCCGAGCAGATGGTGCCGATCGGTGTTGACGCCACCTCGGGCGACTGGCTGAGCGCCGAGGAGTGGGAGCCGAGGGAGCGGGCGACCCGCTTCGAGGTCTTCGAGAGCTCCTTCGCCTCTCGCATCGGCCTCGGCACCGCCGTCGACTACGCCCTCGCGATCGGCATAGAGGAGATATCAGAGCGGATCAAGTCGCTCTCTGAGCGCCTGCGGGAGCAGCTGACCGCCATGGGCGCCAGCGTGCACGACGGCGGCGTCGAGCGCTGCGGCATCGTCTCGTTCACGGTTCCGGGCTTTGAGGCGCGGACGGTGATGGAGCGCCTCGCTCAGGCGGGCATCAACGTCGTGGCGAGCGATGCCACCTTCAATCGGATCGACCTCCCCGGCCGGGGGCTCGAGGCCATCGTGCGGGCATCTCCCCACGCCTTCAACACCGAGGCCGAGATCGACCTACTCGTCGACGAGCTGGCGGCGCTTTAGCCGCCAGTCGACAGAGATGACTGCTCCGGCCGAGAGGTAGCCCGGTAAAGCGGCGAGCCCGCCCGCCGAGGGGTCGGCCGGCTCGTCCT
>JAJYQK010000059.1 GCA_021794645.1 Actinomycetes bacterium
CGGCCGCTCGGAGAAGATCCGCACCTACAACTTCAAGGAGAACCGGGTCACCGACCACCGGATCAACCTCACCCTCTACAAGCTCGACAAGGTCCTCATGGGCGACCTCGACGAGCTCGTCGATGCCCTGGTGGCAGATGAGCGCATCCGACAGCTCGAGCGCAGCTCGGCCTGAGGAGGCCGGGCAGCTCGAGAGAGAGCTCGCCCTTCTCACCGGCTCTCGCCAGCAGGCTCGCTGGATCCTCGAGGACGCCCGCCATGCGCCCGACCCGCCGGCGGCCGCCCGCCGGCTGGCGGCCCGGAGAGCGGCCGGCGAGCCCTTGCAGCACCTCCTCTCGCGCTGGGGTTTTCGCTCGCTTTTGCTGCGAGCTGACGGCCGGGCCCTCGTCCCCCGCCCCGAGACGGAGCTCGTGGTGGAGGTGGCGCTCTCACAGCTGCCGCCCGCCGGCCCTCTCCTCCTCGCCGACCTCGGCACCGGCTCGGGAGCGATCGCCCTCTCGCTCGCCGTCGAAGTCGGGCCACGGGCCCGACTCTTTGCCACCGACGTGTCGGCGCCGGCGCTCTCGCTCGCCCGGGAGAACGCGGCTCTCCTCGCCCCGAGCCACCGGGGCCTTGAGGAGCAGGTCTGTTTCCGGCAGGGCTCGTGGTTCGAGGCGCTGCCCGCGCAGGTGCGCGGGCAGCTCGACCTCGTCATCTCCAACCCCCCCTACCTGGCTGCTGGCGAGTGGCCCGACCTCGAGCCGGTGGTGAGGGACTACGACCCCTATGAGGCCCTCGTCGCCGGGCCGGCGGGCACTGAGGCGATCGAGGTGCTGGTTAGCGAGGCGCCCGCCTGGCTCGGGGTTGGGGGAGTGGTCGTGCTCGAGATCGCCCCCCACCAGGCCGAGGCCGCCCTCGAGCTGGCGAGGAAGAGCGGCTTTGGCCGCTCGCTCGTGCGGGCCGACCTCGCCGGTCGCCCCCGAGCCCTGGTGGCCCGGAGGTGAGGTCCGAGCTGGAAGAGGCCATCGCCACCGCCCTGGCGGCGCTCGCCCGGGGCGAGGTCGTCGGGCTCCCGACAGAGACCGTCTACGGGGTGGCGGCCGACCCCTTCGTCGCCGGAGCGACCGACCGCCTCTTTGCCGCCAAGAGGAGGCCCGACTCGAGCGCCCTCCCGGTCCTCGTCTCCGAGCCGGAGGAGGCGGGCCGCCTCGGCCTGCTCGACGCCCGGGCGGCCCGCCTCGCCCAGGCCTTCTGGCCGGGGCCGCTCACGATCGTGGTGCCCCGCCGCCCGGGCCTCGGACTGCGTCTCGGGGGCGACGAGGCGACCATCGGGCTGCGCTGCCCTGACCAGGCGGTGGCTCGCCGGCTCCTTCGCTCCTCAGGGCCGCTGGCGGTGACGAGCGCCAACCTGCATGGCGAGCCGCCCCTGCGGACGGCCACCTCGCTGCGCCAGGTGCTCGGGGAGGCAGTGAGCGTCGTCGTGGACGACGGCCCCTGCGAGGGGGTGCCCTCGAGCGTCGTCTCCCTCATCGGCCCCTCCCCCCGTCTGCTGCGAGAGGGCGGCCTCGCCCTCGAGGAGATCCTCGCCGTGGCGGGCTGAGCAAGCCCGGGGCGGGCGGCCCTGGCCGCCCGCCCCGGGCTCTCAGCGGGCGTCGTAGGGAGCGCTGGCGTCGATGAGGTTGAAGACGTTGGCTGCCAGGTTGGAGGAGAGCGAGGAGGGCTCCGACTGGGTGGCCGTGAGCCCGGTGACGCTGTAGAGCTCGAGGCGGCGACGGGCGGCGTTGCCCACCACCCGGGCCGGCACGTCGATCGTGATGACGCCGGTCCGGGCGTCGTAGTGGCCCTTCACGGCGGTGGTGGGCGGGTAGGTGAAGAAGAAGCCCTGGCCCGAGCCGAGGGGTCCCGGACCGGCCGCCAAGGTCTTCGTCTCGCCGGCATAGAACGTGGGCGTCCCACCGCTGTCAGACTCCATGGCGGCATAGAAGACATGGCCCTGGTCGGCGAAGCTCGGGTGGGCTGTCGGCAGCTCCCAGCGGGTGAGCCAGAGAGCGGCCGTGCCGCCGAGGGCGGGCGAGACCGAGAGCGAGCGGAGCGAGCGGAGCTTCATCGTGACGACGTAGTCGCCCGCCCGGTCCGGCCCCTTTATGCAAGAGGAGAGGATCTGCAGGTTCGGGCTGGCCTTGGTCTCGCTGCCGTTGGCGGCGTAGATCGCTTCCCGCGAGCCGGGGGCGCAGCCGGTGTAGCGGCGGGGGCCACGGACGCTCTTGTGCAAGAGGCCGGGGCCGCTTGTCTGCCGGGCGAAGTCGATGGCGGCAGAAGAGGTGCCGCCGGCGCCGTTCGTGTTGGCCGAGTCCGCCCAGACGACGTAGGCGGCGCCGTCGGGAGCCGCCTGCACCTGGATGAAGTCGAGCAGGCCGCGGTCACCGCCGGTCGAGCAGCCGATGCCCATCGTGCAGATCGCCCCGAAGTGGTTCGGGTACTCGGTCACCTTCGCCGTGCGGAAGCTGAGCCGCCGGTTGAAGGTCCCCCGGCGGGTGAGGACGTCGAGCGACTGGGCGAAGTAGACGTTCCAGGAGGCCTTGATGGCAGAGGAGCCGCAGCCCCCGGCGCTCTTGCAGTTGCCGAGGGTCTTCGTGCCGTACCAGACGACGTCGACGGTCCCCCGGCCCTCCGAGGCGACGGCGGGGAAGAGGTTGGTGCGCAGCCCGCGGATGTGGCCCGAGACGTCGATCGGGTGGCTCCAGCTGCGGCCGTTGTCCGTCGAGACGGCGAGATAGACCGTCGTCGGGCCGTCGATGAGGCCGGTCGAGGGGTTGACGGGCGACTGCGCCCAGACGACGTAGAGGTCGCCGTTGCGGTCGATGGCGATCGGGGTGAAGTCCTGGCCGACGGTCACCTTGGAGTTGCCGTTGGCGGCCAGCGGTCCGGCGTAGACGGTCGAGCTGTAGCAGGGGCCGACCGGGTTGTAGGGCTTGCAGAGCGAGATGTCGCCCGGCGGCACCGGGGTCGGCGTGGTGGCCGAGTAGCCCTTCGGGAAGACGTCGACGACGACGGCGTTGTCGTTGCCGTTGGCGTCCCCGCCCCCCGTCAGCTTGCCGCTCGTCGTCGTGAGGGCGCTGTGGGCGATGGCGAGCGAGCCTGTCCGCTGGTTGACGACGAGGCCGCCGACGATGCCGTCCGGCTCGATCTGCTGGCCGGGCAGCGGGCTGAAGACCTGGTGGGCCGCCTCGAGGCCCGAGGCCTGGGTGAGCTCGAGCATGTTGGAGCCGGCCTGTCCCAGTCCGCACTCGTAGGTGCACTGCTCGACGGAGTCGACCGCCATGTACTCCCGCCCGTTCGTGAGCGGGTCCCGGTAGGCGGCGATCCAGGGGCGGTCTACGCCGGTGTCGTTGGCCTGGTTGCAGGTGAAGGAAAAGGAGCGGCCACCGTCGGTCGAGACGGCGCCGCTCACGTCGGTCAGCCCCTGCAGGTCGGTGAAGTAGAGGTTGCCGGCCGAGTCGTTGACTATGCCGCTGTCTCCGCCCCCGACGCAGGTGTCGGGCTTGCCGAGAGGAGGCTGCTGGCCGGCGACGAGGTGGAACGACGTGCCGCCGTCCTCTGACTTCCAGATGAAGCTGGCCGTGGTGGCAAAGCCGAAGGGGGTGCTGACGTAGGTGTCGTACTGGTGGGCGCTGTTCAGCTTGGGCGAGATGGAGAGGCTCGGCTCCCCCGTGATCCGCTGGGCGTCGACCACGGTGGCGTGGCTGAAGGTGATGGGGGCAGGCCGGGCGGCCCGCGGCCGCGGTCGGCGGTGGCGGGTGGCGGCAGCGGCGGTCCGGCCCGGGCTCGTCAGCCCCGGCACAGCCGCCATGGCGAGGCCAAGGGCTAGCACTGCAAGCGCCACCAGGACGTGGCGGACCTTGCCGTTCGGTCGCATCATTCCCTCCTCTCGCAGGCAGGAGGGGGGCCTCCCTTGCGCCTGCTGGCCGATCCGTACCCCGGTCGGGGTGAGCGGTACCTGCTCTGGTGGCAGTCGAGCGCCAGGACCTCAGCCGGGGCGCCGGCACTGCCGGCACCCCACCCGTCCCGGCCCGGCGCCAGGGCGCCGAGGACGAGCCGGAGCGCCCGGGGCGGGGCCGGCTCTCGCTGTGCTGCCATGGCCAGGTAACGGCTCGGGCGCACGAGACTTGCGCGTGGTTCGAAGGCAACTTGGCTAATGAGCCGGCGGGGCGTCCTGGGTAAGCTCGCCTGCCATGACAACTGACCCGGGCGGCGGCTCGCTCGCCGACTTCGTCTCGGCGGCGCTCGCCTCCGACCCGGCCCTGCGTGACCTGCTCGAGGGGGAGCTGACGAGGCAGCGCACGACGATCCAGCTCATCGCCTCGGAGAACTTCACCTCGACCGCCGTCATGGCCGCCTCGGCCTCCGTGCTCACCAACAAGTACTCAGAGGGCTATCCCGGCCGTCGCTACTACGGCGGGAACGCCGTCGCCGACCAGGTGGAGGAGCTGGCGCGGGAGCGGGCAAAGAGCCTCTTCGGGGCCGCCCACGCCAACGTCCAGCCCCATGCCGGCGCCCCGGCCAACCTGGCGGCCTACATGGCACTCGTCGAGCCGGGCGACACCATCCTCGCCATGCGCCTCGACCAGGGCGGTCACCTCACCCACGGCTCGCCCGTCTCGGTCACCGGCAAGCTCTACCGCTTCGTCGCCTACGGCGTCACTGCCGCCCGCCCGGATGGCTCGGGGGAGCGGATCGACCTCGACCTCGTCCGCCACCTGGCCAAGTCGGAGCGGCCGAAGCTGATCGTGGCCGGGGCCACCGCCTACTCGCGGACGATCGACCCGCTCGCCTTCCGGGAGATCGCCGACGAGGTGGGGGCGCGCTTCATGTTCGATGCCGCCCACCCGGCCGGCCTCATCGCGGCCGGCGAGCACCCGAGCCCGGTCGGGGTGGCCGACATCGTCACCTTCACCACCCACAAGACCCTGCGGGGACCGCGGGGCGGCGCCATCCTCTGTGGCGAGGAGCTGGCCAAGGCCGTCGACTCGGCCATCTTCCCGGGCCTGCAGGGCGGCCCGCTCGAGCACACCATCGCCGCCAAGGCCGTGGCCTTCGCCGAGGCGGCCCGGCCCGAGTTCATCGAGTACGCCCGGCAGGTGAAGGCGAACGCCCGCGCCCTCGCAGAGGCGCTCAGTGCCGAGGGCTTCCGCATCGTCGCCGGCGGGACCGACAACCACCTCCTCCTCGTCGACCTGAGGGACTTCGACGGCGAGCTCACCGGCAAGGCGGCCCAGGAGGTGCTCGACCGGGCCGGCATCACCTGCAACCGGAACCAGATCCCAGACGACCCCCGTAGCCCCTTTGTCACCTCGGGGCTCCGGCTCGGGACGGCGGCCGAGACGACCGCCGGCATGGGGGAGGCCGAGATGGCCACGGTCGCCTCGCTCATCGCCCGGGTTCTGCGCCACCGCGAGGACGAGAGCCGGCTGCAAGAGATCCGGGCCGAGGTGCGCCAGCTCTGCGCCGCCTTCGACCCCTACCCGGCGGGCGCCGGCGCCCTCTCCTGAGAGGCAGAGCGGTTGAGCCCGGAGCTCGGCTCCGTCGTGGTCGCCCTGGTGGCGGCCGTCGCCACCTACGGGCTCACCTTCCTCGTGCGCAAGGTGGCGGTCGGGAAGGGTCTCGTCGTCATGCCCGACGCCGAGCGGGTCCACACCCGTCCGACGCCGACGGCGGGCGGCACGGCGATCGCCGTCGGCTTCGCCATCGCCCTCCTCATCGCCGGCCAGCTGCCGGTCTTCCGGGCCCAGTTCGCCTTCTCCTCTGGCGTGGCCGGCCTGGGCCGCCTCGGCGCCCCGGCCGGGGTCCTGCTGGCCGTGGCGGCCATGGGCCTGCTCGGCCTCGTCGACGACGTCCGCTCCGTCTCGCCCCCCGCCAAGGTGGCCGGCCAGGTGCTGGCCGCCATGGTGCTCTACTTCTTCGGGGTCACGATGACCCACTTCAAGGTGCCCTTCCTGCCCGGCTACATCGTCCTCTCCTCCTCCATCCTCCCCCTCGTGACTGCCCTCTGGGTGATCGGCATCGCCAATGCCGTCAACCTCATCGACGGGCTGGACGGCCTGGCCGCCGGGGTCATCGCCATCGCCTCGGGGGCGCTTTGCATCTACGGCCTCCGCCTCATCGACCTCGGCGTCCTCAGCTCGAACAACATCGGGCCGCTGCTGGCGGCGGCCTGCTGCGGGGCCTGCATCGGCTTTCTGCCCCACAACTTCCACAAGGCCAAGATCTTCATGGGCGACACCGGTGCCATGGTGCTGGGCGTCGTCATGGCGGCCGCCACGATGGAGATCGGCGGCCAGGTGGCCGAGGTCGTCTCGGGCACCACCTACTACTTCTTCGCCCCCCTCGTCGTGCCCCTCGTCATCCTCGGGGTGCCCATCCTCGACACCCTGCTGGCGATCATCCGGCGCACCATCCACCGGGCCTCTGTCACCCAGCGGGACCTCGGCCACCTCCACTACCGGCTCATGCGCCTCGGCCATGGCCATCGCCGGGCCGTCCTCCTCCTTTGGAGCTGGACCTTCGTCATCTCCGGGCTCGTGCTCTACCCGACCTTCGACCCGAAGTGGAACGGCGCCGTGCCGATAGCGGTCGCCATCTTGGTCGTGGCCCTCTTCACCGTCTTCCGGCCCGGAGCCCGCCGGCCGGTACCCGGCGCCGCCTATGCCCACCGGGGCGAGGGGGCCACGGCCGGGAGCGAGGCCGAGCGGCTGCGGGGGCTGCGGGACGAGCAGGTGGCGGCCTACCGCAGGGTCCACCGGCGCCGTTTTGCCCGCCACCACCCTCCGATGCGAGGATAGGGAGCCGACGTGGGGAGCAAGCCCTCACCGAGCCCGTTCCTGCTGCTGGGGATGGGGCTCTCGGTTGCAACCTGCCTCGTGGCCGGCATGGGCCTCGGGTACTGGTTGGGCGAGAGCATCGGTGCGAGCGTGCCTCTCACCTTGGTCGGGCTCGTGCTCGGGGTGGCCGGGGCCGTCGCGACAGTCCGGAACCAGATGCGCAGGTACATGTGAGGCACGAGCGGGCGGTCACCGCCCGCGAGGAAGTGACAACGGGACTATGAATTCACTGGCAGCCCTGCTCGAGCAGTTCTCCCTGCCCGAGCTGACACGCGTCCTCCGCCGGACGGTGCTCTCGTCCATCGCCGTCGGCGTCGTCGGCTTCCTCGTCGCCGCCTTCTTGTCGGCGGTCATCTTCGCCTGGGGCCTCGTCATCGGCTTTTGCCTCGGCCTCATGAACATCCGGCTCGTGACCGCCCAGACGGCCAAGGTGAGCGAGAAGAAGATGGCCAAGCCGATCCGGGCGCTCGCCTCGCTCACCCTCGCCCGCCTCGCCATCACGACCGTCATCGTGATCGGCCTCGCCATCGCCTCCACCGCCCTCGGGCTCGGGTCGGTGGCCGGCATCGCCGTCTTCTACTTCATGTTCCTTTTGAACCTGATCATCGGCGTGGTGCGGCAACGGGGGGCGGCGGCTTGACCCCATCGCTGCTCGCCATCAGCGTCCCTGTCGGCGACCACATCTACGGAAAGCTCTTCGGCTTCACGATCAACATCGACGACCTCGTGAGCGTCGGCGTGGCCGGGCTCGTCATCGTCGCGCTCGGACTCGTGCTGCGGGCCAAGGCCACCGCCGGGGTGCCGGGCAAGCTGCAGCTCGCCTTCGAGACGATCGTCGGGGCGGTCGAGAACCAGGTCCGCTCCACGATGGGCGAGCGGGGCCTTTTCGTCGTGCCGCTGGCGGTGACGCTCTTCCTCTTCATCTTGATCAGCAACTGGCTCGAGATGTTCCCGACCACCTACCCGGGCCACCATCAGATCCTGCCGGCGCCGACCGGTGACATCAACCTGCCGGCCGCCATGGCGATCCTCGTCATCGTCCTCGTCCACGTCACCTGGATCGCCAAGAGCGGCTTCAAGAGCTACATCGGCCACTACTTCAAGCCGAACCTGGCCTTCTTCCCGATCAACCTCGTCGAGGAGATCGCAAAGCCCCTCACCTTGGCCCTCCGGCTCTTCGGGAACATCTTCGCCGGCAGCATCATGCTCGTGCTCATCGCGGACCTGCCGGCCAAGCTGGTGCTGCCCATCCCGGTGCTCGACTTCGTCTGGAAGCTCTTCGACGGCCTCTTCGTCGGTCCCGTGCAGGCCTTCATCTTCTCTTTGCTGACCATCCTCTACTTCGACGCCGCCGTCGCGGGAGGCCACTGACCTTTTAAGAAGCGGACCCGGGGTTCGGCTAGTCTGCCGGGCCGCCAGCGGGCAGCCGCCCTCGCTCTCCACTTAGTCACTATCCCAAGGAGACATTCACCATGGCAGCAGGTGCCACGACACACGACATTGCGATCAGCTCCGCCGGTGCGTTCATCGGCGGTGGCCTGGCGCTCGGTGGAGGCGCCATCGGCGCCGCCATCGGCGACGGCCTGGCCGGCAGCCAGACGATCGCCGGTATCGCCCGTCAGCCCGAGGCCCAGGGCCGCCTCTACACGACGATGTTCATCGTCGTCGGCCTCTGCGAGGCCATGTACTTCATCAACCTCGTTTTCATGATCCTCTACGCCTTCGTCCTCTACAAGAAGTAAGGAACCAATAGACGATGTTGGGAAACCTGGGGGTCGCGGACCACCCGGCAGCGAGCCTCTTCCTGCTGCCCAACTTCACCTTCATCCTCGAGCTGATCGCCTTCCTGCTCGTCCTCGGCTTCATCGCCAAGTGGGTGCTGCCACCGCTCAGAAAGGCGATGGCGGCCCGCGAGGCCCAGATCAGGGGTGCCATCGAGGCGGCCGAGGATGCCCGCCGGGAGGCGGCCGAGACGGTCGCCCGGCGGCGTGAGGCCCTCGAGGCGGCCCGGGCCGAGGCCCGCCAGATAGTCGACCAGGCGAACGAGATGGCCGACCAGCTGCGGGAGGAGGGCCGCCGGCGCGGCCAGGAGGAGTACGAGCGGCTGATGGCGGCGGCCCGCTCCGAGATCGAGCTCGAGCGCCAGCGGGCCCGCGACGAGGTGATGAGCGACCTCGGCGACCTCGTGCTGCGAGCGGCCGAGCGGGTGATCGGCAGCGGCCTCGACGACAGCCGCCACCGTGCCCTCGTCGACGAGGCGATAGCGGCCGCCCGGACCTCGGGCGACGGCCAAGGCGGCGAGGCAGGAGCCTGATGCTCGAGCTCGTGCGGGGATACGCCGCGGCCGTGCTGGACGAGGCCGGCGGCAGAGAGGGCCTCGACGAGGTCGTCGACGGCCTCTCGCAGCTGCGCCGCCTGCTCGTCTCCTCAGAGCCGCTGCGGGGCGCCCTCACCGACTCCTCCATCCCCGCCGAGGCCCGCAGCGCCCTCCTCACCGACCTGCTCGGTGGCCGGGTGGCCGAGGCAGTGGCGGCTCTCTCCTCCTTCGCCGTCCGCTACGACCGGGCCGGCGAGCTGCCGAAGTCCCTCGAGCTGCTGCTCGAGCTGGCCGAGACCCGCCGCTTGGAGCAAGAGGCCGGGATGGGCGTCGTCGCCGAGCCGCCCATGGGCCGGGCGGGCTCCCTCGAGCGGCTCCGCGGCTTTGCCGAGCGGATCTTCGAGAAGGTCTTCGAGCAGGCGGCGGTGGACGGCATCGAGGACGACCTGTTCCGCCTGGCCCGCCTGGCCGAGGCCCAGCCGGAGCTGCGCTCGGCCCTCTCGGCGCCGCACGCCCCCCTCCCGGCTCGCCTGGCTGTCCTCGGCGAGCTGCTCGGGGGCAAGGTGAGAGACGAGACGGTCGCTCTCGTCGGCTACGTGCTGCGCTGCGGCCGGGCCCGGGACCTCGTCGGGGCGCTCGACTACCTGGTCGAGCTGGCCGCTGCCGAGCGGGGGAGGCGGGTCGCCCACGTGCGGGCCGCCGTCGAGCTCGACGGGGACGAGCGGACGAGGCTGGCCGAAGCGCTGCGGGCCCGCATGCGCCGGCCCGTCGAGCTGAGGCTCGTGGTCGACCCGACCGTCCTCGGCGGCCTCGGGGTGGCCGTCGGCGACACCCTCATAGACGGGACGGTGCGGCACCGTCTCGACCAGCTGCGCGACTCCATACTGCAGCTCGACTAGCCGGTCGGACTGCCGAGAGACACAGATCGCAAGGAACGGGACGAAGGAAAGAAGAACGAGGAAGATGTCAGAGCTGCTCATCTCACCCGCCGACATCGAGGCGGCGCTGAAGCGCCACATCGCCGACTACAACCCCGAGGTCAGGGCCGAGCAGGTGGGCCGGATCGCCGAGGTGGGAGACGGCATCGCCCGTGTCGTCGGCCTGCCCGGCGCCCAGGTCAACGAGCTCCTCGAGTTCGAGGAGGGCACCGTCGGCCTGGCGCTCAACCTCGACGAGGAGACGATCGGGGCGGTCGTCCTCGGCTCGGTCGACTCCCTCGAGGAGGGCCAGATCGTCCGGGCGACCGGGCGGATCCTCTCGGTGCCGGTCGGTGACGGTCTCCTCGGCCGCGTCGTCGACCCCCTCGGCAACCCGATCGACGGCAAGGGCGCCCTCGGCCAGGTCGAGCCCCGCCGGGTCGAGATCCAGGCGCCCGGCATCGTCCGGCGCCAGCCGGTGAAAGAGCCGCTCCAGACCGGCATCAAGGCCATCGACGCCATGACACCGATCGGCCGGGGCCAGCGGGAGCTCATCATCGGCGACCGCAAGACCGGCAAGACGACCGTCGCCGTCGACTCGATCCTCAACCAGAAGGGCCAGGGGGTGAAGTGCATCTACGTCGCCGTCGGCCAGAAGGGCTCGACGGTCGCCCAGACGGTCGCCACCCTGGCCGAGCACGGCGCCCTCGAGTACACCGTCGTCGTGGCGGCGCCGGCCTCCGAGCCCGCCCCCTTCAAGTACCTCGCCCCCTATTCGGGCTGCGCCATGGGCCAGCACTGGATGGAGAACGGCGAGCACGCCCTCATCGTCTACGACGACCTCTCCAAGCAGGCGGAGGCCTACCGTCAGCTCTCGCTGCTGCTGCGCCGCCCACCCGGGCGCGAGGCCTACCCGGGCGACGTCTTCTACCTGCACAGCCGGCTGCTCGAGCGGGCCGCGAAGCTCTCCGACGAGATGGGAGGGGGCTCGCTCACCGCCCTGCCCATCATCGAGACGAAGGCCGGCGACATCTCGGCCTACATCCCGACCAACGTCATCTCCATCACCGACGGCCAGGTCTTCTTGGAGACCGATCTGTTCTACTCGGGCGTCCGCCCGGCCATCAACGTCGGAAACTCGGTCTCCCGGGTCGGCGGAGCGGCCCAGGTGCGGGCGATGCGCCAGGTCTCGGGCACGCTCAAGATCGACCTCGCCCAGTTCCGCGAGCTCGAGGCCTTCGCCACCTTCGGCTCCGAGCTCGACAAGGTCTCCCAGGCCCAGCTGGATCGGGGCTACCGGCTCACCGAGCTTTTGAAGCAGGGTCTGAACGAGCCCCTGCCGGTCGAAGAGCAGGTGGTCGTCATCTATGCCGGTACGAGCGGCCACATCGACGACATCGCCGTCGAGGACGTCCGGCGCTTCGAGAGCGAGCTGCGGGCCCACTTCCGGGCTCGCTACGGCGAGGTGCTCGAGCAGATCCGCACGACCGGCCAGCTGCCCGACGAGGCCGTCTTGAACAAGGGGATCGACGAGGTGAAGGCCGGCTTCGAGCGGGCTGGAGCGGCCGAGGCCGAGACGGCCGCATCAAAAGAGGGCGGAGCTCCCGCCGAGGAAGGCGAGGCGAGCCAGTAGATGGCCGGTGGGCAGGAGCGGATCCTCCGCCGGAGGATCCGCAGCGTCGAGGCGACGAAGAAGATCACGCGGGCGATGGAGCTCATCGCCGCCTCACAGATGGTGCGCGCCCAGTCCCGCATCGCCGGCTCGAGGCCCTATCTCGAGGGGATCGAGAGGGTGCTGACAGACGTCGTGGCCGACGGCTCCGCCCCGGGACGGCTCCTCGGCGTCCCCGAGTCACCGAGCCAGGTGGGCGTCATCGCCGTCGTCTCTGACCGCGGCCTTTGCGGCGGCTACAACGCCTTCGTGCTGCGGGCGGCCGAGCGGCTGATGCGCACCGGCGAGCAGGCCGGCCGGCGCTACCGCCTCGTCGGCGTCGGGCGCAAGGCAGCCGGCTACTTCCGCTTCCGGGGCCGAGAGCTCGACGCCGCCTTCCCGATGGGCGACCGCCCGAGCTACGAGGAGGCTCGCCGCCTGGCCGCCACCGTCGTCCCTGCCTTCATGCGGGGGGAGCTCGACATGGTCCAGCTCGTCTCGACCCGGTTCATCTCGGCCGGCTCCCAGGTGGTCGAGATCCGCCAGCTCCTCCCACTCGACCCGGACCGCTCCCCGGCCGCCCATCTCCGCCCCTCGCCGGCCGCCCAGGTGCCGCGGCCCGCTGGCGAGGAAGAGGCGGCGGCCGCCGGGCCCGGCTCGCTCGCTCCGGGCCAGGGCTACTTCGAGTACGAGCCCGAGCCCGACGAGCTCCTTTCCCTGCTCGTCCCCCGCTATGCCGAGGCTGCCCTCTACGGCGCCCTGCTCGAGGCGTCTGCCTCCGAGCACGTCGCCCGCCAGCGCGCCATGTCGGCGGCGACCGAGAACGCCGACGACCTCATAACCACGCTCCGGCGGGTCATGAACCGGGCCCGCCAGGACGCCATCACGACCGAGATCATGGAGATCGTGGGCGGCGCCGAGGCTCTCCGCCAGGGGGGAGAGCGTGACACCGCCCCACAGCTAGAGGAGATTGAGGAGTTCGCATGACCACCGTCGAGAGCACCGAGGTAAGCCGGGACGCCAGCCGTCTCGAGGACGGCCGGGTGGTGGCCATCGCCGGCCCTGTCGTCGACGTCGAGTTCCCGCCCCACGCCCTGCCCGAGATCAACCACCTGATCGAGATGCCCCTCACCGTCGACGGCGTCGAGACCGTGGTGCCGGCCGAGGTCGCCCAGCAGATCGGCGAGGGCCGGGTCCGGGCCGTCTGCATGAAGCCGACCGACGGGCTCGCGCGCGGGGCCGTCGCCCGCAACACCGGGCACGGCATCACCGTGCCCGTCGGCGACGCCGTGCTCGGCCATGTCTTCAACGTCACCGGCACGCCGCTCGACACCGACGACATCGGCCAGCCCGACGACTACTGGGAGATCCACCGGCCCGCCCCGGACTTCGACACTCTCGAGCCCAAGCGCCAGATGTTCGAGACGGGCATCAAGGTGATCGACCTGCTCGAGCCGTACGTGCAGGGTGGCAAGATCGGCCTCTTCGGTGGTGCCGGCGTGGGCAAGACAGTCCTCATCACCGAGATGATCCGCCGGGTCGCCCAGAACCACGGCGGTGTCTCGGTCTTCGCCGGGGTGGGGGAGCGGACCCGCGAGGGGACCGACCTCTGGCTCGAGATGCAGGAGTCCGGCGTCATCGACAAGGCCGCCCTCGTCTACGGCCAGATGGACGAGCCGCCCGGCGTGCGGTTGCGGGTCGCCCTCTCGGCTCTCACGATGGCCGAGTACTTCCGGGACGTGAAGAACCAGGACGTGCTGTTGTTCGTCGACAACATCTTCCGCTTCGTCCAGGCCGGCTCGGAGGTCTCGACGCTGCTCGGCCGGATGCCCTCTGCGGTCGGCTACCAGCCGACGCTGGCCGACGAGATGGGCGAGCTGCAGGAGCGGATCACCTCCACCCGGGGCCACTCCATCACCTCGCTGCAGGCGGTCTACGTGCCGGCGGACGACTACACCGACCCCGCCCCCTTCACGACCTTCACCCACCTCGACGCCACGACCGAGCTCTCCCGCCAGATCGCGGCGCTCGGCATCTTCCCGGCCGTCGACCCGCTCGCCTCGACGAGCAACATCCTCGCCCCCGAGGTGGTGGGTGCCCGCCACTACGACTGCGCCCGCCAGGTGCAGGCCGTGCTCCAGCGCTACCGGGAGCTGCAGGACATCATCGCCATCCTCGGCCTCGACGAGCTCTCCGAGGAGGACAGGATCACGGTCTCTAGGGCGCGCAAGATCCAGCGCTTCCTCTCCCAGCCGATGTACGTGGCCGAGGTCTTCACGAGCCTCCCCGGCGTAACCGTGCCGGTCGAAGAGACCGTCAGGTCGTTCGAGGCTCTCCTCGGTGGCGACCTCGACGACGTGCCCGAGCAGGCCTTCTTGAACGTCGGCGGCGTCGATGACGTCTACAAGAAGGCAAAGGAGTTCTCCTAGTGCCGACGAGGGCCGAGCTCGTCACCCCCGAGCGGATCCTCTTTTCGGGTGAGGCGGAGTTCGTCGTGCTGCGAAGCGACGGGGGCGAGATCATGTTCCTGCCCAACCACGCCCCCTACATCGGGGCGGTCGACATCTCGCTCGTGCGCATCGCCCCGCCCGGGGCCGACGCCAGCGAAGGGGCGTCGGCCCATGCCGAGGAGTTCCGGGCGGCCGTCCACGGGGGCTTCGTGCACGTGGTCAACAACCAGGTGACCCTGCTCGCCTCCGTGGCCGAGCCGGCAGACGAGATCGACCTCGACCGGGCCCGCCGTGCCCTCGAGGCGGCCGAGGCGGCCCTCGCCTCGAGCGAGGAGACGGCCGATCGCCGCGAGAACGTCGGCGGAGCCGGCCGGGCCGGCACCGGTGTCGTGCCCGAGGGGGAGGAGGCAGAAGAGCAGGCCGAGCTCTCCTCGACCATGCGGGCCCTCCTCTTCCCAGACGACGCCGAGGTGGCCGCCCGCCGGGCGCGGGTGCGCCTCGAGGCGGCCGGTGAGGGAGAGCTCACCACCGCCGCCAGCCCGGCTCACTGAGCCCCGCAGTGGGCGACCGCCGCCGCCTCACGGTCTCGCTCGTCCTGCGAGGGCGGGTCGCTAATGAGGTGGACGGCCTCCGGCGGGCGCTCGGGGCGGCCGCCCTCGCCCGCATCGCCCCCCACCTCACCCTCGTCCCGCCCCGCAACGTCGCCGAGGAGGAGCTCGAGGAGGTCCTGGCGCTGCTGCGCCGGGCGGCGGCCGCCTGCCCACCGCTCCGGCTCGAGCTCGGCCCGCCCGCCACCTTCGCCCCGGTGGCGCCGGTGCTCTACCTCGAAGTGGCGGGCGACCTCGAAGAGCTCTCCTCCCTGCGCCAGGCTCTCTCCCAGGGTCCGTTGCTCCCCCCGCCGGGCCGCCCCGAGCGGGAGTTCGTCCCCCATGTCACGATCGACCAGTCGATCGACCCCGGGCGGATCGAGGCCGCCCTCGCCACGCTTGGCTCCTACCGGGCCTCTCTCACCGTGGCCGAGGTGACCCTGCTCCAGTTCGCCGCCGACGCCCGGCGCTGGCTCCCGCTCGCCTCGGCCGCCCTCGGCGAGGCGAGGGTCGTCGGCCGGGGCGGGGTGGAGATCGAGCTCTGCCGGGCCGAGATGCTCGACCCGGAGGCGGCCCGCTTCAAAGAGGACGAGTGGGCCGCCTACTCGGCCGCCGCCTACGGCAGCTACCAGGCCGATCGCCCCTTCGCCGTCACCGCCCGCCGCGGCGGCGAGGTGGTCGGCACCGCCACCGGCCAGCTGCAGCGGGGATCATGCCGCCTCGGCAACCTCATCGTCTCGGCCGCCGCCCGCAACAACGGCATCGGCGCCAAGCTCGTCGGCGAGGTCGAGCGGCTGGCGGCCGAGGAGGGGGCGGCCCGGGTGCGCCTCGAGACGCGGGCCGGTGGTCCGGCCGAGGGCTTCTACCGACGGCTCGGCTACGAGGCGACCGCCGTCCTTCCCGCCTGGCACGAGGGGCGGGACTTCCTCCTCATGGAGAAGGCGATCTCTCCCCGGCCAGGCTGAGCCGGGCGGCGATGCGCCCGAGCTCCTCGGCCCCGCTGGCCGGGTCGAGCTCCCGCTCGGCCAGCCGGCCGAGGAGCTCCCGCCCGGCCTCGAGGGCGGAGTCGACCTCGCTC
>JAJYQK010000180.1 GCA_021794645.1 Actinomycetes bacterium
CCTGTAGACGGGGACGCACTCCTCATCCGCCTGACCGAGCACCGGTCGGAGGAGGAGCGAGCCGACTCCGGTTGCCTGCCGGGCCGGGGCCACCCCGATCCCGGCCAGGTAGTAGTGGGCCTCTTTCGGCCGCACCCGCTCCAGCTGATCGGCGAGGGCGACTGCCCGCCCCGTCTGCGCCCCGAGGATGAAAAGCACGCCGAAGAGCTGCCCGAGCGCCGAGGAGAGGGTGGGTGGCCGCCGCTTGGGCGGGAGCCAGAGGGAGACGCCGGCGAGGTCGTCGGTCGTGTAGATGAGGCCGCCCACCTCCCCCACCCGCCTCAGCTGGAAGCCGAAGTAACGGGCGAGGCGGCGGCGTCGGCTCGCCTCGCTCGGAAAGAGATAGACGGTGACAGGGTCCTCGTAGAAGGCGTCGACGAGGACGGCGGCCAGCGGGGCGAGGTCCTGCTTCTCCACGGGGCGGACCCGTTGCGGCTCGCCGGCCCTCCCTGTCTCGCTCATCTGAAAGAGCCCACCTGTTCTCCGGCCGCCGACCCGCCTGCCGCCAAGATACCTGGCAGGTGGGGAACAGCCACCCGAGGTCCTGCGTTGAGCATCACGATGAGCCCTACGACAACTCCCGACAACTCTGCCCTGCCCGCCTTCGAGGTGACCTGGGACTACAGGTGCCCCTTTGCCCGCAACGCCCACGAGCACCTGGTAGCCGCCCTCGAGGGCGGCGCGCCCTTCGAGGTCACCTTCGTCGGCTACTCGCTCAGCCAGGGCCACTTGGAGGAGGGCGAGACGCCGGTCTGGGACGAGCCCGACAAGGACTCAGGCATCCTTGCCATGCAGGCCGGCATAGTCGTGCGCGACAAGCTGCCCGAGATGTTCCTCCCCGTCCACCGCGGGCTGTTCGCCCTCCGCCACGACGAGGGAGGCGACCTGCGCGATGAGGGGGCGCTCCGCAAGGTGCTCGAGGCCAACGGGGTAGACGCCGACTTCGTCTTCTCCGAGATCGAGAGCGGCTGGCCGCTCCAGAGCTTCCGGGCCGAGCACGAGAGGGGGGTCGCCGGCCACGAGGTCTGGGGCGTGCCGACCTTCATCGTCGGCGACCAAGCGGTCTTCGTCCGGGTCATGACCCGCCCCGACGGCGACGGGGAAGCTGCCCGGTCGACGATCGAGCGCATCGTCCGCCTCGTCTCGGAGATGCCCGAGCTGAACGAGTTCAAGCACACTTCGATCCCTCGCTGAGAGAGAAGTGTGATCAGCCGAGGCTGATCGGCTCGTCGTCCTCGAGGGCCGCCCCGAGGGGCACCTCCTCGAGCTCCGCCTCGTCGCTCGTGGCGGTGATCTCGCGCACCCGCTGGTCCAGCTCGACGAGCATCTCGGGAGTGGAGCGGAGGAACTGCTTGGCGTTCTCGCGGCCCTGGCCGAGCTGCTCGCCCTCGTAGGTGTACCAGGCCCCCGACTTCTTCACGACCCCAAGGTCGACGGCGACATCGAGGATCGAGCCCTCCCGGCTGATGCCCTTTCCATAGATGATGTCGAACTCGGCCGAGCGGAAAGGCGGGGCGCACTTGTTCTTCACGACCTTCACCCTCGTCCGGTTGCCGATCACCTCGGCCCCGTCCTTGATGGACTCGACGCGGCGGATGTCGAGGCGGATAGAGGAGTAGAACTTGAGCGCCCGGCCGCCCGGTGTCGTCTCGGGCGAGCCGTAGATGACGCCGATCTTCTCCCGCAGCTGATTGATGAAGACGGCGATGGTGCGCGACTTCGACAGCGTGCCTGTCAGCTTGCGCAGCGCCTGTGACATGAGGCGGGCCTGCAGGCCGACGTGGGAGTCGCCCATCTCTCCCTCGATCTCGGCCCGCGGGGTGAGGGCCGCCACCGAGTCGACCACTATGACGTCGATGGCGCCCGAGCGCACCAGCATGTCGGCGATCTCGAGCCCCTGCTCTCCGGTGTCGGGCTGGGAGATCAGCAGCTCGTCGATGTCGACGCCGATCGCCTTGGCATAGACGGGGTCCATGGCGTGCTCGGCATCGATGTAGGCGCAGATGCCGCCGTTGCGCTGGGCTTCGGCGACGACGTGCATGGCAAGGGTGGACTTGCCGGATGACTCCGGGCCGAAGATCTCCACGACGCGGCCCCGGGGCAGCCCGCCGATGCCGAGGGCGATGTCGAGAGACATGGCCCCCGTCGAGATCGCCTCCACCCCGACGCCGGCGTGCTCGCCCATGCGCATGATCGAGCCCTTGCCGAACTGCTTCTCGATCTGCCCGAGGGCCACGTCCAGTGCCTTGTCTCGCTCCATCGCCGCTCTCCTTCTCTATCTCTTCTCGCCTGTTCGGAGTGGTCCGAGGAAGATACGGCGAGGTTGTAACAGTGCTCGGTTCTCGACTTACGCCAGTGTAGTTCCGAACACTAGTTCGGTGGGGGACCTGCGGAGGGCTCTCCCGCCCCCTACCATGCAGCCATGAGCCGCCGGGAGAGCTTCAAGGTGGTGCGGCTCGACGCAGCCGACCGCCACCAGCTCGAAGAGCTGGCCACTGTGGCCGCCCGCGCCTTTCACTTCGACCCCTTCTTCGTCCACCTCTGCCCGCCCCATCTCCTGCGCTCTCGGGGCCTCTCGCTCTTCTGGCGCTCGCAGGCCGCCGGCTACGGCCCCTTCGCCGAGACCTACGGCGCCCGCGGGGAGGACGGACGGCTCCTCGGTGCAGCCATCTGGATCAAGCCGGAGTCCTACCCCCTGCCCGCCAGTACCCAGCTGCGCCAGTCACTCGGGGCCGTGCGGGCGCTCATCCCCCGCCCCCGTGCCCTCATCGACGGGACGAGGTACCTCACCGCTCTCGACAAGGTCCATCCCCACGAGCCCCTCTGGTACCTGGCCCTCCTCGTGGCCGACCCTGCTGTGCAGCGCTCTGGCATCGGCACAGCCCTGCAAGAGCCTGTCCTGGCAAGAGCTGACGAAGAGGGCCTCCCCTCCTACCTCGAGACCCAGAACCCGGCCAACCTCGCCTACTACGGGCGCTTTGGCTACGAGACGGTCGAAGAGCTGAGCCCGGTGCCTGCCGGACCCCCGCTGTGGACGATGCGGCGCCAGCCGCGTCCTTAGAGCTGTTGCCTCGCCCGGGCTGCGAGCTCGAGGCGCAGGCCGTTCAAAGCGGAGATGACCGACATCTGCCGGATGCGCTCGCGGTCGCCGGGCAGCTTCAGCTGCAAGGCGCTCGCCCGGGCGCCGGGCAGCAAGAGGCCGACAAAGACAGTGCCGGGGGGCTGGCCGTCCTGCTCGGCTGGTCCGGCGACCCCTGTCGTCGCCAGCCCGACGTCAGCCCCGAGGAGATGGGCCACTCCCGCGGCCATTGCCTCTGCCGCCTCCGCCGAGACGACAGGACCCGGCGGGACCGAGAGGAGACCCTGTTTCACCTCTGTGGCATAAGAGACTAGACCGCCGAGGAACCACTCAGACGAGCCGGGGATCGAGACGATGCGCGAGGCGAGCAGCCCGCCCGTGAGCGACTCGGCCACGGCCAGCTTCAGCCCCTGGCGGCGAAGGAGATCCCCGACGGCGAATTCCATCGTCTCCTCGTCGAGCCCGAAGACGGCCTCGCCGAGGAGGTGGCGCACGGCTGCCTCCTCTAAGGAGAGCGCCCGCTCGGCGGTGGCCTCGTCGGGCGCCTTCACCGTCAATCGGACCTTTATCCCCTCGATGCCGCTCGCCAAGAAGGCGATCGTCGGCACTCCCTCGCCTGCCTCCTCAAGCGCCTTTATCCGCGGGTCGAGCAGCTCGGCCAGATGGGACTCCGACAGCCCCCAGGTGCGGAGGGTGCGGCTGGCGATGACGGCTGTCTCCCCCGCTCTCCGCCGCAGGTCCGGCAGGATCGCCCGTTCGAGCATCTCCTTCATCTCATAGGGCACGCCGGGCACGGCGTAGATGACTTTCTGGCCCACCGGACAGATGAGACCCGGCGCGGTGCCGAGCCGCTGGGCTATGACGCTCGCCCCGACCGGCACGTCTGCCTGGCGGGCGTTGTTGGCCGCCATCTGGCGGCCCCGAGAGTCGAAAAGGCGCCTTATCTCCTCGAGCACCGCCTCGTCACGCTCGAGGGGCACGTTCATCACTGCTGCTATCGCCTCGCGGGTGATGTCGTCCTGGGTCGGCCCGAGGCCGCCGCAGACGATGACCGCCTCGGCCCTCGTGAGCGCCGTTCGTAGCGCAAGGACGATCCGCTCGAGGTTGTCTCCCACCTTGGTCTGGAAGTGGCAGTCGATGCCCGCTCTCGCCAGCTCTTCTCCGATGTGGGCGGAGTTGGTGTCGACGATCTGGCCGAGGAGGAGCTCGGTCCCGACCGCCAGTACCTCAGCGCGCATCTGGCGCCGGCGGCCCGCTCACAGCCGGGCGCTCTGCTGTCCTGGCGAGCAGGTGGCGCCCGTCCCGGGCGTACTCGAGGCCGGTGTAGAGCGTGAGGGCGACCGCCACCCAGAGCAGGGCGCGCACCTCTCCGAGGGCGTGCAGCCCGACGGGCGGCAGGAGGGCGAGCAGGATGACGACGTCTTGCAGGAACGTCTTAGCCTTGGCGGTCCGCCGGGCCGGGATGGAGACGCCGCGGCGCCCGGCGTAGGAGCGGAAAAGGCTCATCCCCACTTCCCGGAGGGCGATCAGAGCGACGGGCAACCAGCTGAAGTAGCCCCGTCCGGCGAGCCCGACAAGCACCCCGAGGACGAGGAACTTGTCGGCCAGCGGGTCGAGGAAGGCGCCCGAGCGGGTCGCCCCCATCCGGCGAGCTACCCAGCCATCCAGGCCGTCGCTCCCCGAGAAGAGGATCCAGAGGGCCGTCAGCAGCCAGGTGGCAGGACCGGTGGCGAGCACGAGTGCCAGCAGGGCGGGTGAGGAGAGGAGCCGGGCCATGGTGAGGGCGTTCGCCGGCGTCGCGAGCGCCGTCGGCCCGAACGTCGGATGCGCCTCGGTCGCCGTGCTCACGAGATCACCTCGGCCAGAAGGTCGGGACCCTCTGCCGCCACCAAGCGCACCTCGAGGAACCTCCCCCGCTCATCAGGCGCCAGGCCACCCTCGATGCGGATAAGGCCGTCGATCTCAGGTGCCTCCCGGTAGGAGCGGGCCTCCACCCCGTTGCAGGCGAGCACGGTCGCCGTGCTCCCGACGAGGGAGGTCCTCTTCTTGGCCGTGATGGCGTCTTGCAACTCGGCGCACTCGTCGCGCCGTGCCGCTGCGAGCGACGGATCGACCCGCAGGTCTGCAGGCAGGCCGGCTGCATAGGTGCCCTCCTCCTCTGAGAAGGTGAAGAAGCCCGCCCAGTCGAGGTCGGCCTCCTCGAGGAAGGCGAGGAGGCGGTCGTGGTCCTCCTCGGTCTCGCCCGGGTAGCCGAGGATGAACGAGGAGCGCAGCGCTGCTCCCGGCTCGAGCCGCCGGATGCGCCGGATCCGCTCGAGCACCTTCTCGGCTCCGCCGAAGCGCCGCATCCGCCGCAGCAGCGGCAGAGAGACGTGCTGCAAGGAGAGGTCGAAGTAGGGCACGCCGGTGGCGCAGATGGCATCGACGAGCCGGTCCGTCAGAGCCGAGGGGTAGAGGTACAAGAGCCGGACCCAGTCCGTGCGGGCCGACACCGCCTCGACGAGGCGGACGATCTCCTCGCCGGGCTGGCGGGTGCCCCCTCGGTCCCTCCCATAGGAGGCGAGGTCCTGGGCGATGAGAACGACCTCACGGACATCGAGGCGCTCGACCTCGGCCAGGATCGAGTCGAGGCGACGGGAGCGCTGCGGACCACGAAAAGAGGGGATGGCGCAAAAGCCGCAACGCCGGTCGCAGCCTTCGGCCACCTTCACGTAAGCCCACGGCGCGCTCGCCGGCGGGCGCTCCAGCTCGAGCAGGTCGAAGGAGGGAAGCTGGGCGCGGCGGCGGAAGGCAACCGGGGCCGAGAAGAAGTCCTGCCCGAAGCCGGCGACGAGGTCCACCTCGGGCAGGGCGGCGCGCAGCTCCTCCCCGCTCCGCTCGGCCAGACAGCCCGTCACGGCCAGACGCGCCCCGGGACGTCGGGCGGCCGAGAGGGCGAGGATCGTGTCGATCGACTCCTCCCTGGCCGCCTCGATGAAGGCACAGGTGTTGACGATGACGAGATCAGCCTTCCCGGGCGAGTCGGCCTCGCCGTAGCCGGCAGCCGACAGGCGGCCGGCGAGCTTGGCGGAGTCCACCTCGTTCTTCGGGCAGCCGAGGGTCGAGAGGTAGTAGCGGCGCCTGGGCGCGCCAGCTCCGCTCGACTCCTCGTTCACAGACAGAGGCTACCCCGACAGACCGATCGAGAGGCCTGGTCAGGCCAACCGCAAGGTGCCCCGGTCGAGGAGCGGCCCAAGCTCTTCCTGGCCGATCCCCCACTGCGAGAGAGCCGCCCGGCCCCCTCCTCCTGGGGCGCAGGGCGGGGACGGTACCCCCGCCGGCGTGCCCGAGAAGCGAGGGGCGGGCGCCGGCTGGGTGACGCCGTTGCTGACGAGGAAGGTGCCCCTCGCCCGGTTGTGGGGGTGGAGCGCGGCCTCGTCCAGCGAGAGGACGGGCGCCAGGCAGGCATCGCCGTGCTCGGCTGCTGCCCGGGCCACCCACTCATCTCTCTTCCTCGTGGCGAAGATCTCCGCGAAGCGGCGCTTGGTCTCCGGCCAGCTGGCTCTGTCCATCTGGGGCGGCAGTTCGTCCTCGGCGAGGCCCATCACCCGGCAGAGTGCCGCGTGGAACTGCGGCTCGAGCGCGCCGACAGCGACGTGGCGGCCGTCGGCGCACTCGTAAACCTCGTAGAAGGGAGCACCCGTGTCAAGCAGGTTGGTCCCCCGCTCGGGACGGAGCAAGCCGCTCGCCTTGAACGACCAGAGCATGGTCGACAACAAGGCCGCCCCGTCCACCATGGCGGCGTCCACCACTTGGCCGCTCCCACCGCTTTTGACGACCAAGAGGGCCGCCAGCACGCCGACGAGGAGCAGCATGCCCCCGCCTCCGAAGTCGCCGACGAGGTTGGAAGGCGGGACCGGTCGCTCCCCCGCCCGCCCGATCCCATCGAGCACCCCGGCGAGGGCGATGTAGTCGATGTCGTGACCGGCTGCCCGGGCGAGCGGGCCCTCTTGGCCCCAGCCCGTCATGCGCCCGTAGACGAGGCGGCCGTTCGCCTCGAGGCAGGCGTCCGGCCCGAGCCCGAGGCGCTCGGTGACACCGGGGCGGAACCCCTCGAGCAGGATGTCTGCTCGAGAGACGAGCTCGAGCGCCAGCGCCACGCCGCCCGGGTCCTTCAGCTCGAGGCCGATGGAGCGCTTTCCCCTCTGGAACAGGTCTGTCGGGTCCGTCCCGCCGGTGCCGACGGTGGCGGGGCGCTCTACCCGCAGGACATCGGCGCCGAGGTCGGCGAGAACCATGGCGGCAAAGGGCGCCGGCCCGAGCCCGGCGAGCTCGAGCACCCGTGTGCCGGCGAGCGGTCCGGAGCGCACGTCGCGGCCCTCTTCGATCTCCTCCATCCGGGCATGTTCGCCGCCTCCTCGCCCCCTTGCAACCGCGTGCGACGATTGAGCCATGGTGAGCGGCGGCCGAACGGCCTTCGCACCCGGCCGGGTGAACCTGATCGGCGAGCACACTGACTACACCGGCGGCCGCGCCTTTTCGGTGGCGGCTGGCCTCGGGACGAGGGCGCTCTTTCGTCCCGAGCATGCAAGCGAGCGGGTCGAGGTGGTCTCCCGCCTCTACGGGGAGAGCGCCTCCCTTCGCCGCGCCCCAGCGGGCGACGGTGGGCAGCTGGCCACCTTGCTGCCCGCCTGGGCCCGTCACGCGGCGGGGGTGGTGGCGGCGATCCGGCCCTCGGCCGGGGGGGTCGTGGAGCTGACGGGCGACCTTCCCGCCGGCGCCGGGCTCGGCTCGAGCGCCTCGTTCGCACTCGCCCTCGCCCTCGCACTTGGCTTCGAGGGCGAGCCGGTCGAGCTCGCCAAGGCCTGCCAGCGGGCCGAGCAGCTGGCAACCGGCCAGGAGACCGGCCTCCTCGACCAGCTCTCTTCTGCCTGTGGCCGCCCCGGCCAGGGGATGCTCCTCGACTTCGCCGACCTCTCGGTCTCCTACGTCGCCATCCCCGATGGTGCCGAGATCGTCCTTGTCGACTCCGGCGAGAGGCGGGTGGTGGCAGAGACGGCCTACGGCGAGCGGCTCGCCCAGTGCCGGGCCGCCGAGGCGGAGATAGGGCCGCTCCGGCTGGCCAGCCCCGGGGCCGAGGCGGCCATCACGGACCCGCTGGTCGCCCGCCGGGTGCGCCACGTGATCGAGGAGAACGCCCGGGTCGATGCTTTCGCGGGCGCTCTTTCCGGCGGCGACCTCGAAGGGGCCGGCCGGCTGATGGACGAGAGCCATGCCAGCCTGGCGACCCACTACGAGGTCTCGACTCCCCTCCTCGACGAGCTGGTCGCCTTCTTGCGCAGCCAGCGCGGTGTGCTCGGCGCCCGTCTCACCGGGGCCGGCTTCGGCGGCTGCGCCGTGGCCCTCTGCCGCCCGGGGGCGCTCGTCGGCAAGGTGTCGGGCCGTCCGCACTGGAGGGTGGAGCCCTCCGGGGGCGCCCGGCTGCTCTGAGGGTCAAAAGCCGAGGAGCTCCCGTCGCTTGGCGTCGAACTCGGCGTCGGTGAGCACACCTGCCTGGTGCAGCTCCTCGAGGTCGCGCAGCTGCTGGCGCAGGTCGTTGCCGAACTGTGCCGGCTCGCTCCTCGCCGGCCAGAGACTGCCGGTCACCTCGCCCGGTCGAGGCTGGGCCGCCTCTCTCCCGACAAGCGGCAGCTCTCCGGTCGGGGCGTCTCTGTCTGCCCTGACGAAGCGGGACGAAACGGGTGGCGGGGCGGGCACAGAGCGCTTCTCATCCTCCGGCCGTCTCGATGGGCCGCGTGCCCGGTGGGCCGAGCTGGGGCCCGGGTAGGGACAGCTCGCCAGCTGGTTGATGAGTGACTGGACCCTCTCGGGGCGCCGGATGTCAGAGAAGGGCTCCTGGCCGTGGGAGCCGGCCGACTCGATCAGCAGGCTGCCGGTCCCGAGCATCCGCTCGAAGAGGCTCTGGTGGTAGGTGACGTCCTGGATCCGGGCGAGGGGGATCTCCCGCCCGGTGCGCCGGAGGGCGCCGGAGCGGTAGATGACCCGCCTGTTCGTGACAACGAGCAAGCGGGCCCGCCAGGCGATCACCTTGGCGACGAGCCAGCAGAGGGCGAGGAAGGCGACGGCGACCAAGCCGTAGCCGACAGCGATCGGCGCCGATCCGAAGAGCACCACGACAGCTGTGCAGCCTGCGATGACGAGGAGGAAAAAGAGCACCGGACCGGTGAGGACCGACCAGCTGGGCCGGGACTCGTCCACCACCTCTTCACCCTCTGCCAAAAGGCGTGTCGGATAGGCCAAGTCGAGGGCCTCCTAGGCGAGCTTGCCCCCGATGGAACCCGCCACCCGCAGCACCGAGCCATCGGCGCCAGCGCTCGAGAAGCTGGCGGCCGGCCGGGCAACCGCCTCGGCCACCATGTCGGACAGCAGGGCGGCGAAACCGAGGGGCGGGTCGATCCAGAGATGGCGGGCGAGCGAGCCGGGGATCGTGTTGATCTCGTTCACATATACCGCCTCCCCATCAGAGAGGAAGTCGATGCGGGCCACCCCCCGCACACCGCAGAGAGCGGCGACCTCCGGGGCCATCTTCTTGATCTGGGCCTCAACTTCCTCACTAACCTTGGCCGGCAGCTCATGGGGGGCCGATGTCATGCCCTCGGAGCCGACGTACTTGTCGGCGTAGTCGAGGATCTCCCGGCCCTCACCCGAGCGGAGGGGACGCTCGATGGCTGACAGCTGCAGCTCTGGATAGGTGCGGACCGCCAGCTGCAGGTCGAACAGCTCCGGCCTGTAGGGCTCGATGACCGCTCCCCGCCGCAGGTGGGGGTTGGTGCCCAGCCGGGCCCGGGCCGACTCGTAATCGGAGACGACGTCGATGCCGATCGACGAGCCGCCGAAGCGGGGCTTAACGATGTAGGGCCCGGCGAACTCCGGGGCGGGCAGAGCGGCGTCGAGCGGGGCGCGGGGCAGCATCTGCAAGAAGGCCGAGGCCATGAGGGCGGAGAAGGCGAGCTTGTCCATGCCGAGGAGCGCCCCGGGCAGGCTGGGGCCGGTGTAGGGGATGGCGCAGAGGTCGAGAAGTCCCTGGAGCGAGCCATCCTCACCCGGGCCGCCGTGACAGCAGATGAGGAGGACCTCGATGTCGAGTGGCTCCTCCTTGGAGGAGAAGCGGCCGCTGCGCTTGGCGAGGAAACCCCCGTCGGCGCCGACCGCCAGCCGGAGCGGGGTCGCCCCCTTCGGCAGGCCGCCCAGGTAGTCGCTCGCCTCGAGGCCGTTCGGGACCTCGAACCACTCTCCCGTCTTGGTCCAGTAGAGGGAGCGGAGAAAGCCCGCTTGCGAGGAGCTCGAGAGGGCGCGGGCCGCCTGCAGGCCCGTCAGGATCGAGACGTCGTGCTCGGGCGAGGGGCCGCCGAAGACGACGCCGATGCGGCCCGGCCGGGCAGAGCCGATCGAGCCCCTGTCGTCGAAGCGGTGGCTATTCGGCGCTCGAGTCATGGCCCGCTCACTCTAGACGTCGACCTCGACGACGAGGTCGACGGCGCCCGCTCAGAGGTAGTGGTCGGGAAGGTCGTTCTCGTACAAGACGGCATCGCCCGGCCCGAGGTTGTCTCGCACCCAGGCGATGGCCTGGTCGAGCCGGTCGACAGTCACCACCTCGGCGCTCGATTGGCGCGCCCCCCGCAAGAGGGCGGCCCGGTTTGTCCGGGCGACTACGAACAGGCGGTCGGCTACGGCCGCGGCCGCAGCCCCGAAGCTCTCGTTCTCCCTCGCCTGCTCGGGGCCGAGCTCGACCATGCCCGGAGTCACGACGACCCGGCGGCCGCCCGGGGAGACCTCGGATTCCTCGGCCAAGCGCTGCAGGGCGAGGCGTGCGCCCGTGGGGTTCGAGTTGAAGGTGTCGTCATAGACGAGGTAGCCGCCATCGGCCCGGTAGCGCTGGAGCCGGTTCGCCGGCAGGGGCAGGCTCGCCAGGCGGGCGAGCACCTCGGGCGCCGGCACCCCGAGCTCGAGGGCGACGGCCGCGGCGCAAGCGGCATTGCTGGCGGCGGTGGGCCGCTCGCCCGGCCTGACGGCCGCCAGCCCCACCTTCTCGCCGGCAACGTAGAGGGCGAGCCCCTCTTCCCCCGGCACCACAGCCACGTCGGCCGAGCCGTCGCGCCCCGAGGCGAGGAGCACCCTCTTCTCCCCGAGCGCCGCCAGCTCCCTCCCGTAGGCCGCCAGCCGCTCGTCGTCGGCGTTCAGCACGACCACCTGGGCGGTCTCTGTGATCTCCGCCTTGGCCCTGAGGGTGTTGTCGAGGCTCTTGAAGCGCTGGAGGTGGGCCGGTCCGATGGCCGTCATGACAGAGATCTGCGGGCGCATCCACGAGCACATCTCGGCGATCTCTCCCGGGCCGTAGGTGCCCATCTCGGCCACGAGCACCTCGGTGGCAGGACCGAGGTGCTCGTTGACGGTGCGGGCGAGCCCGGCACGGTTGTTGAACGACTTCGGGCTCGGAAGCGTCGTCTTATAGCTGCCCACTAGGTGGGCGATGTAGCCCTTAACCGTCGTCTTGCCATATGAGCCGGTGACGGCGACGACGAGGGGATGGACCCGCTCGAGGCGCGCCCTCGCCTGCTCGACGAAGCGCCTGGCCATCGCCTCTTCGAGCGGACGGGTGGCAACGAGGGCGGCATCGACGAAAAGTGGCGTCAGCATCGACTCGAGGGCGACGGCGAGCGTCGCTCCTTCTAGGCCGCTGCCGAGGGCCCCGAGCGCCGCACCGGCTCCCTCGAGGAGGACGGTCACCCCCGCCAGCGTCGCAAGGCGGCGGGTCCAGCTGAGTCGGCCCGTCCGTCCCCGCAAGGAGAGGCGGAGCGGCGCAGCAACAGCCACGAGGCCGGGAACGATGGCGGCAGCTGGCACGAAGGCGGTGGCGATTGCCCCGGCCATGCCGACGCCGAACAGCAGCGTGCTGTCCCACCCGCCCTGCCACCAGCGGCGGCCGAAGGCTGCCGTCTCACCGACGAGGTAGTGCTCGCGCTGGGCTACCCGCCAGAAGCGCAGGTCGCCACAGCAGGTCCCGACGGCGGCAATGGCGAGGGCGACGGAGGAGAGGATGATCACCGGGACCTCCCTATCAAAGGAGCCGCTCGATGGCGGCCCGCAGCTCACCGGGCACGAGGAAGGGGGTGAGATGGCCGACCCCAGGGCAGGTGACGAGGTTCACCGGGACGGTGATCACAGCAGCTATCTGCTCGGCGACCCTCGTCGGGGCGGCCGTGTCGAGGGCTCCCCAGATGAGCTCGACGGGACAGGCGATGGCCGCCAGCGCCTCTGTGTAGGCGCCTTCTCGCTCCTCCCGCAGAGCCTGCACGAGGACGCTGCGCATGCGCGGGCTCGAAGTGCGGTAGTCCTCCGAGCCGTAGCGCTGGCGGAGAGACTCGAGGCGCTGCTGGCTCACGATGCCGCTCTCGGCCAGCCGGCGGGCGAGGCGGAGCCTGAGGGGGGGCTTGGCCCGCTCCGGATTGGCCGGAAAGAGTGGGGCGCCGCTCAAGACGAGGCCCCCAAGCCGATCGGGCTCCAACTTGGCCAGTTGCACTGCCACCCGGGCCCCAAAGGAGTGGCCGACGACGACCACCCGGGGAGCCATCTCCGCCAGGACTGGCGCGACGGCCTCGGCATAGGCGAGAGAGCCCCAGGCCCCGTCCGGCTCGGGCGTGGCGCCGAAACCGGGCAGGTCGAGGGCGATGGCATTGAGCGGCGCACCGGGCAGCTGGCGGTCCTCGGGCCGCCTCGCCAGGGAGGGCTGGGGGGCCGTGACGGGCTCGCCCGAGAGCGTGGCGGCGAAGTCGCGGTGGTCCCGGCGCCAGCCGTGGAGGGCGAGCACCTGGGGAGTGCCCGAGCCGTAGACCTGGCCGAAGAGTCGGCCGGTCGAGAACGAGGTCAACACGGCGCCCAACCCTACCTGTCACCGCCTCGAGCAGGCCTCTCCTGCCGGCGCGACAGCCGGGCGGTACCGTCTTCTCAGTGGAAGAGATGCTCCGGGACCGGGCGCGCCGACGAAGCAGGGCCGTCGCCCCCGAGGACCTCCTCGCCGGTTGCGACAAAGAGCAGGTCGAGGCGATCACTACGGCCGCAACGCCGCTCTGCATCCTCGCCGGTGCCGGCTCGGGCAAGACACGGGTCCTCACCCGCCGTATGGCCCGCCGCGTGCTCGACGGCTCAGCCATCGAGGCGCACGTGCTCGCCCTCACCTTCACCCGCAAGGCCGCCGGTGAGCTGAAGAGTCGTCTCCGGGGTCTCGGCCTCGGCGAAGGTGTCACGGCCGGCACCTTCCACGCCATCGCCCTCGCCGAGCTGCGACGGCTGGCAGCCGACCGGCGCCAGACCGCACCGGTTGTCCTCGCCTCGAAGGCCCGCCTCATCGGAGAGATCCTCGATGCCCTCGGCCCCGGCCAGAGGTTGCCGAGCCCCGCACGCCGGGGGTCGCGCACCTCGAGCCGCCTCGGCACCGCCCACATCGTCCACGACATCGCCGGTGAGATCGAGTGGTCGAAGGCGCGGCTCATCACGCCGGCCGCATACGAGGAGGAGGCGCAGGCAGCTGGCCGCCGTACCGTCCTCGAGCCGGGCGCCCTGGCGGAGGTCTACGCCGCCTACGAGACCGAGAGGCGAAAGAGGCGCCTTATCGACTTCGAGGACCTGCTGACGAACTGTGCCGCCGAGCTCGCCAGCGACCCGGGCTTCGCGGCATCGGCCCGCTGGCGCTTCCGACACATCTTCGTCGACGAGTACCAGGACGTGAACGCCGCCCAGCTGGCCCTCCTCCGCCAGTGGTGCGGGGCCGAACCCGACCTCTGCGTCGTCGGCGACCCGGACCAGGCTATCTACGGCTGGAACGGCTCCGACCCGAGAGCCATCCTCAGGTTCGGAGACGACTTCCCTGGAGCGAGGGTCATCCGGCTGGCCGCCAACTATCGCTCGACGGGCGAGATCTTGGCCGTGGCCGGCGCCGTGCTCGGGCGACGGGACCGCCCGCGGGCGGACGGCCCCTCCCCCGAGGGCCCGATCCCCACCCTTCGCTCCTATGCCGACGACGCCACAGAGGCGGCCTCGGTCGCCGAGTTCGTCCGACTGGCCCACCGCCCCGGCCGCTCGTGGTCCCAGATCGCCGTCCTCGCCCGCACCAACGCCCAGCTCTCTGCCTTCAGGAAGGCCTTTGAGGCCAAGCAGATCCCCTATCGGGCTCTCGGCGACTACCTCTTCCTCCGCCGGGGTGTCGTGGCGACCGCCCTGGCGGAGCTCTCCAAGGCGCCGAACGCCACCGTGCTCTCGGCGCTCGCCGCTGACCTGCGGGCGACCGCGGCCTCGCCCCCCGAGGAGGAGGACGAGACCCCGAACGAGGACGAGGGAGGCGGCCTCTCGGAGCTGGCGGAGCTGGTCGAGGACTACCTGAGGACAGACGTCGTCGCCACCGGCGCAGGCTTTCGCAGCTACCTCGAGACGACAATGAGGGCGGGGGACGCCAGGGACGGCTCGGACGCCGTCGACCTCGTCACCTTCCACCGCGCCAAGGGCCTCGAGTGGCAGGTCGTCTTCGTCACCGGACTCGAGGACGGACTCGTCCCCATCGCCCACGCCCAGGATGATGCCAGCCTCGCCGAGGAAGAGCGCCTCCTCTACGTGGCCTGCACCAGGGCCGAGGAGGAGCTCCACTGCTCTTGGTCGAAGGAGCGCTCCTTCTCCCCCGGTCAGCTCTCGAGCCGCCAGCCCTCTCCCTACCTAAGGGCGATCGAAGAGGCCCGCCAGCGACTCGCTCGCCTGCAAGGGCGCTCGAGCACCGCCGCCCGCGCCGCCCTCGAGGCGAGTCGTCGCGCCCTCGCCTCCGGCTAGCCGGGGACCGGCCAGGCGGTAGCCTCCGAGGAGCCACCTTCCGAGATCATCCGCCCGGTGTCCCCGGGCGGACAAGCGCTGACGGTAGCGTTTGGATGAGTGGAGGAAAGGGAGCGCATGCCCAAAGAGGCAGACACGAGGCCGGCGGAGCTCGAGGCGCGCAACCAGTACCTGGCGACGGTCGACGACGCCTGGGAGGTCTACCGGGAGGCGGTCGAGCGGGCCTGGGAGGTCTACGAGCGCTCGCTCGAGGATCCCCGTCGCGGATACGAGGAGGCCCAGGTGGCCGCCCAGGAGGCCCACGGCACGGCCATCGACGCCGCCTGGGCGGAGTACAAGCAGGCGGTGGCGAATGCCCCTTCCACGATGCGACGCGACGTGGTGGCCCAGGCGCGGGCCGTCTACAACGAGGCGGCCGCCCAGATCCGCAAGCAGTACAACGAGTCGCTCGCCATCGCGAGGGAGGACTACCTCCGCAACGTCTCCGAGGCGCGCCGCTCCTACCAGGCTGCGGTCGACCAGCAGCTGGAGGCCCACCGCGAGTCGGTCCGCTCCGCTCTCGCCAGCTACCTCGAACTGGTCGATGCCGAGTCCCTGCCGCCTCTCTAGAGGGCGTGCACCCGTCCTCGTCTGAGACAATGCCGCCGTGCACATCTCGGCCAAAGTGGACTACGCCTGTCGCGCCCTGTGCGCCCTCGCCAAGGGCGAGGGCTGCGCCCTCACCGCAGACGACCTGGCCCGGGACCAGCAGCTGCCTGTTCAGA
>JAJYQK010000138.1 GCA_021794645.1 Actinomycetes bacterium
AGGCTGGCGAGCCGCCCGGGCGAGAGGACGGCGCCGCCGTAGGCGAGCAGCACCTTGCCGAGGGCGCTGGCGTGCAGCGGCACGGGCCGGCCCACCCAGTTGGTCGTGCCGAGCACGTAGCGGCTGTCGACCTGATCGAGCTGCTCGACGTGGCCCCGGCGGGCGATGCCGAGGTTGATCGTCTCGCTCGTCGCCTCGCCCAGGCGGCGCAGGAAGGGCCGGGCCAGCTCCACCAGCTCGTACTCCCGCCCGCCCCGCCCGGCGTAGCGGAGGAAGAGCTCGCCCGGCTCGTAGGCGCCGTTCATGTCACGGCGGACGAGGCCGCTGCGCTCGAGGGCGAAAAGAAGGCGGGAGGTCGTGCTCTTGGCGAGCCCGGTCGAGGCGGCCAGCTCGCTGAAGCTCCTCGGGCCGGCCGACTCGACGACCTCGGTGACGAGGCGGGCGGCCCGGTCGACGGCCTGGGTCCCCGTCGGCGGGCCGGTCGTCGGTCGTTCCGTGGCTCTCGTGGACATCAGTTCCATCTTACGGAACCTTGTTCTACGATGCGAACCATGTTCGAGAACAGGATGCCGCGCTACGAGATCCTCTCCGAAGAGGCCGTCGCCACCTTGGACCGGGGCTGGCGCAGGATCGTGCGCGATCTCGGCGTCCAGTTCGCCAAGGCCGAGGCCGTCGAGCTCTTCGCCCGGGCCGGTCAGCGGACCGAGGGTGAGACGGTCTTTCTCGACCCCGACTTCGTGATGGAGCAGGTGTCCCTCGCCCCCCGCCAGTTCGACATGCGGGCCCGCAACCCGGCCAACAACGTCCACATCGGCGGCGACCAGATGGTCTTCTCGACGGTCTACGGGCCGCCGTTCGTGCGGGAGGGGTCGACCCGCCGCGACGCCACCATGGCGGACTTCCGGCGCTTTGCCATGCTCGCCCAGTCCCACTCCGAGCTGGACTCGGGCGGGGGGGTCATCTGCGAGCCGAACGACGCCCCGCTCGACTCCCGCCACCTCGACATGATCTATGCCCTGCAGAGCCTCACCGACAAGATCTACATGGGAAACGTCGTCTCGGGTGAGAACGCCCGCGACACCATCGAGATGAGCTCGATCCTCTTCGGGAGCCGGGAGGAGATCGAGAAGACGCCGGTGTGCATCTCGCTCATCAACTGCAACTCGCCGCTGCGCTGGGACGACCGGATGCTCGATGCCCAGTTCGAGTACAACCGGGCCAACCAACCGGTCATCCTCACCCCCTTCCTCCTCATGGGTGCCATGTCCCCGGTCTCGATCGCCGCCGCCCTCGCCCAGCAGCTGGCCGAGGCCTTCGCCGGCATCGCCCTCTCCCAGCTCATCCGGCCGGGCTGCCCGGTCGTCTTCGGCTCTTTCCTCTCCAACATCGACATGCAGTCGGGCTCGCCCTGCTTCGGCACACCCGAGTCGGCCCTCGGCCTCCTTTGCACGGGCCAGCTCGCCCGCCACTACGGCCTTCCCTTCAGGACCGGGGGCGGCCTCACCTCGAGCCAGAGCGCCGATGCCCAGGCGGGCTACGAGGCGCTCATGACGCTGCTGCCGACCTTCCTCGCCGGCACGAACTTCGTCATGCACGCCGCCGGCTGGCTCGAGGGCGGCCTCGTCAGCTGCTACGAGAAGTTCATGATGGACATCGAGCTCCTGCGAGAGCTGCAGGTCGAGTTCACCCCCCTGCAGATCGACGAGGCCTCGCTCGCCTTCTCCGCCCACGAGGAGGTGGGCCACGGCGGCCACTTCCTCGGGGCCGCCCACACGATGGAGCGCTTCCGGACCTGCTTTTACCGGCCGCTCCTGTCGTCCTCGGCCAACTTCGAGCGCTGGAGCCGCGACGGGGCCAAGGAGGCGGCGACGAGGGCCGGCGAGCTCTGCCAGGCCGCCCTCGACCGCTACGAGCAGCCGCCCCTCGACGAGGCGGTGGGCGAGGAGCTGGCGGCCTACGTCACCCGCCGCCGGCGCGAGCTCGGGGACTGAGCGTCAGAACCGGCCCGGAGGGGTAGGGGAGCGGTGTGCCCGCTCCCGCCAGCCGTCGATGGGCACGGGCTCCAGCGCGCCTTGTCCGGGCGCGAGGGGGCTCGGTCTCACCGGCGCCCTCTTTTCCTTTCGCCCTCGTCCTCTCCGGCTCGATCGGGCAGGGCCATGCCACCGTGGCCGAGGTCTGTGCCAGCGCCCTCTCTTCTGTGCTCGGGCCCTCCCAGGTCGAGGTGGCCGACTGCATCTCCTTGCTGGGGCCGGTCTCGAGCCGCCTCGCCGAGCGCATCTACCGGGCCGCCATCTCCCGCCCCGCCCTCTACGACGGCTTCCACTTCGCCCACCTGCGGGCAGAGGGGCTGCTCTCGGCCGGAGGAGACGAGCAGGCGGTGAGGCGGATCCTGCGGGCGCTCGACCGGCGCCGGCTCACCGAGCGGGTGGGGCTCTCCTTCGCCGTCTTCGCCACGGGCGCCCCGGTGGCGGCCGCCCTGGCGGCCCGCCGGCCGGGAGCCCGGGCGGTCGTCTTCTGCACCGACGCCACCGCCCACTCGAAGTGGGCCGTCGAGGGGATCGACCTTTTCATCGTGACGAGCGAGCTGGCGAAGGCCTCGCTCCGCCGCTACCGGCCCCGTGCCGAGGTGGCGGTGGTCCCCCCGCCGGTGCGGGCCTCCTTCTATGCCCCTTTGAGCCAGGAGGAGGCGAGGCGCCGCCTCGGCATCCCCTTCGGGGAGAGCTGCGTGCTCCTCGTGAGCGGCGGCTGGGGCCTCGGGCCCCTGGCCGAGTCGGCCCGCGCCCTCGCCCGGGCGGGCCACTACGTGCTGGCAGCCGCCGGCACCAACGAGAGGCTGCGGGCCGAGCTCGACCGGGCGGCCAAGGCCGACCCCCGCATCGTCTCGCTCGGCTTCTGCCGGGACATGCCGCGGGCCATGGCGGCAGCAGACGTCGTCGTCTCCGGCTCGGGTCAGACCTGCAACGAGGTGCACGCCATCGGGCGGCGCCTCGTCGTGCTCGACGTGGTGCCCGGCCACGGCCGGGAGAACCTCCTGCACGAGGTGATCACGACGCCGGCTGTGGCAGCCTCGCCCCGGCCCGACTCGGTCGTGGCCGCCGTCGAGACATCGCTCAAGTCCCCCTCCGCCGGCGAGCCGTGGCCGGTGAGGAGCGCCGCCGAGTGGGACGCCCACCTGCTCGCCGCCCTCGCTCCGCTCGGGGTGCTGCCGGCCTAGTCGTGGCCGACGGCGCGGGCGAGCTCTGCCCGGCCCATCTTCGAGCGGCCCGGGATCTGCTTTCTCTTCGCCTCCTCGTAGAGCTCGGCCCTCGTAGAGGGGCGGGAGCCGCCCCGCGCCTTGCGCTTTGCGACGGCGGCGGCCTGCTTGCCGAGCGCCGTCCGGGTGCTCTTTGGCAGCGAGGAGATGGTCCTCTTCTCCTTGGCGGCCGCCGCCGCCTTCTTCACGTTGCGCCGGGCGGCCTTGCGCTGGGCTGTCGTTGCCATGGGGGGGCGATACCCACCAAGCGGCCCGGCTTTGCAGCCT
>JAJYQK010000079.1 GCA_021794645.1 Actinomycetes bacterium
GCCTCCGCCTCGAGCGAGCAGGTGTGCGCCGCGTCTCGGCCGCCTGGTTCATGGGCCGTCTGCTCGAGGCGGACGGCCCGGCTACAGCCGAGGAGCGTCTCGGTGAGCTCACCGCCGAGGTCGACGTCCTCTTTCCGAGCTACGAGGTCCACCGAGCCATCCCCCTCCTCCTAGCCCTGCGGAACCGGATTGGCCTCTCCTGGCGACTGCTCTGGCGCGCCCACTCGCCGGCCGCCACCCCGCTCGAGTGGGCGCTGGCGGCTCCGCTACTCAGGCGGGGAGACACCATCCTCTGTCCCAGCCGTTCCGCCGCCGCTCTCCTGCAAGCCCTGGCTCCCGGGCTGGAGCCCTATCTCGCACTCTGGCACCCGCCAGTGGCTCTTCCTTCTGGCGACAACGACACCCGGCTGTCCTCTAGCGAAGAGAGGCGGGGGCGATCCTTCCGGGTCGTTGCCCTCGGCCGCGTCGACAAGGCAAAGCTCCTCCACCGCCTCGTGGACGCGCTCACCCTCACCGAGGAGCTGGTCTCTCACCGCCTCACGCTGGAGATCGGCGGCCCGCTCGGAGCACGCCTTCCGGCCGGGCGCACCAACGAGGAGACGGCCTACGCGAGAGCCCTGCGGGCCCGTCTTTCCCGGCTCGGCCTCGAAGACCGGGTCAAGCTCGTCGGGGAGCTGGGTGACAGCGCCAGGCGGGACTTCCTACGGGGTGCCAAGGCCCTCGTCAACCTCTCGGCGAGCCTGGAGGAGTCCTTTGGCATGGCCCCAGTCGAGGCGCTCGGTGTCGGGACGCCTGTGCTGGCCAGTCGCTGGGACGGTCTCCCCGAGGCCGTCGGCGCCGGGGGGCGCCTCGTCCCGGTCGAGGCGCCTCTCGGGGGTGCGGCCAACGATGTCGACCCCGAGGTCGTCGCACGCCAGCTCACCCTCCTCCTGCAGGAGCCACCGGACCGGGCGGTCTGCCTGCAGGAGGCGGAGAAGGCCGCGCCGTCCCGCCAGGAGAGAGAGCTCTCCGCCATCATCTCTCGGAGCGCCGAGTCCTTCTCGGTTGACGACGGCGCCGTCCCTGAGGAGCTGGCCGACCGGTCGGCGGCGCCTGCGGGAGGGCTGCTCGCCCGCAGCCTCCCTCTTGCCGCCCTCGGCTACGGCGAGGTCTTCGCAGCCTTCGCCGGCGAGGTGAGCCGGCGAGGCCAGAGTGCCGCCAATCTGGGCACGGTCGGCGCTGGCCGCCTTTCCTCCGGAGACTGGGGTCGGCTTCGCCCTGCGATCGACGCCTCGCTTCTCACGCCGCTCAGCCGGCTGCTGGCGGGCCTGCCGCCCGCCCCGGGCGACGCCGCTGGCGGCCCGCCGGCAGAGGCGCTTGCCAGGACCCTTCTCGACGATCGCGACCTCGACAGCGCCTCGTCGCCTGGGAGGATCGCCCGCCGGGCCGGGGGCGAGCCCTACACGGCCAGCTCCTCGATCGCCGTCTTGACGGCGCTGGCAGGAGCCGGCGGCATCGAGCTCGGCCCGCTCCTCGGCGAGGGGGTGCGGAGGCTGCGAGCGAGGGTCGAGGGACGGACTGGCGTCGAGGTGGCAGCCATGACGGTCGCCTTTCAGGCCGGCGAGCACCAAGCCGCCCTTGCCATCGCGCGCCGCCTGCTCGACCTCGTAGCCGCGGCCGGAAGCGAGCAAGCCTGGAGGCTCGAGAGCTATGCCGGCACCCTTGTCGCTGCTGCGCGGACCATGCGGCTCGCCGGAGCCCCGGCAGGCGGCATCGAAGCCCTCGAAGGGTGGCTGGCCCGCTGTCCCGACGGAGCGGGCGCCCTCGAGGCCTGGTGGGAGCTGGCCGCAAGTTCCATCGAGGCCGGAGGGGCCCGCCTCGGGGGAGCCGCCACCGCCATCGAGACATTGCGGCGCTTCACGAGCGACGATCTCCTGCTCGGCCGCCTGCGTGGGGCACTCGTGGCGGCGGCGGTGCCCCGCGGTGGCTGAGGCCGGCCAGGCCGGCGGCGAGGGCGACCTCGGCCGGCCCTGGGAGGAGCTGGCAGCGATAGCCGCCGACTTCGTCGGCGCCTCGGCGACGGCTCTCGGGCTCTCGGCCCGACCCGGTGCCTTCGCGGCTGCCGGCAGAAGCCTGGCGGTGCGCTCTCGAGAGCTCTGCCGTCTCGGCGCTGTCGTCCCCGACCTCGATCAGCTGGGCGGGAAGGAAACCTCCCCGGCGGCAGCACTCAGCCGGCTCGGCGGAGGGCTCCCGCCCGGGATCGGAGGGCTGCTCGCTACCCTCGGAGCCCAATACGAGAGTGCCACCGCCGAGCTGCTGAGCCGCCTCGCCGCCGATCTCCCCCACCTGAGCACCTCGAAGGCCCCTGCCCTCCTCTCGCTCCAGCCAGGGCTGGGTGACCCGCACGACGGGGGGCGGACGGTGACAGCCGTCGAGCTGTCGAGCGGTCGCTTCTTCTACAAGACGCGCAGTCCCGCCCCTGAGCTGGCCCTCACCGAGCTGTGCCGGCTGATTGCCGGAGCAGGCGCGCCAGCCGTGGGCACCCCCCCGGTGATCGCCGGTGGATCCGGATGGTTCTGGCAGCCCTCCATCACCGCAGCCGAGCCGCAACCCGACGACCGCGACGAGCTCGCCCGGGGCTTCGGCTGGCTGCTGCGCCTCCTCTCCTTCCTCGGCGCAAGCGACTTCGGGGCAGAGAACGTTCTCGTCTCCCGCCGCGAGCTCGTCGTCGTCGACGCTGAGACCCTGCTCGCCCCTGAGCCTGGACGGCTGCCCGAACCGGCCTCGCCGGCGGGTGCCGCCTCGGCCGCGGCCGAGAGAGTTGCCCGGGTCGGGCTCCTCTCCCTGCCTGCCCTCACCCCTCCCGGCTTGCCCGACCTCGACTTCGGGCTCGGTGCCGCACCGACGATGAACTGGCTCTCCTGCCACAAAGAGGCGCTCCTGGCCGGATACATCGGCTGCCACCGCCGCTTGCACCGGGCCCGCCCCCGGATCAGAGCAGCCCTGGCCGAGAAGCTCGCCAGCCTCGAGGTACGCCTCGTCGTCAGGGACACCGGCTGGTACCTGGCCGCTTTCGAGCACCTCGCCGCCCGAGCCGGGAGAGCCGACCCCGGGGCGGCGGTCTCGGTCGCTCGCCTCCTTGCCGCCAGCCGCTCTCACCTGAGTGTCAGCCCGGCCATTGCCGACGCCGAGATGGCCGCTCTCTTTTCGTGCGACGTCCCGCGCTTCTGGCTGCGGGCAGCCGACGGGTCGCTGCGCGGCCCCGCTGGGCAGCAGCTCGGGCGAATCGACGAGCCGCCTGGGCCCCCTCTCCTCCGGCGCCTCGAGGCGCTTGGGAAGGGTCCGGGCGAGGAGGAGCTCGAAGCGGTCCGGGCAGCGCTGTTCGCCTGCCAGCCGACCGCGACTGCCAGGCAAGCTTTCTCTGCCCCCCGTCGGTCCCCCCTCGACTTCTCCTCGCCGACCGTCGATCGCCAGCAGCTCGCCGCTCCGGCCCTGCGGGCGGCGCAATGCCTAGCCACCCACCTCCTCGGGGCGGGGCGGCACCCCTCGCTCTACGGGCTGTCCTACAACCGCGGGGGACGCCTGTTCGCTCTCCGCCCCCTGGGCGGTGAGCTCCTCTCCGGCACGGGCGGCCTCGCTGTCGTGCTGACAGAGGCGGCCGAGGTGGGAAGGGCGCGCCGGGCCGGCCGAGAGCTCCTCTCCCTGCTGGAGGACCGGGCCAGGTGGGCGGCCGCTGCCAGCCTCGATTGGATCGACCGCGCGCTGCAACGGCCGGGGCGGGCCGTCGATGTCGCCGAGTCGCTGCGCGCCCTCTCTCGCGTCTCGACCGCCCCCCTGCAAGAAGACCAGCTCGTTGGAGAGGCGCTCGCCACGAGGGCGTGCGTCCTCGCCGAGCATACGAGGCGCCTCCTCGCCGCCCGGGGGCCGAAGGCCGGTGCTGCCCAGCTCCGGGCCGCCGAGGCCGTTCTTGTCGCCCTGAGGACGATCAACCCAAGCGGAGCGGCCGAAGAGGCGGCGGACGAGGAGACGAGGCTCCTCCTCGAGGCGTTCGAAGCGGGCCGGCCGGCGGGTGGGGATGCTGGGACGCCCCGCTCCGGCCTCGACTCCCTGCAGGGGGGCTTTCTCGCCTCTTTCACCCTGCCCGCAGGGCTCGTCGGCGCCATCGAGGGCAGACCCGACCTCGGCTGGGGGGCCGGCCCGGCGCTCACCCACGATCAACAGATGGCCAAGGCGTGTGCCTCTCGCTGGGGGCCACCGCTCGAGCTCGCCTTCGCTCAGCCCTGGCGCCGGCCAGGTCGAGACAGCCTCCGACCGGCCCAGGCCGCCGGCTGGGTCGAGACGGCCTCTGTCGCCGGGCTGCTCTTCCTTGTCGACCTGGCACTGCTGCTCCTCGAGCACTCCCCTCCCGCCGAGGGAGCTGCCTGGCTGGCCGTCGGGCTGGCTGCCGGTGACCGGCTGGCGCGTGGTTGGGAGCAGCGTGGCAGCTTCTTCGCTGAGCAGCTCGGCTCGCCCCGCTTCAGCTTCTCGGCCGTCTGGGGCGAGGCAGCCGGCGTCCACGCCCTTTTTCGTCTCGCCTCCCCCGGGCTCGGTCCGCTCCGCCTCGCCCTCCAGTCCTGAGCCCGACAGCCGGCTCGGGGCCAACCGCCACGAGCCCCTCGTCAGATGGTGAGATGGTCGGTAGGCTCGCCGAACCGGCAGCTGGCCGCCCGAGGGCGACCGGAAGAGGAGGTCCACGTGAGCAACGTGCCGTCCGCCAAGATCCGCAACGTCGCGCTCGTAGGCCATGGTGGCTCGGGCAAGACGACCCTCGCAGAGGCGCTCTTACACTGCTCGGGGACGATCAACCGCCCCGGCCGGGTCGAAGACGGCTCGACAGTGAGCGACTTCGAGCCCGAGGAGCAAAAGCACGGCATCTCGATATCGCTCGCCCTCGCCCCCTTCGAGCACGCCGGCTGCCGGATCAACATCCTCGACACCCCCGGCTATGCCGACTTCGTGAACGAGGTGGAGGCGGCCCTCTCGGTGGCCGACCTCGCCGTCGTCGTGGTCTCTGCTGTGGAGGGAGTGGAGGTGCAGACCGAGGTCGCCTGGCGGCTCGCCCAGGCGCGCAACCTGCCCCGCCTCATCTTCGTCAACAAGCTCGACCGAGAGAGGGCCGACTTCGAGCGCACCCTCGACCAGCTGCAGCAGCTCTTCGGCTCGGGCATCGCCCCCCTCGAGCTGCCGATCGGACAAGAGAGCGACTTCGCCGGGGTGGCCGACCTCCTGAGCGACACCGCCATCACCTACGACCAGGGGAAGGCGACGAGCGGCCCGATCCCCGCCGAGATGGAAGAGCTCGAGCGCCGGGTGCACGAGGCCCTCGTCGAGGGGATCGTCGTGGCCGACGACGGCCTGATGGAGCGCTACCTCGAGGGCGACGTGCCCTCGGCCGCCGAGCTCGAGGAGACACTCGCCCACGGGGTCGCGGCCGGCACGGTCTTCCCGGTCGTCTGCGGCTCGGCCGGAAAGGAGGTGGCGATCGACCGCCTGGCGGCCTTCATCGCCGAGATCGGCCCGAGCCCGCTCGAGCGACCGCCCACCCCGGTCCTCGCCGGGGGCGAGGAGACGACCGTGCCGGTCGACCCGGCCGGTCAGCCGCTCGCCCGCGTCTTCAAGACGATCGCCGACCCCTATGTCGGCCGCATCTCGCTCCTGCACGTCCTCTCGGGGACGATCCGGCCCGACGCCGTGCTCGTCAACTCCCGCACCCACGTAGAAGAGAAGCTCCACTCGCTCCAGATGCTGCGCGGCAAGGAGGGCCATCCCGTCCAGGAAGCCCAGGCCGGCGACATCGTGGCCGTCCCGAAGCTCGCTGACGTGCAGACGGGAGACACCTTGGCGCCGAAGAATACCCCCGTCGTCGTCCTGGCGGCCGAGCCATCCGCCCCGATCCTCTCCATCGCCGTGAAGCCGAGGGCAAAGGGCGACGAGGACAAGCTCATGACCGCCCTTCACAAGCTGCAAGAGGAGGACGGGGCGCTGCAGGTGCGTCGGGAGGACGAGACCCACCAGACGGTGCTCTCGGGCATGGGCGACACCCACCTGCAGATCGCCTGCGAGCGCCTCCATCGCAAGTACGGGGTCGACGTCGAGACAGAGGCCGTAAAGATCCCCTACCGGGAGACGATCACCCAGGCGGCCGAGGCCGAGGGCAAGTACAAGAAGCAGACCGGGGGCCACGGTCAGTACGGCGTCTGCAATCTGCGGATCGAGCCGCTCGAGCGGGGGCAGGGCTTCGAGTTCGTCGACGCCGTCGTCGGCGGCGCCATCCCACGCCAGTTCATCCCCGCCGTCGAAAAGGGCGTGCAAGAGGCGATGGCCGCCGGTGGCCTCAACGGCTTTCCCGTGGTCGACGTCAAGGTCACCTGCTACGACGGGAAGTACCACTCGGTCGACTCCTCCGAGATGAGCTTCAAGATGGCCGCCTCGATCGGGTTCAAAGAGGCCCTCGCCTCGGCCGCCCCCGTCCTCTTGGAGCCGGTCTGCCGCCTCGAGGTGACGGTGCCCTCCAGCCACCAGGGCGACGTCCTGGGCGACCTCAACTCCCGTCGGGGCCGGGTGCTCGGCACCGACGCCGGCGAAGGAGACGAGCAGGTCGTCGTGGCCCTCGTCCCCACCTCCGAAGTCGCTCGCTACGCCACCGACCTGCGCAGCCTCACCGGGGGAAGGGGGCGCTTCCGGCTCCGCCACGAGAGCTACGAGCCCGTGCCCCCCCAGGTCGCCGAGAGGCTCGTGAGACAGCTCGAAGCCGAGCGGGCCTGACCCTCCGGGGAGCGCCGCCACAGCCGGGCGGATGGCTCGCCCGCTGAGCCGAGCGGCTCTCTAGCCGCAGGGGAGGTCGGCCCAGGCGGCGGCGACGGCGGGGTCACCGGTCAGCTGCAGGCAGTCGGGTGGCACCCGGTTCCAGCTGAACAAGAAGAGCTGGGAGGCGCTGGCGCGCAGCACGGCGGCGGCAGGACCAGCCCCCTCCCTCACCTTCAGTCGGCCGCCTCCAGCCTCGATCACCCAGGAGGCGGCGACGTCCTCGCAGCAAAGGCAGAGCGGGCCTCCGAGGGAGGCCTCCGGCGCCTGCTCGATGTCGCTGCGCAAGAAGACCTCGAGGCGCTCGTCGATGCCGTCGACCGCCAGAAAGGCGCTCACCGGCCTCGGGTCGCCCACGGCCAGCTCGCCGTCGTAGCGGTGGAGGGCCACCTCGAGCGCCATGCGTCGAGCCACCCATCCCGAGTCGAGATCCTCTCCCGACCAGTTCCAGCAGGGCTCGTCCGGGCCGAGCTCCTTCAGCGACTCGACGAGCACCTCGCTGGCGGCGTCGAGCCACTCGACCGGGTCGGCGCACTCCTGGCTGTCATAGGCGGGCGGCTCGCGGCGGTTGCGGGGGTCACCGACGGCCAGCTGGTGGGAGAAGAAGGTGAAGACGCCGGCCATGTGCTCTGTCAGCTGGCGCACGGTCCAGCCGGGGCAGGTCGGCACCGGCAGCTCGAGAGCGCCGCTCGCCGTCTGGCAGAGCCTCGCCGAGTTGTCGACTATGCAGCCGATCCGCTCCTCGAAGCCGAGTAGCAGGGTCACGTCGCCGACGAGCTCTCCGCCGAGCGGCTCGGGTCGCTGCCCGTGCGGGCCGAGACGGCTGCTGCCAGCTCGGCGACAGTCGCCTTCGGGTCCTCCACCTCGATCACGATGAAGCGCCAGCGAGCGCCGGTGGTCTCGACCAGGACGGCGTTTCGGGCTAGGCCGACGCTCCAGAAGGACCAGCCCTCGACCGAGTGGTAGGGCCCCACCCGGGCAAAGCCCGACTGGCCCGCCCTCTTTCGCAGCTTGGTCCTGACATGGGCGCGCACCTGTGGGTCGTGCACGACCCGTACGACGCTCTCGAGCGGCACCTCGGCGCGGGACATGAGGGACGCCAGGGCCCGCCAACCGCTCACGCGGGCGACGACCTTCTCGCCCTCGACAGCGAGGGTCCCCCAGACCTTGGGCGGCTTGCTGTGGCGGGGTGGGGCAGGAGGGGGCTGGTCGAAGTCGTCGCCTGCGCCCAGCATGCCTCCGAAGATGCCGCCGCCCCGCGGCGGGCGATAGTCGCTCACCAGCTCTTCCGCAGCCGCTCGAGGGAGTCGCCCAGAGCCTCGGGCAGTACCCGCGTCGAGGCGGTCACCGTCATGAAGCTCGTGTCTCCCACCCAGCGGGGCACGGCGTGGACATGGAGGTGGGCCGGGATGCCCGCTCCTGCCGCCCGCCCGAGGTTGAGGCCGACGTTGACGCCCTCGGGCCTGTAGGCCTCCTGCAGGACGGCGACGGCCCGCTGCACCGTCGCCCAGAGCTCAGCTGCCTCGCTGGCGGTGAGCTCGTCCAGCTGGCCGAGGTGCCTGCGCGGCATGACCATCATGTGACCCGAGGCGTAGGGAAAAGCGTTCAGCATGACAACGACCTCGTTGCCGCTGTGGACGAGGAGCTTCTCCTCCTCGCTGGCGTCGGCGGCCAAGATGGCACAAAAGACGCACTCGGTCGGGCCGAGCTCACCGATCACCGAGGCCTGCGGGCCGCTCGTCTCGGCCGCCGAGGTGACGTAAGCCATCCGCCAGCCGGCCCAGAGGTGCTCGAGGCTCACTTCGCCCCGCCGGCCGCCATCAGCTGGGAGCGACGAAAAGGTGGGGCAGCCTCAGCGCCCAGGCGGGCCACGAGCTCGTCGAGGCCGACACCCCGCTCGGGCCGCTCGCTCCCCCGGGCGTTGACCCCGACGGTGCGGGCGGCGACGTCGTCGTCTCCGACCACGAGGACATAGGGCACCTTCTCGAGCTTTGCCCGCCTGATCCGGCCGCCGAGCGGCTCGGTGGCGTGCAGGGTCTCCACCCTGAGACCGACAGCGGCGAGGCGGCGGCTCACCTCCTCGCCATAGGGGGCATGGTCGTCTCTCACGGGGAGGATGCTTGCCTGCACCGGGGCGAGCCACGTCGGGAAGGCCCCGGCGTAGTGCTCGAGGAGGACGCCGAAGAAGCGCTCCACCGAGCCGAAGAGCGCCCGGTGGAGCATTATCGGCCGGTGGCGGGCGTTGTCCGGTCCGACGTACTCCATCCCGAAGCGCTGCGGCATCTGGAAGTCGAGCTGCAAGGTGGAGAGCTGCCAGGTCCTTCCGATGGCGTCTTTTGCCTGGACCGAGATCTTCGGCCCGTAAAAGGCGCCGCCGCCCTCGTCGAGCACGAGCTCGAGGTCCATCGCCAAAGCGGCCTGGCGGAGAGCCTCTGTTGCCTCCTCCCACTCCTCCTCGCTGCCGACGGCCTTTTCCTCCGGGCGGGTCGACAGCTCGAGGTAGAACTCCTCGAGGCCGTAGTCGCGAAGCAGATCGAGCACGAAGGCGAGCGTCGAGCGCAGCTCGCCTGCCATCTGCTCTCTCGTGACGAAGATGTGGGCGTCGTCCTGGGTCATCCCTCGCACCCGGGTGAGGCCGTGGACGACGCCGGACTTCTCGTAGCGGTAGACCGAGCCGAACTCGAACATCCGCAGCGGCAGCTCGCGGTAGCTGCGAGGGCGCGACTTGAAGATGAGGATGTGGAATGGGCAGTTCATCGGCTTCAGGTAGTAGCGCTGCCCCTCGTCGAGCTCCATCGGCGGGAACATGCCGTCCGCATACCAGTCGAAATGGCCCGATGTCTGAAAGAGGTTCGACTTGGAGATGTGAGGGCTGTAGACGAACTCGTAGCCTGCCTCCTCGTGGCGGGCCCGCGAGTAGTCCTCCATAGCCAGGCGGACGATGCCGCCCTTCGGGTGGAACACCGCCAGGCCGGAGCCGATCTCTGTTGGGAACGAGAAGAGGTCGAGCTCGCTCCCGAGGCGGCGGTGGTCGCGGGCCTCTGCCTCCCGGAGACGCCTCAGATGCTCCTCCAGAGCGGCCGCCGACTCCCAGGCGGTGCCGTAGATCCGTTGCAGCTGCGGGCGCTTCTCGTCCCCCCGCCAGTAGGCGCCCGCCACCCTCGTCAGCTTGAAGTGGCCGAGGCGAGCGGTGCTCGGCACGTGCGGGCCCCGGCAGAGATCGACGAACCCGTCGCTGTTGCGGTAGGCGGTGATCTGCTCGCCGGCGGGGACCGCCTCGATGACCTCTTTCTTGTAGGGCTGGTCGGAGAAGAGCTCGAGCCCCTCCTCGGCGGTGTGCTCCTCGCGGACGAAGGGCTGGGCCTCTGCCACGATCTGGCGCATCTTCTCCTCGACCCGTTCGAGGTCATCCTCTGAGAAGCTGGCGCCGCCGGGAAGCTCGAAGTCGTAGTAGAAGCCGTCCTGGATGGGCGGGCCGATGGCGAAGCGGGCACCCGGCCAGAGGGCGGTGACGGCCTGGGCCATGACATGGGCGGTCGAGTGGCGGATGATCTGGCGACCCTCGTCGGAGGCGTCGGTGATGATCCGGACCTTGGCCCCGTCGGGGAGGGGGCGGGCCAGGTCCCACAGCTCGCCGTTCACGGCCACGGCCACAGCTGCGCTGGCGAGCCGCCTTCCTATCCGGGCCGCCAGCTCTCCCCCGCTCGTGCCGGCCGGCAAGTTGAGAGTCGCCCCATCGGGCAGGATGACTTTGATCTCGTCGGCCATCGGCCAAGCGTATCGGCGCCGGCGAGAAGGCTAAGAAAGAGCAGCTAGAGGGCGATGCCGAGCAGATCGGCGGCGCGGCTCACGCCCGCCCCGGCTGCGGCTGCCTCGTCGATGGCCAGGAGCGCCCCGGGGGCGTCCAGGTCGTCGTCGAGGCGGGCGCGCACGGCCTCGAGGGCACCATCTCCCTCACCGACCGATCGCCAGCGTGCCAGCCGCTCGCCCGCCAGCTCCAGCATCGAGTCGTGCCACTCCCAAGAGCTCCTGTAGTGCTGGGAGAGGAGAACCAGCCGGATGACCGGCGCCTCGACCCTCTCGAGCAGCTCGTGCACGAAGACGAGGTTGCCGAGGGACTTCGACATCTTCTCGGCCCCGAGGCGCACCATGCCGACGTGCATCCAGTGCCGGACGAAGGGAAGGCCGGTCGCCGCCTCGGACTGGGCCGCCTCGCACTCGTGGTGGGGGAAGATGAGGTCGCTGCCGCCGCCGTGCAGATCGATCGTCGTGCCGAGCTCCCGCAGGGCCAGAGCGGAGCACTCGATGTGCCAGCCTGGCCGCCCCTTGCCCCAAAGCGAGTCCCAGGCGGGCTCGTCCTCGGCTGAGGGCTGCCAGAGGACGAAGTCGAGCGGGTCGTCCTTGAACGGGTCCTCGGGGTTGCCGCCGTGCTCGGCCGCCAGCGCCAGCATCTGCTCCCGGTCGAGGTGGCTCAGCCGCCCGAAGCGCTCGGAGGTGGAGACGTCGAAGTAGACGGCGCCCCCCGCTCTGTAGGCGTGGCCGTTGTCGAGCACCATGCCGATGAACCCGAGGATGTCGGAGATGGCCGAGGTGGCCCGGGGACTCGAGTGGACCGGGAGGATGTTGAGCGCCGCCATGTCCTTCTCGAAGCGTGCGATCTCGCCGGCGGCCAGGTCCAGGTAGTGGACCTGCAGCTCTCGCGCCTTGCGCAAGATGTCGTCGTCGACGTCGGTGATGTTGCGAACGCAGGCCACCTCGTGGCCGATGTCCTGCAGCCGACGGCGCAGCACGTCGTAGGTGACATAGACCGCCGCATGGCCGAGGTGGGCCGAGTCATAGGGGGTGATCCCGCAGGTGTACATCTTCACGACCCGGTCCGGCTCGAAGGCGATCACCTGGCGGTGGGCCGTGTCGTAGAGGCGCATCGTCACCGGCGGCCCTCCCCGAGCCCGGTGAGGCGGATGCTCGAGTGCACGCGGTGGGTGATGTTGATGTTCACGAGCACGGCCGTGAAGGCCTCGATGGCTGCCGCGTTGGAGAGGGAGCCGGCGGCGACGCCCCGCAAACCGGCGACCCTGTTGACGAGATCGATCGTGGCAACAAGAGCCTCGTCGCTGTCGGAGCAGACGAGCACGTCGGCGTCGAGGGGCTCGTCGAGGTTGGCGAGCCCGCGGGCCGGGATGTGGTGGAAGGCACCGGCCACGAGGGCGGCGGGGGCCGCCTGCTGCACAGCGGCGGCGACAGAGCCGCGGGGCGGGACGAGGGGCTGCAGCTCGTCTCCGACCTTGGCGAGGGCATTGGCCATGGAGACGACGACCTTTCCGGCCAGGGTCGACGCGAACGACGCCGCCGTCGGGGCGGCGCCGTCCCAGGGGGTCGCCACGACCACGAGGTCGGCGGCGGCCGCCTCGGCGTTCTCTGCCCCCTCGAGAGCAAGAGGGCGGCCCTCCCATCTGCCCACAAGAGCGGTTGCCACCTCCTCGGCCCGCTCGCGCTGGCGCGAGCCGATGACCACCTCCATGCCGCTGGCAGCCAACCGGGCCGCCAGGGCCTTTCCGGCGGGTCCGGTCCCACCGAGGATTCCGATGCGCATCTCCTCACACTTCCATACAGCCGGGGCCGGGGACGACTCCGCCCCACTCGGCTTCAGCGGCGCTCCGTGCGGTGCAGCTGGCGGCTGCGAGCTCGGAACTCGGCCGCCTGGGCGGCCCGGAGGCGTCGGTCGCTACGAGCCGCCAGCCGGAGCTGCTCTCGCAGCAGGGCGCGGTAGCTCGCCAGCCGGTCGCGGGCGAGATCCCCTACCGTGACGGCTGCCGTGACGGCGCAGCCGGGCTCGCTGTCGTGGGCGCAGTCGTTGAAGCGGCACGAGGCCGCCAGCTCCTCGACGTCGCTGAAGGCCTCGGCGATCGCCTCCACCGAGTCCGTGAGGCCGATGGCCCGCAAACCGGGCGTGTCAATGAGAAGGGCGCCGCTCGCCAGGCGCACGAGCTCTCTTCTGACAGTGGTGTGCCGGCCCTTGCCATCCTCCCGGGTGTCACCGACCTCGAGGCCCGCCTCCCCGCCGGCGAGCAGGTTGGCGAGAGTCGACTTGCCTGCCCCGGAGCGACCGAGGATGACCGCGGTGGTCCCGGGCGCCAGCTCTTCTCCGAGGGCAGCGAGGCCGGTGCCATCCCGGGCACTGACGGCGTGCACGGCCGCGCCGGGGGCCAGCTTGCGGGCGGCTGTCACCGCCTGGCCCGGGTCCTCGTCTCGATCGGCCTTGGTCAGCACGACCACGGGAAGGGCGCCTGACTGCCAGGCGACGACGAGAAGGCGCTCGAGGCGCCGGGGCCGCCACCGCTCGCCGAGGGGCTCGGCAACGAGGACGAACTCGACGTTGGCGGCCAGCACCTGGGGCGCCCGGCTCTCCTCGGTCGATGCCCGGACGACCGCGGTCCGTCGCTCGAGCACCTGCACGACCTCCCCGCCCCGAACGACCACCCAGTCGCCCGTCGTCGGGCTCAGCCCTTTCACCCGCAGCCGGGCGCTCACAGGGAGGCGTTCTTCCTTCTCTTCGCTGGCGACGACGCAACCACCGAGGTCCGCCCGCAGGACGCGGGCCGGGACGTCGCCGGGTGCTGAGAGAGCAGCGAAGCTCTCCGAGAAGCTCTCGTCCCAGCCCAAGGCGGACAGGGCCTCCGACGAGTGCCCCGCGAAGCGAGGCGCATTCGACACTTTGATCTCCTCTGTTGTTGGCCCCGGAGCGCTCGTCGGAGCCTGAGAGATCAGGCGGCTAGCCGAGAAGGGTCGAGCAAGGGGCGAGAAGTGGCTTGCGAGACATGGTGTTCTCCAATTCTCCACCTCCTCGCGCTCGACGATGGGACGCCGGTGCGCCCTCGCTACATCATAGGCGGCGCTGCCGGCCGAGTGTTCCTGCAAGGGCGAGCGGTGAGTCCCTCTGGTACCCGCCCTGCGCCCCGGCGGCGAGCTGGACGGCTCAGCGAGTGTCGATCACTTGGAAGGCCTCGGCCAGTCTGCCGGGACCAAGCCCGTGGCGCTCTGCTGTGGCCTCTGCCCATTGGCGCACGAACGCCGCCAGTTGCGCCGGCTCTGGGATCTGGCTCTTGTGCTCTGACAGAGCAGCAAGCTTCTTGTCGAAGGTTTCGGTGATGTCGACGGCGACGCCAGCCTGCGGAGAGGCCATCAGCCAGACCTCCGCCACCTCGTAGGGTTCGAAGCCTTCGGCGAGCAGGTCCGGATGGGCGTAGGGGTTCCGGGCGTCGGGATAGACGGCTCGGAGCGCCGCCTCGCCCGCCGCCAGGTGGTCCGGGTGGCTGGCCCGGATCCGCTCGTAGTTGCGCTCCGGAGACTGGGCGACGACGCGGGCCGGGCGGACCTGGCGGATGACCCGAGAGATGGCGCGCCGCACGTCCATGGTCGGCTCGAGCGAGCCGTCCTTGTAGCCGAGGAAATGGACATCTTCGACGCCGACGGCGCGGGCGGCCGCCCGCTGCTCCTCCTGGCGGAGAAGAGCCAGCTGGCCCGGATCGAGCGACGGGTCGGTCGCCCCGGCCGAGCCGTCGGTGACTATGCAGTAGCTCACCTCCGCCCCGGCCAGCACCCAGGCGGCGATGGTACCGGCGGCGCCGAAGTCGACATCGTCGGGGTGGGCCACGACGACGAGAACCCGGGACGGGGCAGGCTGAGGGTCAGATGCTGACTCTGTAACAGCGGAGGGTTCGAGAGTGAGGACGACGGCAGTACGGTCCTCAGGCGGATCTGACTCCTCGACTGCCGGAGTTGTGGTCATAGTGCCGGCACGGTAGCGCCCACAGGACGTTCGGGCGAGCTCAGCCGGAGGCCGGCCCGGACGAGACGGCCTCTTTCACCGAGGGAAAGATGGCGAAGACGTCATCGAGCGCCGCCATCTGGAGCGCCCGCCGCACCCGCGGTTGCACAGCGGCCAAGCGCAGGCCACCTCTCGTCAGCTGGGCCTGCCGCATGACCGAGATGAAGACTCCAAGGCAGGTGGAGTCGACGAAGGGCACCTCGCTCATGTCGACGACGATGGGCGGGCCCTCGAGACCCACCTCGTCGAGAAGGCAGGCCCTGAGGGCGGCGCTGGCACTCAAGTCGAGCTCCCCTTTGATCCGCAGGACCAGCGCCCCGTCGCTCTCGTCCCAGAAAGCGGAGAAGCCTTCGTCCTGCTCGTCTTCGATTGCCATCACTGCAGCAGACCTCCGCGCCCGCCCACGGGCGTCATTGCCGTCGGGCGATAGCTCCACCGTTCCGGCCAGCCGACCGGATGCGGGAAGCTATACCCGCCCTCGCCCCGCCCCAAGTCCGGCTGGGCGCGCAAGGGGCGCTTACCTGCATAATCGTCCGGTGGCCCAGCTGACGCGTATCGAGGTGGGCGGCTCGCTCCCCCACCCAGCCGAGGCCGTGTTCGACCTGCTCTCTGACTATTCCCGGGTAGACGCCGTCATCGACGGGCTCGAGCCCCTCTCCCCCATCGGCGCCTCCTCGGGAGTCGGCGCCCGCTTCGCCGCCTCGATCACCATTGCCGGCCACCGCCACAGCGTCGAGCTCGAGCTGAGCGAGGCCTGCCGGCCCGTGCTGGTGACCTGGTCCGGTCTGGGTGGAGAGGACCGCACCATCACCTTCCACCTCGCCCGCCGCCA
>JAJYQK010000055.1 GCA_021794645.1 Actinomycetes bacterium
CCGAAGCGGGTGGGCCCGGGCCGATGTCGTCACCGGCGGAGGCTGTTCGCGAAGCGGCCCCGCTACACTCGGTCTGCAGCGCCTGGCCCGAAGGCCCCGGCTGCGCAGGCCAAAAACCGGAAGGTCGCCGTTTCAAGACGGCGCACTAAGTAGGAGAGTCCGGCCACGATCAGCTACATCATTCGCCGAATCTTCCAGTCGGTGATCGTCGTCCTCGGAGTGACGCTCGTCGTCTTCATGCTCTTCCAGTTCGTCCCGAACGGCGCCGTCGGCCTCGCCCGGACCGACTTAGGCTCGAGGGCGGGGCCGGCCCAGATCCACCAGTTCATAGTCTCGAACAACCTGAACCTGCCCTGGTGGGACCAGTACTGGCACCTGCTCGACAACTACGTCCACCTGAACTTCGGCTACTCCTACCACTACAACGAGCCGGTGCGGACTCTCATCGGGCAGTACCTGCCCCGCTCGCTCGTGCTCGTCGGCATGTCGACCCTGCTGGCGCTCATCGTGGCCATCCCGCTCGGCGTCTTCCAGACGATCCGGCGCAACTCGGCCTCTGACTACGTGCTGACCGGGCTCTCGTTCATCTTCTACGCCATGCCCTCGTTCGTGCTCGGCTCGCTGCTGATCTTGTACCTGACCAGCAATGCGGGGCTCCACATCTTCTCCCCGGGCGTCTCCTCCAGCATCACGATTCCCCAGATGTTCACCTCCTGGAAGCAGATGACCCTCCCGGTCGTCACGCTGGCCGCCATCACCATTGCCTCTTTCTCCCGCTACATGCGCTCCTCGATGATGGACGCCCTGGCGGAGGACTACGTGCGGACAGCCCGGGCGAAGGGGGCGGGCAGGGCGCGGGTGCTCTTCCGCCACGCCCTGCGCAACGCCCTCATCCCGATCATCACGCTCCTCGGCCTCGCCCTGCCGGGCATCGTCTCGGGTGCGGTCATCACCGAGACGATCTTCAACTTCCCGGGCATGGGCTTTCTCACCTACAACGCCGCCACGAAGTTCGACGTCTACATCGTCGTGGGTACGACCATCGTCGCCACCGTGGCGACGGTGGTCGGCTCTCTCGTGGCCGACCTCCTCTACGCCGTAGCCGACCCGAGGATCCGCTATGTCCGCAACTAACGAGCAACTCGTTGCCGCCACAGCCGGCGTCCAGCCCCCCGCCGTCCCGGCGGACCACGATCAGGCGCCTATAGCCGGGCCCTCGGGAGGTGAGGCGATCGAGACCGGCAGCATCGGCCGGCTCATCCTCCGGGTCTTCATAGAGAACAGGCTGGCGGTCGTCGGGGTGACGATCATCGTCCTCATGTTCCTCTTCTGCTTCGTGGGGCCGATCTTCTACCACACGAACCAGACCTCGACGAACCTCTACGACCTCACGCTGCCCCCTTCCAGCCAGCACCCCCTCGGAACCGACTCGAACGGCCTCGACGTCCTCGGCCGGCTCATGTACGCCGGGCAGACCTCCCTCGAGGTCGGCCTGGCGGCAGCTGCCATCGCCACGGTGGTCGGTGTCATCTGGGGGGCGGTCGCCGGCTTCTTCGGCGGCTTCGTCGACGCCGTCATGATGCGAGTCGTCGACGTCCTCCTCTCGATCCCGGCGCTGTTCCTCCTCATCATCCTGGCGGTCCTCTTCCAGCCGAACAAGACGAGCCTCATCTTCATCCTCGGCTTCCTCGCTTGGCTGACGCCGGCCCGTCTCGTCCGAGGAGAGACGCTCTCGCTCAGGACCCGGGAGTACGTGCAGGCGGTGCGGGTCATGGGCGGTAAGAGCCGGCGGATGGTCACCCGCCACATCATCCCCAACGCCATCGGGACGATCGTCGTCAACGCCACCTTCCAGGTGGCCGACGCCATCCTCGCTCTGGCGGCCCTCGGCTTCCTCGGCCTCGGTGTCCAGTTCCCCCAGGCGGACTGGGGTCAGATGCTCGGCCAGGGCGAGGCCTACCTCGCCGTCGGCGACTGGTGGCTCCTCATCCCGGCCGGCATTTGCATCGTCCTCGTCGTTGTCGCCTTCAACTTCATCGGCGACGCCCTGCGCGACTCGCTCGAGGTGCGCCTGCAGCAGCGCTGAGCCGGGAGCTCTCTTCCGGCGAGCGCTCTCTGGGAGCACGCCAGCGGTGATGCAGCAGGCGGCGAAAAGAGCGCCTTTTCCTTGTTGCAAAAGAGCTCTGCCCAAAGGAAGTGGCAAGAGCCTTACCCGAAAAAGTGTCAGAAATTTGACATTTCCGTCTATCCGAAGTGTTACGGATTTGCTACGGTGAATTTTCGGCGGCTGTGGCCCGCAGCATCAGCGATGCACCCCTGAAGGCCTCTCCCGTCTGTCCCCCGTCATAGCGAGAGAGGTTGGATAGCGACTATGGCACGCAATCGAGGGCTGAAAAGAGTCCTGAAAATAACAGCAGCCGGTGCGGCGGCGGCATTGATCCTCGCCGCTTGCGGTTCGAGCAGCCCCTCCAGCAAGGGGCCGTCCTCCAAGAGCAGCACCTCCGGGGCGAAGGTCCACGGCGGCACGGCCTACTGGGCCGAGGCACCGCAGGCCACGCCGAACTGGATCTTCCCGTTCATGAGCCTCACCTACTTCTCGACAGCGAACGGCTTCCAGAGCCTTTTGTTCCGCCCGCTCTACTTCTTCGGGCAGATAAAGAACCCGAACCCGACGGTCAACTTCCCGCTCTCTCTCGCCGATGCGCCCAAGTGGAGCAACGGCAACAAGACGGTCACGATCCACATGAAGGGCTGGAGCTGGTCTGACGGCGAGAAGGTCGACGCCCAGGACGTCATGTTCTGGATGAACATGATGAAGGCGGAGAAGGCCAACTGGGCCGCCTATGTGCCCGGCGGCTTTCCTGACAACGTGAAGAGCTACTCGGCCAACGCCTCGGCCGACACGGTGACTTTGAACCTCACCCGTACCTACAGCACGAACTGGTACCTCTACAACGAGCTCAGCCAGATCACGCCGATGCCGCTCGCCTGGGACATCACCTCGGCCGGCGCCAAGGCGGGCTCGGGCGGCTGCTCGTCGATGACACCCTCTCCCGCCGTCATGAAGGACTGCGTCAGGGTGTGGACCTTCATCACCGACAACGGCGGCAAGGCGAAGAACCCGACCGAGGCGGCCGACATCTCGACCTATGCCACGAACCCGCTCTGGAAGGTCGTGGACGGTCCCTGGAGGATCTCCTCGTTCAGCTCCTCGGGCCAGGCGTCCTTCGTGCCGAACCCGAAGTACTCGGGCCCCCAGCACCCCTACCTCTCCAAGTTCGTCGAGCTGCCCTACACCTCTGACAGCTCGGAGTACAGCGCACTTGCGAGCGGCGGCAGTGGTGCTCCCAACGTCGGCTACGTGCCCACCCAGGACATCCCGGCCAACCCCGGCCCTCCCGGGTCGACGGGTCCGAACGCCAGCGCGCTCTCCTCGAGCTACAACCTGGTGCCGGCCTACGACTGG
>JAJYQK010000195.1 GCA_021794645.1 Actinomycetes bacterium
GCTGCGTGGCTCGGCCATGGGGCTCCTTTTGCGGCCGGGGGTCCCGGCAGATCTGACGGCTGGCCTACGGGCGCGAAGCGCCGGCGCGGGCCGCGTCAATGATAGCCGCCAGCCGGGCGACGGCAGCCTCGACGTCGTCGTTGACGACGACCTCGCTCGCGATCTGGCTGGCCTCCGCCACCTCCTTCTCGCCGAGGGCGAGGCGGCGCCGGACGTGGTCCTCCGAGTCGCCCCGCGCCCGCAGCCGCTCCTCCTGGTCCTCGCCCGTCGGGGCGAGGAGGAGGATGCAGAGGGCGTCGGGGCGGAGGGCGAGGACCTGGCGGGCCCCCTGCACGTCGATCTCGAGGACGAGGTCCTTGCCGGCGGGCGGGGCCGGGACCGGCGTGCCGTAGAGGTCGTCGAGCACCTGGGCCCACTCGAGGAAGCCGCCCGCCTCGGCGTGGGCGAGGAAGGTCTCCTTGTCGACGAAGTGGTAGGCGTCCTCTGCCTCGCCGGGCCGGCGGGGGCGCGTCGTCCAGGAGCGGCTCAGCCAGAGCCGATCATCCCGTTCCAGCAGGCGGCGGATGACCGTTCCCTTGCCGACGCCCCCCGGGCCGACGACTATGAAGACCAGCGGAGGACTAGGGGCGCTCGGCGGCTTCCAAGAGCGACTCGCGCTGCTTGGCGCCAAGGCCCTTCAGGCGGCGGCTGTCGGAGATGCCGACCTGCTCCATGAGGCGCCGGGCCTTGACCTTGCCGGTGCCGGGGAGCGCCTCTAGGGCGGAGAGGACCTTCATCTTGCCGACCGTCTCGTTCGAGTCGGCCTGGGAGAGGAGATCTTTCAGGCTCATACGGCCGCTCTTCAGGTGGTCCTTCAGCTCGGCCCGCTCGCGACGCACTTCCGCTGCCTTGGCGAGAGCGGCCTGGCGCTGTTCTGGTGACAGACTCGGTGGCTGGGGCATGGGGCGCTACGATAGCGGAACCAAAGACGCATGACCAGGACCGCAGCGGTCTTGCGCCATAGCAGGCCGGGTTAACTCGAGGAGTGGTCCTAGTTGGCGAAGGTACTTGAAGTCTCCGATCTCCGGACCGAATTCCACCTCCGGAAGGCAAATGTCGGCGCAGTCGACGGCATCTCCTTCTCGGTGGGACCGGGCGAATGCGTCGGTCTGGTCGGCGAGTCCGGCTGCGGGAAGTCGACCGCCGGGCTCTCGATCATGCAGCTCTTGCCGAACGTCGGCCACATCGTCGGCTCGTCGAGCATCAAGCTCAACGGGCGGGAGCTGGTCGGGCTGCCCGAGAAGGAGATGCGCTCGATCCGGGGCAACGAGGTCGGGATGATCTTCCAGGACCCGATGACCTCGCTCAACCCGACGATGACGATCGGCAAGCAGATCGCCGAGGGCGTCCGCATCCACCGGGGCGTCTCGAAGGAGGAGGCCCGCGAGCGGGCCCTCGAGGTCCTCACCCTCGTCGGCATGCCCCGGCCGGCCGAGCGCCTCGACTACTACCCCCACCAGCTCTCGGGCGGCCTCCGCCAGCGGGTGATGATCGCCATTGCGCTCAGCTGCGAGCCCCAGCTCCTCATCGCCGACGAGCCGACGACGGCCCTCGACGTCACGATCCAGGCGCAGATCCTCAACCTCATCGACGACCTGCGCAAGCGGCTCAACATGGGCGTCATCCTCATCACCCACGACATGGGCGTCATCGCCGGGCGCACCGACCGGGTGATGGTCATGTACGCCGGCAAGATCGTCGAGGGCGCCGAGACGGCCGAGCTCTTCCACCGGATGCGCCACCCCTACGCCTCGGCTCTCTTGCAGTCGATCCCCAAGCTCGAGCAGGACTCGACCCAGCGCCTCTACAACATCCCGGGCATCCCGCCCGACCTCGCCCAGAAGATGGACAACTGCCGGTTCAACCCCCGCTGTCCCAACGCCACGGAGAAGTGCCGGGCCGAGGAGCCCCCCCTCTCGCCCGACCCGATCAACCCCAACCACGAGTTCGCCTGCTTCCACCCGGTCGGATCGGCCGACGGGCAGGAGACCCCCGTGCTCGTCGCCACCCCCGAGGAGCGGGCCGCCATGCTGGCCCGGGCCGAGGAGCGCATCCAGGAGCTGTCCGACCGCAAGCCGATCCTCGAGATCGACCACCTGGTGAAGGAGTTCCCGGTCACCTCCGGTGCCATCACCCAGCGCAAGGTGGGGAGCGTGAAGGCGGTCTCGGACGTCTCCTTCTCGGTGCGAGAGGGAGAGACCTTCGGCCTCGTCGGCGAGTCGGGCTGCGGCAAGACGACCATCGGCCGCCTCGTCGTCGGCCTCGAGCGGGCCGACAAGGGCAGCATCCTCTTCGAGGGCACCGACGTCACCAAGCTGCGGGGGACATCGCTTCGCCGCATCCGCCGGGACATGCAGCTCATGTTCCAGGACCCCTACTCCTCGCTCGACCCCCGCATGCGGGTCGGCTCCATCCTCCGCGAGCCCCTCATCGTCCAGGGCATCGGGGGCAAGAAGGAGCAGATCGCCCGGGTGATGGAGCTCATCAACGAGGTGGGCCTCTCGAAGAGAGCCTTCGACCTCTACCCCCATGAGTTCTCCGGCGGCCAGCGCCAGCGGATCGGCTTCGCCCGCGCCCTGGCGCTCAACCCGCGGCTCATCGTGGCAGACGAGCCGGTCTCGGCCCTCGACGTCTCGATCCAGGCTCAGATCCTCAACATGATGAAGAGCCTGCAGCAGCGCCACCACCTGAGCTACATCATGATCTCCCACGACCTGGCGGTCGTTAAGTACCTGGCCGACCGGATCGGCGTCATGTACCTCGGCAAGATGATGGAGGTCGGGCCCGCCCAGGCGGTCTACGAGCACCCGGCTCATCCCTACACGAGAGGTCTCATCGACACCATCCCGGTGGCCGACCCGGTCCTCGCCCGGGCCAAGCAGGCAGATCCGATGCGGGGCGAGCTGCCCTCAGCCATCGACCCCCCCTCGGGCTGCCGCTTCCGGACGCGCTGCCCCTTCGCCCAGGACCGCTGCGCCGAGGAGGAGCCCCCCCTCCGCCTCTTCTCGAGCGGCCACTACGCCGCCTGCCACTTCCCGCTCGAAGAGCCGATGGCAGAGCACGAGGTCGAAACGACGATGGTCTGAGGGCCACAGGTCGCTCCCGGCCGGGGTGGCATCGCGGTCCCTCGGCTCTTGTGACATCTGCTCTCGGCGCTCCTCCCCCGGGGCCCGCCTCGCCGGCGCTGGCGGGCGGCAAGGGGAGGCCCGGCAGCTCAGCCCAGCAAAGACCTGCCCAATAAAGACGAGCTCAGCAGGGACGACCTGAGCGAAGAGGCGTCGGCTTCCGCCTCGATCCTGCTGGCCGCCTTCCTCCCTTGAGGGAGCACTCGGAAGGCTCCGAGGGCCTTTGCCTCCAGACGACATCGGCCCGGGCCCACCCGCTTCGGGGGACCCGGGCCGATCAGTCGTGCTAGCTCAC
>JAJYQK010000016.1 GCA_021794645.1 Actinomycetes bacterium
CGGCGCTCGGACGCCGAGACGGGGAAGAGCTGGCCGAAAAGCGAGCCGATGCAGCCTCCGGTGACGATGATCGGGCCCTCGGCCCCGAAAGGGCCGCCGGTTCCCATGGCGACGGCGGCCGAGATGGGCTTGGTGGCGAGCACCCGGGGCCGGATCCGGCTCTCTCGGAGGACGATCGCCTCCAGGGTCTCGGGGATGCCGTGTCCCTTTATGGTCGGGCTCCAGAGGGCGAGGAGGGCGACGACGAGGGCGCCGCCGACCCCGACGGGTATCAGCTCGAGGCCGGGATGGTAGTGCCGGAGGTCGGGGAGGCCGAAGCCCACCCTGTGCAGAAGAGCGAGGTTCGAGATCAGGCCGACGAGGCGCACGACGACGAAGGCGGCCACGCCACCCACACCGCCGAGCACAAGGCCGAAGAGTGCCAGCAGCGCCATCCGGCGACGTGACTCGCCGAGACCGACGTCGTCCCCGCCGGCCGGCTCAGCCGCGGCCATCGATGCTCTCTTGGATCTCCGGAGGGGCGGGGAGCTCAGGTGAGCTCATGACACTCGCTGGCAACTTGCATCGTGTCCCGATGTTATCGTGATAAGAGTGCCGCTTCCCCAGAGCGCTTACGCCAGGCTGCTGGCGCTTCGAACCGGTCTCCGCCACTTCGAGGCCTGGAGCGCCCGCCAAGCCCGGGCGGCGGGGCTCACTCCCGCCCAGCACCAGCTCCTCCTCGCCATCCGCGGTCACAGCGCTCCCGAGGGCCCCACCATCGGCGAGGTGGCCGACTACCTCCTCTTGCGACACCACAGCGCAGTCGGCCTTGTCGACCGGGCCGAAGCCGCCGGCCTGGTGGAGCGGCTGCGGAGCGAGGCCGACCACAGGGTGGTCCGCCTGCGCCTCACCGAGGAGGGAGCGGCCCGACTCGAGACCCTCTCGGAGCTGCACCTCGAAGAGCTGGACCGGCTCGCTCTCGACCTGCCGGCCGCCTGGGCGGGCTTGGCGCCGGTGCAGCGTGCCCACGGCCTTGGGGCCAAGCCGGGCGGGTCGAGCAGAGGAGGAACAGTGGAGATCTCGATAGGTCGCGTCTATGACGGCGAGCCGGAGGCTGGCAGGGCTGTGCTGGTCGACCGGCTCTGGCCCCGCGGCCTCGCCAAGGCCGACGCTCCTTTCGTCAAGTGGCTGAAAGAGCTGGCTCCGAGCTCGGAGTTGCGCAAGTGGTACGGCCACCGCCCCGAGCGCTTCGAGGAGTTTGCCCGCCGCTACCGGGAGGAGCTCTGTGGCGAGGCGTCCTCGCCGCTCCTAGAGGCGCTGGGTGCCATGGCCCGAGACGAGCCAGTCGTGCTCATGACAGCCACGAGGGATCTCGAGAGGTCGGGCGCCGCCGTGCTGCGGGACGTGCTCCTCAGCCGCTGAGCGGTGACGACGGCCTTCGCGCCGCTAGATCTCTTCTCCCCCGAGCCACCGGCCGGCCCGTGGCCCGCGCAAGTTCGCGCCCGTCGGCTCGTTCTCTCCGAACGGGCCGATCGACGCGGCTTTAAGAAGGGTCACCGGTTCTGCCGGGTAGCCAGCTCATGGGAGGATTCAAGTGCGCGCGCTCCGTATGTTGGCGGTGGTCGGCCTTTGCCTGGCGGGAATCGCCTTGCTCGCCCCGGCGAGCGGAGCGGCGGCGCGGCGGCGCTTTTCTGCTCACGGCAGCGCCCGTCAGCTCTATGTCACCGGGCTGTCGGGAGGCGAGCGGGCGGTCCTTCTCAACCGCCGGGGCCATGTGGTGCGAAAGCAGCGGGCCGACGGACTGGGAGGACTCATCTTTGTCAACCTGAGGCCGGGACGCGGCTACCGAGTGCGGGCCGGTGGCGCCGAGTCGGGCCCGATCACGGTCCACAGCGACGCCGCCGCTCCCTGGGACCCGAAGATCTACGACCAGAAGATCCCCGACAACGGGTATTCCTATCTCACCACCCGGGACGGGACGAAGCTGGCGATCGACGTCCATCCGCCCACCAGCCCTGCCGGTGAGCCGGGCCTGCCGGCCGGGACACCGCTCCCGAGCGGACCTGACTACCTCCCTCCGTACCCGACTCTGATCGAGTACTCGGGCTATGGCTACGCCGACCCCGCCGGGCCGCAGAACGGCATCGCCGCTCTCGCCAACCTCATGGGCTTCGCGGTCGTCGACGTCAACATGCGCGGCACGGGCTGTTCGGGTGGCGCCTACGACTTCTTCGAGCCGCTCCAGAACCTGGATGCCTACGACGTCATCGAGACGATCGCGCACCAGCCGTGGGTCCTCGGCCACAAGGTCGGGATGCTCGGCATCTCCTATGGTGCCATCAGCCAGCTCTTCGCCGCCCAGCTCGACCCGCCCGCTCTCGAGGCGATAGCGCCGTTGTCCACGATCGACGCCACCGCCACGACGCTCTATCCCGGCGGGATCCTCAACACAGGCTTCGCCGTCGCCTGGGCCATGCAGCGCCAGCACGATGCGGAGCCGGCCGGACCCCACAGCGGCCAGGCCTGGGCCTACCAGCGGATCCAGGGCGGGGACAAGACCTGTCGGGCCAACCAGGTGCTGCACGGTGAAGCCCCGAGCTTGATGGCAAAGATCCGGGCTAACGCCTACTACCGCCCCTCGGTGGCCGATCCACTCGATCCTGTCACCTTCGTCAACAAGATCCACGTGCCCGTCTTCATGGCCTGCCAGTGGGAGGACGAGCAGACAGGTGGCCACTGCCCCGACCTCGTGCAGCACTTCACCGGGACCCGACACAAGTGGTTCACCTTCACAAACGGCGCCCACATCGACTCGCTCGACCCCTACACCTATGACCGCTGGTACGACTTCCTGGAGCTCTTCGTCGCCCACCAGGCGCCGATGGTGAACGCGCCAGCCGTACGAGCAGCGGCGCCAGCCGTGTACCAGGCGGCCTTCGGGATACCGGCCTCCGACCCGATCACGCTCCCGCCCGACCCGATCCAGTCCATCCCCACCTACAAAGCAGCGCTGGCGGCGTTCGAGAAGATCCCGCCGGTGACGGTGCTCTTCGACAACGGCGCCGGCACCTCGCCGACGGGGAGCATGACCCCGGGCGATCCGTATCCCGGCTTCGTCAAGCACTTCCGGACCTTCCCGATACCAGGTACGGTCGCCCGCAGGTGGTACTTCGGGCCGGGCGAGCGCCTCATGGCCGGCCCACCCCGCCGCAGTCACGTCGATTGGTACACCTCACGGGCTTCCGCCCTGCCCCTCACCGACTACAGCGGGAACACGGGCGGGGGTGGCCTGTGGGGCAACGCCTCGCAGTGGCACTGGAATTGGCGGCAGAACCCGGCCGGCACGTCGCTCTCCTATGTCTCGCCTCCCCTCCAACACGACACGACGGTCATCGGCGCCGGCTCTGTCGTGGTGTGGCTCCGCTCGTCCAGCAGGAACGTCGACCTGCAGGCGACCGTGAGCGAGGTCCGACCCGACGGCATGGAGACCTTCGTGCAAGACGGCTGGCTGAGGGCGAGCGAGCGGGCTCTCTCCAAGGGCCGCGACAACCTGTTCAAGCAGAAGAGCACGGCGCTGCAGCCGATCCCGGCCTTCACGAGGGCTGCCGCCAGGCCGATGCCGGCTGGCGGCTTCACCAAGGTGGTGATCCCCCTCTACTACGAGGGCCACGTCTACCGGGCCGGCTCCCGCATCCGGGTGACGATCGCGGCGCCGAACGGCACCCAGCCGATCTGGTCGTTCAGCCAGACGCTCCCCCACGGCACTGCCAGGGTCTCGGTCCTCTTCTCGCGAAAGCACCCGTCGTACCTGCTGCTCCCGGTCGTGCCGCGCCTTAAGGTCCCGACGCCCCTCCCGCCCTGTCCCAGCCTGCGCAACGAGCCCTGCCGGCCCTACCGGCCGACCCGGAACCGTTAGCCGCAGGCGGCCGGCTGCATCCTCCGGCGGCCCCGGGGGTCGGCTAGTACGCTCCGCCGGCAGCACCAGACGGCGTGGAGGAGCCATGACCGAGAGAGGCCACTATGTCGTCAGGCCGCTCGAGGCAGCCAGCTGGGACGCCTTTGCCGAGCTGGTCGAGCGCAACAACGGCATCTACGGGGGATGCTGGTGCATCGCCTACCACACTGCATATGAGCGGGGCGTCAGCGACCCCCGCTCCCTGAAAGAGGAGCTGGTGCGGGCCGGGCAGGCCCATGCCGCCCTGGTCTTCGACGACTCCGGGGCGGCCCAGGGGTGGTGCCAGTACGGCAGCCCCGAGGAGCTCGCGCTGAGGCACCTGCGCGAGTACGGCAAGGACCCCCCACCTCGAGCGGACTGGCGGATCGCCTGCATCTTCGTGGACAAGGCTCACCGCAACCAGGGGATCGCCCGCGCCGCCCTCGCAGGGGCGATCGACCAGATCGCCCGCGCCGGAGGTGGTCTGGTCGAGGCCATACCCGAGGTCACCGCTGGAAGAGAGGCCCAGGGGCGGTTCCTCTTCACCGCCACCGTCGAGCTCTTCGAGCAGTCCGGCTTCGAGCGGGTGCGCCAGGTGGGAAAGCACGCCTGGATCGTCAGCCGGCAGGTGGAGCCGGCGGCCGGCTGAGCCCCCTCGTCCGGGCGGGGGAGACCGGCGCGAGAACCGGTGCTGGCTTACCTGGCGGTGCTGGAGTCGAAGAGGAGCTGGTCGAGGCAGAACTCCGGGTGGTCCGACTCGAGTCGCCGCAGCATGTACTCGCTCTCGAACAGCGCCAGCAGGCTGTTGTCGTGGCGGGCGAGCACCTTCACGCCTCGCCGGTCGCGAAGCTCTCTCGCCGTGGCCACATCGGTCCGCCTCGCCACCGTGTAGGGCGTCGGTGAGAGGTCCACGACGGCGCCGAACTCGTGCTCCATGCGGTAGGTGAATACCTCGAACTGCATCTGCCCGACGGCTGCCAGCGTCGGGGTCGGATCGCCCTCGGGGTCCTGCAGCACCTGCACCACCCCTTCCCGCTCCAACTGGCTGAGGCCGCGCCGGAATTGCTTGTAGCGGTCGGCTTCGCGGGCTCTCGTGGTGGCAAAGAGCTCGGGGGCGAAGGTCGGGATGGCGGGGAAGGAGACGGCGCCGTGCTCGAAGAGGGTGTCGCCGATGCGCACGTCGCTCGCGTTCACGAGCCCGACGATGTCGCCGGGGTAGGCCTCCTCGATGGTGTCGCGCTCGGAGCCGAAGAGCCCGGCGGCGTGCTTTGTCGAGAAGGGTCTTCCCGAAGAGGCGTGGGTGAGCGTCATCCCTCGCTCGAAACGGCCCGAGCAGACCCGCACGAAGGCGACGTGGTCGCGATGGGCCGGGTTCATGTTCGCCTGCACCTTGAAGACGAAGCCGGAGAACGGCGCCTCTAGGGGCCGCCGCACCCCGGCGGCGTCGAAGCGGGGCGCGGGCGGAGGAGCCAGGTCGATGACGGCGTCTAGCAGGTGGCGCACGCCGAAGTTCGTGAGCGCCGAGCCGACGAAAAGTGGGCTCGTCTCGCCCTGCAGGAACGACTCGAGCTCGAGGTCGGCACCGACCGCCTGGAGGAGAGCGACCTCCTCGCTCGCCTGGTGCCAGGCCACTCCCTCCTCGATGCTCGCCTGCGCGCGGTCGAGGATCTGCTCCTCTGCCGCCGTGGCGCCTCTGGTTGTCCTGGCAAAGCGGACGAACTGCCCGCTGCGGCGATCGATGACTCCGCGGAAGTCTCCCGGGATGCCGACCGGCCAGGTGACCGGGGTGGGGCGGAGCCCGATCTGGGCCTCGATCTCGTCGAGCAGCTCGAGGGGATCCCTCCCCGGGCGGTCGCACTTGTTGAGGAAGGTGATGACCGGGAGGCGGCGGGCCCGACAGACCTCGAACAGCTTGAGCGTCTGGGCCTCGATCCCCTTTGCCACGTCGAGCACCATGACCGCCGCGTCGGCCGCGGCGAGCACCCGGTAGGTGTCCTCGGAGAAGTCGCGGTGACCGGGCGTATCGAGCAGGTTGACGACATGGCCCCGGTAGGCGAACTGGAGAACTGTGGAGGTGATGGAGATGCCTCGCTGTTGCTCGAGCGCCATCCAGTCAGAGCGGGCGCGCCGGCCCCCCTCGCGCGTCTTCACGGCTCCCGCTTCGGCGACGGCGCCGGCGTAGAGGAGGAACTTCTCGGTGAGGGTCGTCTTGCCGGCGTCAGGGTGGCTGATGATGGCGAAGGTCCGGCGGCGGGCGGCTTGCAGGGCCACCCTCTCGCCATCGAGGGTGATGGTGCTCACGAAGCTGTCAAGCTCTCGGACCCTGACCAGGCGGAGTGGTCGCTCGCTTCGCAGCTGCCGGCTCGTCGCCGGCGTGGACGCCGGCTCGCCGGCGAGGGTGGCGGCAGCTCACGAGAGGACCCGGCGGCGGAAGTTGCGCAGCCCGAGCCCGAGCAGCGTGGCGGCGAAGGCGGCGAGGACGGGATAGATCACGTAGAGGTGCATGTGGGGAAAGGAGGTGAAGGCAGCCCGCATGCCTTCGTTCACATAGATGAGCGGGTTCAGCAAGACGAGCACCTGCAGCCAGTGGAACCCCCCGATCTGGACCGGGGCGAGCGTCGTCCAGCTGTAGTAGGTGCCGCCGAGAAAGGTTATCGGCAGGATGATGAAGCCGAACATGAGCCCGATGTTGCGCGGCTCGAAGCTCGTACCGAGAAGCAGCCCGAGCCCTGACATGGCTATGCAGGCGAGCGGCACGAGCGTCAGCACGATCCACCAGTGCGGCTGGAGGTGGGCATGGACGCCGGGAGCGTGGACGACGGCAGCTATGGGCAGCACGAGTGCCGCTGCGATGATCCCCTGCACGGCGCCGGAGAGGACCTTTTCGATCGCCACTAGCCAGATGGGGCAGGGGGCTTGCACCCGGTCCTCGATCTCGCGGGTGAACCCGAACTCCTGGGCCATGTTGAGGGCGATCGACTGCACCCCTTGGAACATGATCGAGATGCCGGCGACACCGGGAACGAGAACGGTGGCGAAGGCGGACTCGCCCGCCCCGCCCCGCGCCCCCACGCCCTGGCCGATCTTCGGGAAGACGTAGAGGAAGACGAAACAGAGGAAGAAGGGTTGGATCACCGTGCGCAGAGCGAAGATCCACTTGTCCTTCCAAAGCACGAGGAGGTCTCGCAGGAGGAGGGCACCGAGGGCCTGGTAGGCAGTGGTCAGGACTGGCCGGAGCTCGACCGAGATGGAACCGCTCACGCTCGTCCGGGCCGGCTGGTTGCGGGCGAGGGTCATCAGTCCCGCAACTCTCGACCGGTGAGGTTGATGAACACCGTCTCGAGGGTGGGCTCGGCGACAGAGAGGTCGGCGAGCTCGAAGCCGTGCCTCTCGACGGCCAGCACGACGTCGCGGACGGCGTGCTGGCCGCTCGTCAGGTGGAGCCGGACGGCACCATCAGCGACCTGGGCCTGGGTCACCCCGTCGACCTCGGCACTGAGGAAGCCACAGAGCCGCTCGGGCTCCGCGGTCACCCTGACCGTGACGATGGTGTCGGAGCCGATCCCGGCCTTCAGTCCCGTCGGGGTGTCGAGGGCGAGGATGCGGCCGTGGTCCATGATGGCGACACGGTTGCAGAGCTTGTCTGCTTCTTCCATGTAGTGGGTCGTGAGCAGCACCGTCTGGCCCTCATGGTTGAGCTCCTCGAGGATGGTCCACAGAGCCAGGCGGCTCTGGGGATCGAGGCCGGCAGTCGGCTCGTCGAGGAACAGGACGGCTGGCCGGTGGAAGATGGCCCTTGCCACCATGAGGCGCTGCGCCATGCCTCCCGAGAGGGCGTAGACCGATGCCTTCGCCCACTTGTCGAGCTGGAACTGCTCGAGCAGCCTGTCGGCGGTCTCTCTCGACAGGGCTCTTCCCATGCCGAAGAGGCGGCCGTGGAAGTAGAGGTTCTCCCAGACAGTCAGCTGGCGGTCGAGCGTGTTCTGCTGCGAGACGATCCCGCTCAGCTGCTTGGCCAGTGCTGGGTGGCGCCCGACGTCCACTCCGCCCACGAAGGCTCGCCCGGAGCTCGGCACCACCCGGGTGGTGAGCATTCCTGCCGTCGTCGTCTTGCCGGCTCCGTTCGGCCCGAGCAGGCCGAAGATCTCTCCTTGGTAGACGTCGAGGTTGAGGCGGTCGACGGCGTTGAAGTCGGCGCCCGGATAGGTCTTGGTCAGCTCCTCGGTGTGGATTATGGGATGCGGCTCGGCCGGGGGCGTCGGCTGCTGGGACACCTCCGTGAGCGACATCGGGTCATGGTAACCCGGCCTTCCCGGGCCGCCGGAAAGACGCTCTCGGGCGCCAACAGCCTCAGCCCGGCGCGCTTTTGCCCGGTCACCCGCTCGGTGAGCAAGACAGAGGGCTGGGACCACTCGAGAGGCCTTAGGGCCTGCGGGCCTGGCGCAGGCATCCAGGGCGGATCGTAAAGGATCGGCCAGGACGGCCGAGCTCCCTGCTGGCAGCAGAGATAATGAACCGGGTCGAAAGCGGCCCCGATCGCAGCGACTGCACACAGAGTCCCGCCCTTGGAAGCCCTCATCAACCCGACAAACCTGGTCAGCTCGTTCGGGTACATCGCGATCTTCCTCCTGAGCGTCGCCCAGTCCTGCTGCGTCCCGACCTCCTCGGAGCTGACCCTCGGCTTCGCCGGCGCGCTCGCCGCCACGGGGCATCTCAACTTGCCGGCGGTCGTGCTGGTCGGCGCCAGCGGCGAGGTGGTGGGGGCCTATCTCGCCTGGGCGATCGGGCGCACCGCCGGGCGAGCCATCGTCGACCGTTACGGCAAGTACCTCCTCCTCACCCAGCACGACCTCGACCGGGCGCAGGGCTGGTACGAACGGCACCCGCGCTGGGGCGTCTTCGGCGGTCGGCTCATGCCGGTCATCCGCAACTTCGTGGCGCTGCCGGCTGGCGTCGCCCGCGTCCCGGCCGGGCGCTTCGGCCTCCTGACGGCGATGGGCAGCCTGCTCTGGGACGGCGCCATGGCGGGTATCGGCTACGGGGTCGGCAGCCGCTGGCACACGATCATCCACCTGTTCAGCGATGCCGGCTACGTGCTCGCCGTCCTCGCCGTCCTCGCCGTGGCGGCGCTAGTGGTCCACCGGTGGCGCTCTTATGCCGCCCAGACACGAGCCGACCCGGCGGCAGGCGGCACAGATCCGCGCCAGGAGCTGACGAGCCTGCTGCGGCGACTGGCGGCGCCAGGGTGGGGAGTCGGCGAGCAGAGCGCCGTCGCCTCCAACGAGCGGTTGACGGCTGCGACGGCAGCGGTCCTGTTCGTCCTCATCTTCTTCGAGGGCGTCACCCTCTTGAACATCTCAGGGATGATGCCGATGCACATCATCCTCGGTCTCGTCCTCGTGCCGCCGGTCCTGGTGAAGCTGGCCAGCACGGGCTGGCGCTTCTTCCGTTACTACACGGGCCATCCCGACTACATCCGAAAAGGGCCACCGGCCGCCTTCTTGCGGCTGCTCGCTCCCTTCCTCGTCACGACGACGCTGATCCTCTTTGCCTCCGGGGTCCTCCTCGTCGTCGTCCACCCCCCGCCCCGGTGGCTCTACGAGGTGCACCGCTTCGACTTCGTCCTCTGGTTCTTCATCCTGGCCGTGCACGTCCTCACCTATGTCTGGCAGGTGCCGGGGGTCATGCGCCGCGATCTCAGCCGCCGGCGCCGCTATCGGGTGACGAGCCCCCGTGGTCGCCTGCTCAGGCTGTGGGTCGTGGCCGGCTCGGTCGTGGCCGGAGCCGTGCTGGCCGCCGCCACCTGGCCGGGGGTCTCGGGCCACCTCCACTTCTTCTTCCACAGGAGCCGCCAGGCCACCCAGCTGGTCGGGCACCGCTGAGCCTCTCGGCCGCCCGGCCCGGGCCGGCTACTGGGGTCGCAGCACCACCCAGTGTCCCCAGAGGGCATCGCTCTCGACCGCGTCCCAGCGCCGCGAGGTGGCCCGCTCGAAGGCGACGAGCAGCACATCGGTCGGGAGGAAGTGGGGGGCGTCGACGCCGAGGGCGTTCGCCCAGATGACGACGCCGTCTCGTTGCAAGATGCGGACCACCTCGGCGGCGAACAGGGGGGTGTCGCCGAGGACGACGACAGCGGCGCGGTCGCTCGCGATCGGCAGGCGGGCCGAGTCCGCCCGCACGAGCAGCCCTGCCCTCGCCTTGCGCAACATGCCGGCCGAGAGGTCGACACAGATGGTCTCCGGCCATCTCTCGAGAAGAAGGGGAGTGAGCACTCCCGTTCCCGAGCCGAGCTCGACGCAGGTTCCCGCCGGGAGAGGGCCTCCGCGGGCGAGCGCGTCTGCCAGGGGAGCGGGGCGGTAGGCGGCCCGTTCCTCGTCCCAGAGCTCAGAGAGGGTGTCGAAGCGGGCGGCGCTGGCAGCGGCCGCCTCCTTGGTCCAAGAGGCTGGGTCCTGGGCGATGCGCCGCACCCGGCCCTGGGTCTCCTTGCTGCCCGCCCGAACCGGCTTTCCCGAGGGCGCCGGGACGACTCTCGGAAGGGTCACTGTCCCCATCGGGGCCGAGGCTAGCTACTGGCCGTCCTGGGCTGGCGCAATCGAGAGAGGAAAAGAGCAGGGCCCCGGGGTTGTTGCCCGGGGCCCCACGCTTTGTCTGGCGGCTCTCTCCGAGGCCGCCCCGGTCAGCTGGCCGCGGCCTCTTCTGGCTCGACTTGGCCGCTCGCCACGATCTGCTCGGCGCTCGCCACCAGCTCTTCGGGCGAGATGTCGTCGAGGCTGCGACGGGCGCCCTCTGGGATGAGAAGGGTGACGAGCATGCCGAGGAAGGCGAAGCCGGCCGAGAGGCGGAGCGCCCCGCTGATGCCGAGGTCGTTCTTGATTATCGGGAAGAGGTAGACGCCGATGAAGGCGCCCACCTTGGCGAAGCCGGCCGAGATGCCGTGGCCAGTCGTGCGGACACTGGTCGGGAAGACCTCGCCGGGCAGCACGAAGGTCGTCGTGTTCGGTCCGAACTCTGCGAAGAAGTAGCTCATGCCGAACAGGATGAGGAAGGGAACTATCGCCGCTGTGATGCCGGGCACCACCCCGATCAGGAGGAAGGCGAGGCCCATGAGGGGAAAGCCGATCAGCTGCAAGCGGCGGTGGCCGATGCGGTCCATCGTGAAGGCCGCGAGGAAGTAGCCGGGCACCGCCGCCACCGAGAAGACGATGAGCTGCAGGGCGAGGACGTGGACCAGGTCGGTTGACGCCTTGGTACCAAGGACGCTGCTCACGATGAGCGGGGCCGAGACCGAGTTGCCGTAGTAGGCGTAGTCGAAGAGGAACCAGCTGCCCGCCGTCCCGAGGAGGATCTTCAGGTAACGGCGGTCAGAGAGGAAGCCCCAGAGGGAGAGGCGCACCGAACGGCCCTCGCTCGTCGGGGCGGCCTGGATGACGCCGCCGGAGAACTTGGAGGCCGCTGCGGCCGCCTCGGCCTCCTGCCCGCGGACGCGGGAGAGGTAGCGGGGGGACTCCGGCATCCGTCGGCGGAGAATGATGACAGCGGCAGCCGGGATCGCGCCGAGACCGAGGAGGAGCCGCCAGGTGATGCCGTTGGGCACGCCGGCACCGAGAAGGGCGAGCCCGGCGATGTAGCCGGCGACCGTGCCGAGGGCCTGCATGGGGAAGACGAGACCGACCAGCCGGCCCCGGTTGTTGCGGTTCGAGAACTCGCTCATCAGCACCGCCGACATCGGGTAGTCGCCGCCGACGCCGATGCCGAGCACGAAGCGGAAGGCGAGGAGCCAGATGAGGCTCGGCGCGAAGGCGGAGGCGACGGCGCCGCCGACCATGAGGGCGGCCTCGAGGCCGTAGACCTTCTTCCGGCCGATCAGGTCGGCGACCCGGCCGAAGACGAAGGCGCCGATGAAGGCCGAGATGAGGGTGATGGAGTTGACGAGGCCTGTCTCGGCCGAGGAGAGGTGCCACTGGGCAGCGATGAGCGTCGTCGCCGTCCCGATGATGAACAGGTCGTAGGCGTCTGTGAAAAAGCCCATTCCCGCGGTGACGATCGCCCGGGTGTGAAATCGACTGAGCGGTGCTTCGTCTAGCGCAATGTCCAGGGTGGCCATCAGCCCTCCATGCCGTTGGTTTGTTCGCAACCACTTCTAATCAACGAAGGTTTGCGGCAGGAAAAGCCGAAGTGTCATCCAGGTGAACTTTGGGCTGCGTTTCGGTGCGGGGCACAGAGTCCCTGGTGAAAGGCACCGTCTGGAGGATGGCCCGCTGGCGCCTGTCTGGCGCCGGCGGTGCTACTCGAGCGGTCCCGGGTAAGCGAGCTCGGCCTTGTCGGCGAGCTTGTCCGTCTGGCGCCGCACCACGAGGAGCAGGCCGACGATCACCACCACTGCCACGATCCCGAGGATGAGGTCGATCCGGCTTGAGAGGTGCTTGAAGGTGGCACCCGCCTCGTAGGCGGCGAATGTGTAGAGAGCCGACCAGAGGATGCCGCCGGCGGCGTTGGCCGGCAGGAAGTAGCGCCAGCGCATCTTGCTCGTGCCCGCCAGGAAGGCGGCATAGGTGCGGAGGATGGAGACGAAGCGGCCGAAGAAGACCACCTTGGTCCCGTGGCGGTCGAAGATGTAGCGCCCCACCTTGAGCTTGCGCTCGTCGAGGTGGACCTTGGATCCGTAGCGGCGGGCCAGCCGGTAACCGCCCTTGTCACCGATCCAAAAGCCGATGTTGTCCCCGATGATGGCAGCGGCCGAGGCGACGGCGAAGATGATCCAGACGTTGAGCTTGTGGCTGTGGCCGGCGAAGGCTCCCGCCGCGATGAGGGCCGTCTCGCCCGGAAGCGGGATGCCGAGGCTCTCGGCTGCCACGAGCACGAAGACCGCCAAGTAGCCGCTCGTCGAGACGAAGTGGTCGATGCTCACCAGTAAGGGGTGGCCTCTGTCCCGCTCACGCCTGCGGCGGAAAGCGCATGCTCGAAAGCGCCCGGGTACCGGCCCGCCAGCTCTGGGCCAGAGCCCGCCCTGCTCCCACCCGGACAGCGGGTGCAACCGGGCGGCACATGGCCGAAGGTTACCGCCAAGGGGTGCGCCGATAGGCGCCAGCGGCTCGCCCGAGCCGCCGGCTCATCTCCGACTGGGCCATACCCCCCTTCATTCCCCTCTCTCGTCTAGGGGCCGCTCGTGGTCCCGTACCTGGTAAGTGCCGGCTTACGAGGGCCCGATCGGCCCGGGATCTTGACATACGGCGGTAGGGTATGAGGGAGCGAGAGACGGAGAGCATGGCAGAGACGATTACCTACACAGTTGCCGGCATGACCTGTGAGCATTGCAAGAAGGCGGTCACGACAGAGATCGAGGGGCTCGGGGGAGTCAACCGGGTCGACGTCGACCTCGAGAGCAAGCTCGTCACGGTGACCGGCGAGGGCCTCGACGACCAGGCGCTGCGGGCGGCGATCGAAGAGGCAGGCTACGAGGCCAGCTGATGGCCACGGCGGGCGAGACCAAGGCTCGCCCTGAAGAGCGCCACCACGTCGACCTGGCGATCTCGGGCATGACCTGCGCCTCGTGCGCTGCCCGCATCGAGAAGCGCCTCAACAAGCTCGAGGGCGTGGCGGCCTCGGTCAACTTCGCCAGCGAGCAGGCGGCAGTCACCTTCGACCCCGGCCAGGTGGGGGTGGAGGAGCTGATCGGCGCCGTCGAGGCCGCCGGCTACGGGGCCGCCCTCCCGCAGGACTCAGAGGCCTCCGACGCCGCCGGGCAGTACCGGCGCCGCCTGCTGCTGGCGGCCGTTCTCACCGTCCCGCTCCTCATCTTCGCCTGGGCGGCGGCGGCCCGGCCGCCGGGCTGGGAGTGGCTCTCGCTCGGGCTCGCGACCCCCGTCGTCTTCTACGCCGGCTGGCCCTTCCACAAGGCGGCTCTTGCCAACGCCCGCCACGGCGCAGCCACGATGGACACCCTCGTCTCCCTCGGGACGCTGGCCGCTTGGACCTGGTCGACGGTCGTGCTGGCGGCCGCCATCTCCTCGGCTGTCTACTTCGACACGGCCGGGGCGATCACAACCCTCATCCTGCTCGGCCGCTACCTCGAGGCCCGCGCCAAGTCGCGCTCGGGTGAGGCGATCCGGGCCCTTCTCGAGCTCGGTGCCAAGGAGGCCCGCCTCCTTCGCGACGGCGTCGAGCTGCTCGTCCCGGTCGACCAGCTCGCCGTCGGCGACCGCTTCGTCGTCCGGCCGGGCGAGAAGGTGGCCACCGACGGCGTCGTCGTCGCCGGCTCCTCGGCCGTCGACCAGTCGATGCTGACGGGCGAGTCGCTGCCCGCCGAGGTCGGACCGGGTGACTCGGTCGCCGGCGCAACGGTCAACACCTACGGCCGCCTGGTGGTGGAGGCCCGGAAGGTGGGGGCGGCTACCGCTCTCGCCCAGATCGCCCGGCTCGTGGCCGAGGCGCAGGCCGGCAAGGCCCCGGTCCAGCGACTGGCCGACCGGATCTCGGCGATCTTCGTCCCGGTCGTCATAGCGATCGCCGCTCTCACCCTGGGCGGTTGGCTCCTCCTCGGAGGCGCTGGCGTCGCCGGCGCCTTCACCACAGCTGTCGCCGTCGTCGTCATCGCCTGTCCCTGCGCCCTCGGGCTCGCCACCCCGACCGCTCTCATGGTCGGGACCGGGCGCGGCGCCCAACTCGGGATAGTGATCAAGGGGCCCGAGGTGCTCGAGCAGACCCGCCAGGTGACGACCGTCGTCCTCGACAAGACGGGCACCCTCACCGAGGGGAAGATGTCGGTCTCTGCTGTCGTGCCTGCCG
>JAJYQK010000148.1 GCA_021794645.1 Actinomycetes bacterium
GGCGGCGGCGGCCGGAGAGGGCCTGCTGGCGGCCGCCGAGGCGGCCCGGCAGGCGGCCGTGACGGCGCTGCACGACACCCCCCGTCTCCTCCCTGTGCTCGAGAAGGCAGGCGTCGTCGACGCCGGCGGCGCCGGCCTCGTGCTCTTTTACGACGCTCTCTTGTCGGTTGTCGACGGCCGGGCGATGCCGGCCGAGCTCGAGCTCCCGCCCGAGGTGGTGGCCAACCTCGGCTCGGGCCAGGCGCCGCTCGAGTCGGTCGTGGCCCTGAGCGAGGAAGAAGAGCCGCTCTCGAGCGGCCCCCGCTATGAGGTGATGCTCTTCCTCGAGGCCGACGACGAGACGGTTCCGGCCTTCAAGGAGGTCTGGTCGGACATCGGCGACTCGATCGTCGTCGTCGGCGGCGAGCGCCTCTGGAACTGCCACATCCACACCGACGACATCGGCGCCTCGATCGAGGCCGCCCTCGACGTCGGGCGCCCGAGCCGCATCCGGGTGACGGATCTCTACGAGCAGGTGGAAGAGGAGTCCTGGGTGCGCCAGGCGGTTGAGACCGCCCCACTGCTGGAGGCGCCCGAGCCGCCGCAGCGGACCTCTGTCATCGCCGTGGCGACAGGGGAGGGCATCCGGAGGATCTTCCACTCCCTCGGTGTGCGCAACATCGTCGCCGGCGGCCAGTCGATGAACCCCTCGACGGCTGAGATCCTCGAGATGATCGAGGCGGTGCCGGGGGAGGAGGCCGTCCTCCTCCCGAACAACAAGAACATCCACGCCGTCGCCGCCCAGGCGGCCGAGGTGGCCTCCAAGCCGGCCCGGGTGGTCCCGACCGAGGGCATCCAGGAGGGCTTCGCCGCCCTGCTCGAGTACGACCCGGAGGCGAGCGCCGAGGAGAACGCCGCCGCCATGGGAGAGGCGGCCGCCCGGGTGAGCGCCGGCGAGGTGACCCAGGCGGTCCGCGGGAGCGAGACGCCGGCCGGCCGGGTGGAGGCAGGGGACTGGATCGGCCTCTCCCGCCGCGGCATCGAGGTGGTCGCCGGCGGCCCGGCCGAGGCGGCCTGCGGGCTGCTCGACAAGCTCATGACGGGCCGCCAGGAGATCGTCACCATCATCGAGGGCGCCGGCGCCACGGCCGCCGATACCCGCCGCATCACCGAGTGGCTGGCGGCCAACCGCCCGGAGGCGACCGTCGAGCTCCACCAGGGGGGCCAGCCCGTCTATCCCTATCTCCTCGCCACCGAGTAGCAAGGACGAGGTGCCCGGCCGCCGCCTCTCGCAGCTGAAGCGCATCGGCGTCTCCGAGCTGCGCCGCGTCGGGCCGAAGCGGGCGGCCGGCCTCTCCTCGCTCGAGATCGCCACCGTCTACGACCTGCTCACCCACTACCCCCGCCGGGTAGTCGACCGCACGAACCAGCAAGAGATCGGGGCCCTCGCAGAGGGCGAGGAGGCCGTCGTGACCGCCGAGGTGGTGCGGTCGTCCTCGAGACGGCTGCGCAACGGCAAGAGCCTGGCCGAGATCGTCGTGGCCGACGGCACCGGCACCCTCGTCTGCACCTTCTTCAACCAGCCCTGGCGGGCCCGCCAGTTCGGGGAGGGCCAGCGGGTCACCGTCTTCGGGAAGACGAGCTACTACCGGGGCAGGCGCCAGATGGCCAACCCGCTGGTCGACCTCGTCGGCGACCAGACGGGCCGCCTCGTGCCCATCTACCCCCAGTCGGCCAAGGCGGCCGTCACCTCTGTCCAGCTCGCCAACTACGTGGAGGAGGCGCTCGAGCGGGCCGGGGAGTTCGACGACCCGGTGCCCGAGGCCTTCCTCGCCCGCCTCGACCTCATCGACCGGACCGGCGCCTTCCGGGGCCGCCACCAGCCCGAGACGAAAGAGGAGTGGCACAAGGCGAGAGAGCGCCTCGTCTTCGACGAACTGTTGCGGCTCCAGCTCCTCCTCGTCTCCCGCCGCCGGGCGACGGCGGAGGCGGCCAAGGGCATCTCCCACACGGCCTCGGGCAGGCTGCTCGAGCAGTTCCGGGCCAACCTGCCCTTCGAGCTCACCGCCGCCCAGCAGCGGGCGATCGCCGAGATCCGTGCCGACCTCGAGGCGCCCCACCCGATGAACCGGCTCCTGCAAGGAGACGTCGGGGCCGGCAAGACGGTCGTGGCCCTGGCGGCTCTCCTCGTCGGCGTCGAGGGCGGCTACCAGGGGGCCTTCATGGTGCCGACCGAGGTCCTAGCCGAGCAGCACCACCTCTCGGCCGGCCGCCTGCTGGCCGGGCTGAGCCTGCCCGACGCCTCTCGCCTGGGCGGGGAGCGCCCTCTTGGTGTCGCCCTCCTCACCAACAAGACGCCGGCGGCCGAGCGCGCCCGCATCCTCGCCGAGCTGAAAAGCGGCGCCCTCGACGTCGTCGTCGGCACCCATGCCCTCATCGCCGAGGGCGTCGAGTTCGCCCGCCTCGGGGTGGTCGTCGTCGACGAGCAGCACCGCTTCGGCGTCGAGCAGCGGGCCGTCCTCGGAGAGAAGGCGGAGGCCGACCCGGACCTGCTCGTCATGACGGCCACGCCCATCCCGCGGACCGCCGCCATGACCGTCTACGGCGACCTCGACCACACCACCTTGGACGAGCTGCCGGCGGGCCGGGCCGAGATCACCACCAGGTGGCTGCCGGGCGACCAGCGGGAGAAGGCCGCCTGGAAGAAGGTGGCAGAGGAGGTGAGGGCCGGGCACCAGGCCTATGTCGTCTGCCCCCTCATCGGCGGCGGCCTCGGGTCGGGGGAGGCAGGCGACGCCCCGGAGGACCCCGACGACTACGAGGAGGAACCAGAAGAAGAGGGGAGCCTCGCCCTCCTGCCGGCCCGCCCCGAGGCGGAGGAGCGCCCGGCGCGTGGCGCGGTCGAGGAGCTTGCCCGGCTCTCGTCCGGACCCCTTTCCGGGCTTCGCCTCGCCCTCTTGCACGGCCAGATGGCGGCCAAGGAGAAAGAGGGCGTGATGGCCACCTTCCGCCGGGGCGAGATCGACGTCCTCGTCGCCACCACGGTCGTCGAGGTGGGAGTCGACGTCGCCAACGCCACCGTCATGGTGATCGAGGACGCCGACCGCTTCGGCATCGCCCAGCTCCACCAGCTGCGGGGCCGGGTGGGGCGCTCGAGCCTGCCGAGCTGGTGCTTCCTCCTCAGCGCCGCCGAGGTGACCGAGCAGGCCGCCCGGCGGCTGCAGGCGATCGAAAAGACCCGGGACGGCTTCCTCCTCGCCGAGGAGGACCTCGACCTGCGGGGCGGGGGGACGGTGCTCGGCGCCCGCCAGAAGGGCCGGAGCGACCTGAAGCTGGCCAACCTCCGCCTCGACCGGGAGCTCGTGGCGATGGCGCGGCGGGTGGCAGAGGAGATCGTGGCCGACGACCCCGAGCTCGGCGGCGAGTACGACGGCCTGCGCGAGGAGGTGTCCGCCCTCGTGAGCGAGGAAGAGGCTGCCTTCTTGTTCCGGAGCTGAGATGCGGGTCATAGGCGGCACCGCCCGGGGCCGGCGCCTGCGGGCGCCGGCGCTGGCCGGCCTGCGGCCGACGAGCGACCGGGTGCGAGAGGCCATCTTCGACATCCTCGAGGCCCGCCGCCTCGTCGAGCAGGCGAGTGTCCTCGACCTGTTCTGCGGCTCGGGTGCCCTCGGCATCGAGGCCCTCTCGCGGGGCGCCTCCTCCTGCACCTTCGTCGACGAGGAGCGCAGGGCGCTGGCGGCCGTGGCGTCCAACCTCGCCGCCACCGGGCTCGGGGCGAGCGCCGTCGAGCTCGTGGCCTCTGGCGCCGAGGCGTTCTGCCGGCGAGCCGGCGGGCGCTTTTCTCTCGCCCTCGTCGATCCGCCCTACGGCTTCGAAAGATGGGCCGACCTCTTGGCACTCCTGCCGGCCGAGGTGGCCGTGCTCGAGCACTCCCGGCCGCTCGAGGTGGCCGGGAGGTTCCAAACCCTCCGCTCCTACCGCTACGGCGGTACGCTCGTGACGCTGGTTGCAGCGTCGTCGACCGCGAAGGACTCCCCTTGAAGATCGCCCTCTTCCCCGGATCGTTCGATCCGTTCCACAACGGACACCTCGAGGTGATAGAGCGCGCCAGCAAGCTCTTCGACGAGGTGGTGGTGGCCTCGCTCCGCAACCCGCAAAAGGGCGAGCCGCTCTTTTCCATCGAAGAGCGCGAGGCGATGCTGGTCGAGTCCCTCGCCCACATCGACAACGCCCGGGTGGTCGTGATGACGACCCTCGTGGTGGACCTCGCCCGCCAGGTGGGCGCCACCGTCATCGTGAAGGGCCTGCGGGCCGTCTCGGACTTCGAGAGCGAGCTGCAGATGGCCCAGATGAACCGCCAGCTCTCTGGGATCGAGACTCTCTTCATCCCGACCGGCTCCCAGTACGCCTACATCGCCAGCAAGCTGATCCGGGAGGTGGCCCGCTTCGGCGGGGACGTGAGCGAGCTCGTGCCCCCGCCCATAAACCGGATGCTGAAGGGGATCGCACGGTGAGCGGCGGCTACTACGACCAGGACGCCCCTCCCCTCTACGAGGAAGAGGCCGCCCAGGCGGCCGGCTCGGGCGTAGAGGGCATCCTCGACGAGCTCGTCGACATCGTCTCGACGGCGAAGTCGGTCCCCCTCTCGGCCTCGATCATGATCTCTCGCGACGAGGTGCTCGAGCTGCTCGAGGTGGCCCGCGAGGAGCTGCCCGACGAGCTACGGCGGGCCCGCCGGCTGCTAAAGGACCGGGAGGAGGTCTTCGCGGCGGCCCGGCGGGAGGCGATCGAGATCACAGACGACGCCCGCGTGCAGGCCGAGCAGATGGTGCAGCGCACTGAGATCGTCCGCCAGGCGGAGTACCGGGCGCTGCGCATCGTCGAGGACGCCGAGGCCGAGGCCCGCCGGCTCCGCCACGAGGCCGAGGACTACGTCGACCAGAAGCTGGCCGGTTTCGAGATCGCCCTCGACCGCACCATGAAGACCGTGCGGGCAGGCCGCGAGCGCCTGGCCGCCGTCCCCGAGGAGGCCGACCGGCCCCCGGGCGGGGGCGATGGGGGTGGCCCCTTCGGCGCCGAGGCCGACCTCGACCCGCTGTTCGACCAGGACCTCGAGTGACCAGCGCCGGCGCCAGGCCGGCCGAGGGGGGAGAGCCGGCCGTCCGGCGGAGGCGGGGGAGCCGCCCTTTTCTCGTGAACGTCCACAGGCTGCGGGCGCGGGCGGGCAACAGGATGGAGCTCCACCTCGCAGGGGAGATCGAGGAGCTCTCCTACGGCACCCCCGACACCGAGGGCGAGCCCGTCCTCGGCCCGCTCGAGGGCGGCTCGGCCGTCGTCGTGGCCGGGGCGGCGGTCTTCTTCGACGGCTGGGCGGAGTCGACGCCGGGCGGGGTGACGGTCGCCGGCAGGGTGGCAGCGCCGTATGTCGGGGTCTGTCGGCGCTGCCTGGGTGAGGCTCTCGGCCAGCTCTCGGTCGAGGTGAGAGAGCTCTTCTTGGACCCCCGCCAGCGGCCCGAGGCCTTCACCGAGGAGGGGGAGGAGCCCTATCCCGTCGGGCCCGAGGAGCTCGACGTTCAGCCCCTCGTCCGCGACGCCTGTATCCTTGAGCTGCCGCTCGCGCCGCTTTGCAGCGAGAGCTGCGCCGGGCTCTGCCCGACCTGCGGTGCCAACCTCAACGAGGCGACGTGCTCGTGCGAGCCAGAAGTCGACCCTCGCTGGGCCGGCCTCGCGGGGCTGTCGGGTGAGAGCCCGGCCCTGCAGGCAGATGACGAGAGCCAAGCCGACCGAAGATCCGAGTAAGGAAAGACGATGGCCGTCCCCAAGAAGAAGACCTCGAAGGCGAAGAGCCGGAGCCGCCGAGCCTCGGCCTGGAAGCTCGAGGCCCCGGCCCGGAGCATCTGCCCGCAGTGCCGCAAGGCCAAGCTGCCCCATGTCGTCTGCCCCCACTGCGGCTGGTACAAGGGTCGCCAGGCGCTAGAGGTCGACTGATCCTTGCCTGAGCCGGCCGGCTCCCCGACAACAACTCTGCCGGTCGCCCTCGACGCCATGGGCGGGGACCGGGCCCCCGACGAGATAGTCGCCGGCGCCCGCGAGGCCGCGGCAGCGGGCCTTCCTGTCGTCCTCGTCGGGCCGGGCGACGGCGCCCTCGGTGACATCGGCCGCCTCGAGGTCATCGCCGCCAGCGAGGTCATCGAGATGAAGGACGACCCGGGCCGCGCCGTCCGGACGAAGAAGGACTCCTCGCTCGTGCGGGCCGCCGAGGCGGTGCGTGACAAGAAGGCCTCTGCCATGGTGAGCGCCGGGAACACCGGGGCGACGATGGCCTCGGCCCTTCTCCGGATGGGGCGGCTGAAAGGGGTCTCGCGCCCCTGCATCGCCACCCCGCTCCCGGTCCCGGGCGGCTCGCACTCGGTCATGGTCGACGCCGGCGCCAACGCCGACTGCCAGCCGGAGTGGCTCGTGCAGTTCGCCCAGATGGGAGCGGCCTTCTTCAAGGAGCGCTACGGGACGGCGCGCCCGCGGGTCGCCCTCTTGTCGATCGGGGAGGAGTCCTCCAAGGGCAACCAGCTCACCAAGGAGACCCACGTCCGCCTCGCCGAGGGGGACTGGGGCGAGGCCTTCGAGTTCATCGGCAACGTCGAGGGCCGTGACCTCCTCACCGGTGAGGCCGATGTGGTGGTGACCGACGGGTTCACCGGCAACGTCGCTCTGAAGGCCCTCGAGGGCTCGCTCAAGACCTTCATGACCATCCTCGGGGGAGTGATGGCTGCGAGCGAGGAGACGAAGGCGGCGAGCGAGGTCCTGCTGCCGGGCCTCCTCGAGGCGGCTGCGCCGCTCGATCCGGAGAACACCGGCGGGGCGATGCTGCTCGGGGTCGACGGCGTCTGCATCATCAGCCACGGCTCTTCTTCCCGGCGGGCCGTCGTGAACGCCGTCCGGGTGGCCCACGACCTTGCCGCCAGAGGACTGGTCGAGAAGATCGCCCAGGCGGTGCGGGCACCAGCGACCGGCCTCTGAGCGGTGCCGCCCTCGCCCGTCCCGGGCGGAGGCGCCCGATAGCCACGAGGGGTCTCGTGTGGCTCGGCGAGCCGGCACCGCTCTGGCTCCAGGGCGCGCTCAACCAAGACGGCCTGTCAACGCTGCGGCGGCCTCGGTGGTCTACCAATTAGATGGCGTCGTCTGGGCGGCTGGGAGAGCTCTTGGAGACACCCGATAGAGCCAAGACCGACCTGGACGGCTTCGAGAGCTTCATCGGGGAGGTCGAGCCGCGGCTTCGCAGAGCCCTCATCGCCCGCTACGGCAGAGAGCGGGGCCGCGAGGCGACCGCCGAGGCGCTCGGCTGGGCGTGGGAGCACCGAGATCGCCTGGCGGAGATGACCAAGCCGGTTGCCTTTCTCTACCGGGTCGGACAGAGCCGCTCCAGACCGAGAAAGCAGCGCCTCCCGGCGGATCGAGACATCTTTCGCGAACCCGAGGTCGAGCCGAACCTCTCTGCCGCCGTCTCGAAGCTCTCCGAGCGCCAGAGAGTCGCCGTGATGCTCGTCCACGGAGCGGGCTGGACACCGAGCGAGGTGGCCGAGCTCCTCTCGATCGACGTCTCGTCGGTGCAGACACACCTGCGTCGCGGGCTCGACAGCCTGCGGCGGGCCCTCGGAGAAGAGAGATGAACGAGTTCGGTGAAGGCGCCGAGTTCAGAGCACAGCTGCGGCGGATGCTCGATGGGGGCATCAGACCGATCTCGGCGAGCGAGGTCAGGGCCGCGGCCGGGGTGCGCCGACAGGCGCGGTGGCCTTTGTTGAGAAAGCCGCGGACAGCGCTCGGCTTGGCCCTGGCGACCGCACTGCTCCTCGCCGCAGTCGTCATCTCGAGTCTCGGCGGGAGCTATCGAGCGGTGGCCCCCGCCGAGAAGGGACATCGAGCGGTGACCGACGAGAGCGGCTCGGGGGCGACGGCGTTGGTGATCTCGCCCTCGCCCCGGACTCTCGAGCTTCTCTCCCCCTCAAATGGGGTGCTGCTCCGCAGGGTCTCGATCCCACCCGCTCGTGGCCTTCCAGCTGGCGCCGCTCAGGCGGAGATCTCCGGCATCGCCCTTCCACCGGGTGGACAGAGTGCCTACGTGGTGCGGGAGGGAGCGATCGAGCACTTCGCCCTCGGCTCAGACAGGGGCACCGTGGTGGCTCAGGGCACGGCACCGGCCATCAGCGACAACGGCGAGAAGCTCGCCTATCTGGTCGGGACGCTCGGTCCGAGCCCGCGAGTCGTCGTGCTCGACCTGCGGACAGGACAGAGCCGGAGCTGGGTGCTTGCAGGCCGCCCTCACCTTCTCTCATGGTCGAGAGACGACGTGCACCTCGCCGTGACCTTGCGGCGCTCCGGTGCCGTGGCGGTGCTCGACACCAGAGAGGGGCTCGGTCCGGCCAATCCGGATATCTACTCCCCAGGTGTGAACCATGGAGGGTCCCTCACCTACGTGTACGGCTTCTTCCAAGCACCAGGCGACCGGCTCTCTGCCCTCGCCCTCTCGGTCACCGGGGCCGGCGCACGGCAGCTGCTCGTTGTCCACTTGGGGCCGGGCAACCACGGCTACGCCGTCACGAGCACCGACTTCGGGAGTCCAGCGGCAGCCGTCACGTCCTCGGCCTTGAGCCCGAGTGGTCGACGGCTCGCCTTCGTGGCCCAGCACATTGAGTGTGGGGTCTGCCAGGGCCCGGTGGGGGACTCGCTCGATCTCTGGTCGCCGGCGAGCAGGCAGGTGATCCGCAGGGGATCTGAGCCCGGCAGTCCCGCCGCCGCCGCTGTCGCCTGGTTGCCGATGTGGTCCCCAGGCGGGACACGGCGGTAGCTGACCGAGCGAGCCGCGCTCGGCTCATACTGGGCGAGTCCGAGGAGAAGGAGCCCGCCTCCCGGCTCTTTTGAGAGCTAGGAGTTCCCGGCCATCCGGGCGAGCACCGAGACGAGCTCGTCGATCTGAAAGGCCATCGTGGCATCGCCGACTGCCAGCTCGACCCGCTGCTTGCCGGGCAGCACCTCGCCCGGCCACGGCGTCGGCCAGGTGCAGATCCCCTCTGCGGCCAGTGCCCTGAAGCGCTCCTCCCACTGGGTGGCGGTGGCGTCGAAGACGAGGTGCATCATCGGCGACACGGGCGGGTCGGGCAGGACCTCGAGGCCGGGCACGGCGGAGAGCCGAGCCGCCAGCTCGACTGCCCGCTCGTAGTAGGCCGGCATGCGGCCGAGCCGCTTGTCGAGAGCGGCGAGCGCAGATGCCGCGTTCGGCCAGAGCGAGTAGAGGGTGCCCCCGTGGCGCCTGCGCCACTCACGCACCTCGGCCACCGTCTCGACGTCGCTTCCCACGCAGCAGCCCGCAAGGGCTCCGAGGCCCTTGTAGAAAGAGACGTAGACCGAGTCGAAGAGCCCGGCGATCTCGGCCAGCGACCGCCCGTAGAAGGGCTGGGCCTCCCAGAGGCGGGCACCGTCCATGTGGGCCGCCGCCCCCTTCGACCTCGCCCAGGCCACCATCGCCTCCAGCTCCTCGAAGCTGGGCAAACTGCCACCGAGGTCGCGCTGGGGGAGCTCGAGCAGCAAGGCGGCGGGCGGCTCGGCGATCGCCTCGAGGTCGGCCAGCGAGATCGGGCGGGCCGGCTCGCCCACTTGCACCCCGGTCAGGTTGTGGAGGCGCTCGTAGCCCCGCCCCTCCCGCCAGTCGAGGTGACAGAGCGGATGGAAGGCGACTGTTCTGCGTCCCCGCCGGTCGGCATGCACCCTGAGGACGATCTGCTGGGCCATGGTCCCGCTCGGCAGGAAGCAAGCCGCCTCCGTGCCGAGCAGCCCGGCGACCCTCTCCTCCAGCGCGCTGACGGCCCCACCGTCGCCGTAGCGATCGACCTCGGTCTCCGCCGGGATCTCCGACAGCAGCTCGGCGGCGCTCCGCCTGCCGTGGGAGTGGACAAAGCGGGTGCAGCTCTTGGCGAGTTCGCTCAGCTCTTCGGGGGCGGTCATCCCGAGAAGCTACTTGGGACTCTTGTAGGGACAGAGACGCTCACGGCCGCTCTTGGTCCCGTGACCTCAAAGGTGCTGGCGACACCAGGCGAGCTGGCGTCGGTGGTGCAGCTGGAGCCACTCCGCCCGGGGGCGGGCATCGCTGATCTCTCCGCCCGCCCGCAGCTCCGCCAGGTACTGGCGATCGAGCTCGATGCGGCGCGCCAGCTCGGCGCCGTCTCCGGCGGCGCCGTGGCCGGGCACGAAGCTCGCCACGTCGGGGGCGACCGACTCGAAGAGGGTGAGCGCCTCCTCATAGGAGCCGACCGGGTCGTCGCTTTGCAGGTCGAGGCTCGGTATCTCGACGTCAGAGACCATGTCGCCGGCGACGAGGACGCCCTCTTTCTCGATGAGCAGGGCGCCGTGGCCCGGAGCGTGGCCGTCGTGGCGGATGACCCGCACGCCGGCCGGCCAGTCGCCGCCGGCCGGCGGTCCGGCCAGCAGGAGGCCGCAGAGGCCGACCTCGTGGCCGGGCGAGCTGTCCTCGATACTCCGCTCGAGCTCGGCCTTCTGTGCCGCACAGAGGGCGGCGCTCGTCGCCGTGGCGTAGCGGGGGACCTCTGCCCCGAGGCTGGCGGCCCAAAGGACGTGGTCCCAGTGGGGATGGGTCGACCAGCCGAGCACCGCCCGGCAGCCGGCCGCCCGGAGGGAGCCGGCTATGGCCGCCAGGTCGGCCGGCTCGATGGCCGGGTCGACGAGGAGCACCTCACCCTCGCCGAGATCGATCACCGTCGAGTTGGTCTGCTCCCTCTCGGCCTGGCGGGACGAGACTGCGCCCGAGAGCTGTCGAAACCCGGCGAGGTCCACGCCCGTGACGCTAGGCGACGCCCAGCCGGGCCGCCTCCCAGCTCAGGGCTATGATTCGCCGTCGCCCGGCTCGTGGGCGCAAGAAGATGGAGGCCGCGTGTCTGAAGCAAGTGGGTCCGGTCTGACGCGAGGCGAGATCGTGGAGATGGTCCGCAACCAGCTGGCCGAGATCCTCGAGATCGACGTCAGCACGATCAGCGAGTCGTCGTCGTTCTCAGACGACCTCGACGCCGACTCCCTCGCCCTAATAGAGCTGGTCGAGGCGCTCGAGGAGGAGCTCTCCGACAAGGTGGAGAACTTCCGCATCGACGACGAGGACCTCGAGGACCTGCGCACGGTCCGCGATGCCGTCGACTACGTGAGCGCCAAGCTGGAGATCGCCTGAGCGCCGACAGCCCGGGGGTGGCGGACGCCCTCGCCCCCTACGGGGTTCCGGCAGAGCTCTTCTGCCAGGCGATGGCGCACCGCTCCTACTGCGCCGAGCACCCCGAGCAGCACTCGAACGAGCGCCTCGAGCTCCTCGGCGACGCCGTCTTGGGCCTCGTCGTCACCGACCACCTCTACCGGGCCTTCCCGAACCTGCCCGAGGGTGACCTCGCCCGGGTGCGGGCCGCCGTCGTCTCGACCTTCGGCCTCGCCCCCCTCGCTCGCCGCCTCCGTCTCGGCGAGAGCATCCTCCTCGGAAAGGGCGAGGAAGCCTCGGGTGGAAGGGAGAAGGCCTCCATCCTCGTCGACGCCCTCGAGGCCGTCATCGGCGCCGTCTATCTCTCGGCCGGCTTCAGCGGCGCCCAGCAGTTCGTGGAGCAGATCGTCGGCCCGGAGGTCTCCCTCGTCGCCGCCGAGGCCCGCCTCGGCGACCCGAAGAACCAGCTGCAGGAGACCTCGGCCCGCCTCGGCTACGGCGCGCCGACCTACCTCGTCACCGAGCAGGGCCCCGATCATGCCAAGCGCTTCACAGCCCTCGCCCTCCTCTCGGGCCGGCGGGTCGGAAAAGGCGAGAGCGGCTCGAAGAAGGACGCCGAGCGCCGGGCCGCCCAGGACGCGCTCTCGGCCCTGGCGGCAGCCGCCGGTGGCCTCGAGGGCTTCCCGCCCGCGGCAGAACGTGCCTGAGCTGCCCGAGGTCGAGACGGTGAGGCGGGGCCTCGAGAAGGTGCTGCCCGGTCGGCGGGCCGACCGGGTGGTGGTGACCGGCCGGCGCACCGTCCGCCGCCAGAGCCCGGGCGAGCTCGTCTCGCGCCTCACCCACCGCCGCTTCGGCCTGCCCGACAGGCGAGGCAAGTACCTCTCGCTCCCTCTCGACGACGGCCAGGTGCTCGTCGTCCACCTCCGCATGAGCGGTCAGCTCACCTGGGTGGAAAGGCCGGCCGAGGTGGCCCCGCCCAACCACACCCACGTCGTCGTCGGCCTCGACGACGGCAGCGAGCTCCGCTTCACCGACCCGCGCACCTTCGGTGAGTGGTTCGTCACAGACGAGCTCGGGGCAGGCGGCCTCCCGGCGATCTTCGACCTGCTCGGGCCCGACCCGATCGCTGAGGGGCTGAGCACCACGGAGCTCGCCGGGATCCTCGCCAACCGTTCGAGCGCCTTGAAGACGGTCCTCACCGACCAGCGGGCCATCGCCGGCATCGGCTCGATCTACGCCGACGAGATCTGCTTCGCGGCGGCTCTGCGCCCGGACCGCCCGGCGCGCTCGCTCTCGAGAGACGAGGTGCGCCAGCTCGCCGCCAAGCTCCGCTCGGTGCTGCGGGCAGCTGTGAAGGCGCGGGGCTCCTCCCTGCGGGACGCCGCCTATCGGGATCTCATGGGAGAGCTCGGCGGCTACCAGGCCCGCCACTGCGTCTACGACCGGGCGGGGGAGCCCTGCCGGCGCTGCGGCGGGCGCGTCACGAGGGTGCGCTTCGGGGCCCGGACAGCCTTTTGCTGCCCGGACTGCCAGGTCTAGCGAGCCGCGAGAAGCCCCTGTCCAAACGGGCTCCCGATATAGGGTGAGGGGCGCCATGCACCTCAAGTCCCTCACGCTGCGTGGCTTCAAGTCGTTCGCGGATCCGACGACGCTCGAGTTCGAGCCGGGTGTCACCGTCGTGGTGGGGCCGAACGGCTCGGGCAAGTCGAACGTCGTCGACGCCGTGGCCTGGGTGCTCGGCGCCCAGGGGCCCCGTATCGTCCGCTCCTCGAAGATGGACGACGTCATCTTCGCCGGCACGGCCAAGCGACCCGCCCTCGGCCGGGCCGAGGTGAGCCTCACGATCGACAACGGCTCCCGCCGGCTCCCCGTCGACCTCGCCGAGGTCACCATCACCCGGACCCTCTTTCGCACGGGCGAGAGCGAGTACTCGATGAACGGCGCCGCCTGCCGCCTGCTCGACATCCAAGAGCTCCTCTCCGACGCCGGGGTGGGCCGCCAGCAGCACGTGATCATGAGCCAGGGCCAGCTGGCGAGCATCCTCGATGCGAGGCCGGAGGACCGCCGGGCCGTCATCGAGGAGGCGGCCGGGGTGCTCAAGTACCGCCGGCGCCGGGAGAGAGCCGAACGGCGCCTCGAGTCGACCGAGGCCAACCTCTTGCGCCTGCAGGACCTGCTGCGCGAGGTGCGCCGCCAGCTGCGCCCGCTCGAACGGCAGGCCGAGGCGGCCCGTCGCCACGGCGCCCTCGCCGAGGAGCTGGCAGCCCTCCGGCTCTACCTGGCCGGGCGGGAGGTGGACTCGCTCCAGCAGCGGCTGGCGGCGAACGAGGAGCGCCAGGGGTCCTTCGCCACGACCGAGTCCAACCTGGCCGGCCGCCTCGGCCGCCTCGACGAGCAGGTCACCGCCGGGGAGGAGGCGCTCGCCCGCGAGCAGGAAAGCGAGGTGATGGCCGCCCTCTCGGTGGCCGAACGGCTCTTCGAGCGGGCGAGAGGCGTCCGCAATGTGATCGAGGAGCGCCGGCGCCGGGTGGAGGCGTCCCTGCAGGCGACGAGCGACGCCGACGTGGTCTCCTCCCTCGAGGCCGAGGCCGCCCGTCTCAGCCGGGAGATCGGTCTGGCGGCGGCCGCGCTGGCCGCCTTTGGGCCCGAAGAGGCCGCCCTCTCGGAGCGGGAGGCGGCCCTCGAGGAGGAGGGGCGCCGGCTCCCGGTCGAGCCCGCCGCCGGCCCGGCTGGCTCGTCCCAGCAGCTGCGGGCGAGGCGGGAGGCCGCCCTGCGCGAGCTCTCGCGGGCCCGCGAGGCGCTCGCCCGAGCGAGCGAGCAGCTGTCCGCCACCGTCCGCCAGCGCCAGCAGCTCGACGAAGAGCTCGCCCGCCTCGCCGCCGAGGCGCCCGCCCTCGCCGAGGAGGCCCGGGCCGCTCGGGAGGAGCTCGCCTCGCTGGAGCGGGCCGAGAGCCAGGCTGCAGAGGAGGTCACCGCCCGGGAAGATGATGCCCGCCAGGCGGCGGAGGCCGCCGGCGGCCTGCACGCCCGGGCCGAGGCGCTCCGCGAGGCCCTGGGCGAGGCCCACTCGAGAGCCGGCCTGGCCCGCCTGGCCGGGCGGGACGGCGTCCTCGGCACGCTGGCCGACGTCGTCGCCGTCGACCCCGGCTACGAGCGGGCCTTCGAGGCCGCCGTCGAGGAGTCGCTCACCGCCGTCGTCGTGCTCGGCACGAAGGAGGCGAAGGGGGCGATCGAGCACCTCCGCTCTCTCGGTGCGGCCGGGGCGGTCGTGCCGGCCGGGCCCCAGCCAGCCACCCCCGCCGGCGGCGCGGAC
>JAJYQK010000074.1 GCA_021794645.1 Actinomycetes bacterium
ATCTGGGCGGCGCTGGCGAGGAGGGCGGCCGCCGCCGCCACGGCACCGGGCTCGGGCGGCCCGACCCGGCCGTAGCCGGCCAGCTCGGGGGCTTCGGGCCAGTGCCAGTCCATCTCGGCCGTCGAGACGTCTTTCGGGATGTCGACCAGCACCGGGCCAGGCCGGCCCGTCGTCGCCACGTGGAAGGCCTCCTGCAGCACAGTGGGGATCTCTGCGGCGGAGGTGACGAGCCAGTTGTGCTTCGTGACACCCATCGTGATGCCGGTGATGTCGGCCTCCTGGAAGGCGTCGGTGCCGATGGCCCGCGAGGAGACCTGGCCGGTGACACAGACGAGGGGCACCGAGTCCATGTAGGCGTCGGCGAGGGCCGTGACGACGTTGGTCGCTCCCGGCCCGCTCGTCACCATCACCACGCCCGGCCGCCCGGTGACATGGGCGTAGCCCTCGGCCATGTGGCCGGCGCCCTGCTCGTGGCGGACGAGGACGTGGCGGATCGATGACTCGAGGAGCGGGTCGTAGACCGGCAAGATGGCGCCGCCGGGCAGGCCGAAGACGACCTCGACACCGCAGCGCTCGAGGCCCCTCACGAGGGCTTGGGCTCCGCTCAGTCGCATCTTTGTGGTTCCTTTCCGAGGTCGCCTCCCCGGTCCGCCGAGGACCGTGGGGGCGTCCTCGGAAAACAAAACGACCTCCCCGGGGGGAGGTCGTTGAGCGCACGGACGCGAGAGGGCGCCGTGCGCTAGGTAAGAATTACGAAAAGGCCGAGGACGGTCTTCACACCCCCAGTGTGACAGAGGGGGCCGCCCGGCACAAGACGGGCCCGGTGCTCAGCCCCGGCGCTTGGCGAGGGCGGCCGCCACGATCTTTCCGTTCGCCCTCCCCTTGCTCGCCTTCATCACCTGGCCGAGGAGGAAGCCGGCCACCTTCTCGTCGCCGGCCAGGTAACGCTCCCACTCGGCGGTGTTGGCGGCCACGACCTCGTCGATGATCGACTCGACCTCGCCCCCCTCGAGCGCCTCGAAGCCGAGGCGCCGGGCGATCTCCGCCGGCGCTCCCCCCTCGTCGATGAGGACGGCCAGCACCTGCTTGGACTGGGTGGCCGAGAGCGTCCCGGCGCTCTCGAGCCCGAGCAGCTCGGCGAAGGCCGTGGCCGAGAGTGCCCTTGCCCCCTCGGCCTTGGCGGCCGCCTCGTTGGCGGCGCGGGCCAGGGCGAGGCGGGGCTCGGCCCCGGCCGCCACGGCATCCAGCACCAGCTGGTCTAAGGAGAGCTCGATGGCGGTCTGCACCTGGTCGGCCAGGCCGGGCGAGTCGCCCTCTCCGACGAGGGCGACAAGGCGCTCCCGCCGGGCCGCCGGCATGAGGCCGATGGCGGCCTCGGCCCGCTCGATCAGCTCGGCGTCGGGCACGAGCGGGACGAGGTCGGGCTCGGGGAAGTAGCGGTAGTCGTAGGCCTCTTCCTTCGAGCGGAGCGGGTGGGTGACGCCCGCCTCCTCGTCCCAGTGGCGGGTCTCCTGGCGGACCACCCCACCCGCCGAGACGAGGGCGGCCTGGCGGGCGGCCTCGTGCTCGATCGCCCGCACGAGCGAGCGCAGCGAGTTGAGGTTCTTTATCTCACAGCGGGTCCCGAGCTCGGCCGCGCCGGCCGGGCGCACCGAGACGTTGGCGTCGACCCGGAGCGAGCCCTCCTCCATCCGCCCGTCGGAGGCCCCGGTGGCCACGAGGACGGCCCGCAGCTCGCTCACGTACTCGCGGGCCTGGGCCGCCGAGGTGATGTCGGGGGCCGAGACGATCTCGACGAGCGGCACGCCGGCCCGGTTGTAGTCGATGAGCGAGTGGTCCGCCCCGTGGATGCGGCCGCTCCCACCGAGGTGGGTCGACTTGCCGGTGTCCTCCTCGATGTGGGCCCGCACGATGCCGACCCGCGAGCCGTCGCGCAGCTCGAGGAAGCCGTCGACGTTGGTCGGCTCGTCGTACTGGGTGATCTGGTAGTCCTTCGGCATGTCGGGATAGAAGTAGTTCTTCCGGTGGAACACGGCCGGGCGCACCTCGCAGTTGAGGGCCCGTCCGATCCGGATGGCGAACTCGACGGCCCGCTCGTTCAGCACCGGGAGCGAGCCCGGCAGGCCGAGGCAGACCGGGCAGACGTTGGTGTTCGGTTCCGAGCCGAAGGCGTTCGGGCAGGCACAAAAGAGCTTCGTCGCCGTCGACAGCTCGCAGTGGACCTCGAGGCCGACGACGAGGTCGAAGCCCTCAGGCACGCCTCTCACCTCCCGGGCGGACCGGACCTCTGGCGGCAGGCGGCGCCGCCTGCTCCAAGACGGCGGCGGCCCGGTACATGAGGCCCTCGCCGAGGGCGGGGGCGAGCACCTGCACCCCGACGGGGAGGCCCTCTGCCCCGAGGGCGAACGGGACGCTCACCGCCGGGTGGCCGGCCAGGTTGGAGGGGACGGCGCAGACGTCCGAGACGTACATGTCGAGGGGGTTGGCCGTCTTCTCGCCCAGGCGGAAGGCCTCCGAGGGCGTCATGGGGGCGACGAGGACGTCGAAGCGCTCGTAGGCCCGGGCGAAGGCCTCCACCACGAGGGTGCGCACCCGCTGGGCCTGGCCGTAGTAGGCGTCGTAGTAGCCGGCCGAGAGGGCATAGGTGCCGACCATGACGCGCCGGCGGACCTCCTTGCCGAAGCCGGCTCCGCGGGTGCGGGCGTTCATGGCCGCCACATCTGGCCCTCCCACCCGCAAGCCGTAGCGGACGCCGTCGTAGCGGGCGAGGTTGGAGGAGGCCTCGGCCGGGGCGATGACGTAGTAGGCGGGCAGGCCGTGCAGCACCTCTGGGATGGAGACCTCCTCCACCTTGGCCCCCGCTGCCCCGAGCGCCTCGGCCGCCGCCCGGGCTGCCTCGGCACAGGAGGGGCTGACCTCGGAGACGAAGTCCTCGATGAGGCCGACCCGGAGCCCCTCGACGCCCTCTTCGAGGAGGCCGGCATAGGAGGTGGCCGGGCGGTCGATCGAGGTGGAGTCGGCCGGGTCGTGGCCGGCGACGGCCTCGAGGCCGAGGGCCGAGTCCGCCACGCTCAAGGTGAACGGACCGATCTGGTCGAGCGAGCTGGCGAAGGCGACGAGGCCGTAGCGGGAGACGAGCCCGTAGGTCGGCTTCACCCCGACCACGCCACAAAGGGAGGCGGGCTGGCGGATCGAGCCACCTGTGTCCGAGCCGTAGGCGAGCGGCACCATGCCGGCCGCCACGGCGGCCGCGCTCCCGCCCGAGGAGCCCCCCGGCACCCGTGCGGTGTCCCAGGGGTTCCTCGTCGGGCCGAAGGCGGAGTTCTCGGTCGAAGAGCCCATGGCGAACTCGTCGAGGTTGGTCTTGCCGACGACGACGGCGCCGGCCGCCCGCAGGCGGGTGACGACCGTGGCGTCGTAGGGGGGCACCCAGTTCTCGAGGATCCTCGACGAGCAGGTCGTCACTGTGCCCTTCGTGCACATGTTGTCCTTCAGGGCGACCGGCACGCCGGCGAGGAGGCCCGGGTCCTCGCCCCGGGCCACCTTCTCGTCGAGCGCGGCGGCGGCCGCCTCTGCCCGCTCGGCCATCACCGTGTGGAAGCAGTGCAGCTCGCCCTCCAGCTGCTCGATCGCCGCCAGCGACTCGGCCAGCACCTCGCGGGCGCTCGCCTCTTTCGACCTGACGGCGGCCGCTATCCCGGCCACCCCTCTCCCGAGCAGGGTCATGGCGCCTCCCCGAGGATGCGGGGCACGAGGAAGCGGCCCTCTGCCGCCTCGGGGGCGGCCGCCAGGGCGTCGCGCTGCTCGAGGCAGGGCCCGGGCACGTCCGGCCGCAGCACGTTCGAGAGCGGCAGGGGGTGGGCCGTCGGCGCCACCCCCTCTGTCGGGAGGGCGACGATCGCCTCGACGTGGTCGAGCAGGGACGAGAGCTCGCCCTGCAAGACGGCGAGCTCTTCGTCCGAGAGCTGCAGCCGGGCCAGCTGGGCCACATGTCGCACCTCGGCCAGGGAGATCCGCTCCATCAGGCGCCCATGGCCTTCAGGGTGAACTGCACCGCCCGCTCCTCTATCTCGGCCTGGTCGTAGTCGAGGGTGGCGACGTGGTAGCTCGCCTCGAGGAAGACCCGCTCCACCGGGCCGGAGACACCGGCCACGACGGCGTCGCCCGAGGTGGTGGGAACGACATGGTCCTGCCGGCTCGAGAGGAGGAGGACCGGGCAGCAGACCGAGCCGAGGCCGGCCTGCACCTCGCCCGTACCCTCCATGAGCGAGAGGAGCGGAGCGATCGGCGTGCCCTCGTAGGCGGCCTCGACGGTGTTCGGCTTGGCGATGTCGCTCCCGATGCCGGGGATGCGGTCGATGCCCTCGGCGAGCATCTGGCGGAGGCTGTCGAGGAAGGAGTTGGCTCCCTTCTCGACGAGCGGGTTGACAAGGACGATGCCGGCTATCTCGCGGTGGCGCTCGGCCAGCATGAGGGTGAGCGTCCCCCCCATCGAGAGGCCGGCCACGGCCACCTTGTCGCAGCGGGCGGCCAGCTCGGAGTAGGCCCGCTCGGCGGCACCCGACCAGTCGGCCCAGCGGGTCGCCAGCATGTCCTCGATGCTCGTGCCGTGCCCGGGCAAAAGGGGCAGCTCGACGCTGAAGCCGGCATCGGCGAAGGCCTCGGCCAGGGGGCGCATCGACTGGGGGTTGCCGGTGAAGCCGTGCAACACGAGCACGCCGTTCGGTCCGTTCGAGGCCGAGAAGGGCTCGCAGCCGGGGATGATCGGGGCGGTCACGACCTCATCGTAGTGGCGGCCGCCCATTAGTCTCCGAGAGCCGACCGACATGTAAAGGAGCTGAGGTGATGGGGCCGTTCCCCTTTCTGAGCGAGGAGTGGATCGAGGCGGCCACCGGCCTGCAGGCCGAGTACGCCGGCAAGGTGACCGCCCCGAGCCTGCAGATGAGGATGAACCTCGTGGTGACCGAGGTCCCCTTCGGGGAGGGGACCGAGGACGCCCACCTCGACACCACCTCGGGCGAGCTCGTCATCAACCGGGGCCACGTCGCCGAACCGGACCTGAAGGTGACGCTCGACTACGAGACGGCCAAGGCCATCCTCGTCGAGCAGAACCAGCAGGCCGGGATGCAGGCCTTCATGGCCGGGAAGATCAAGATCGAAGGGGACATGTCGAAGCTGCTCGCCCTGCAGGGTGCGCCCCCCGACCCGATCCACGCCGAGATCGCCGGGCGGGTGAAGGCGTTCACTGCCTGACCGGCGGGCGGTCGACGACAAGAGAGGCGGCCGCCCGGCTGGCCGCCCGGCGATGTGGCGGGGCTTGCGCCCTTGCTGCGAGGCGGCAGCAGCGCCGAGGCCAGATCGGCCTCGGCCGCGAGTGGCCCTCCGGGTGGCCGGCGGAGCGGCTGCTAGCGCCCCTCGACGATGCCGGGCAGCTGCTCGGCCAGCTCGCGCACGCTCCAGCGCTCGCCCTTGTCGAGCTCCTTTGTGAGCGTCCAGGGCTGGAAGTACTGCACCTTTCCCCCCTGCACGAAGAAGGTCTTGCCCGTGAAGGGGCACTCCTCGCTCGAGAGGTAGGCGACGAGGGGCGAGACGTTGGCCGGGTCCCAGGAGTCGAAGGTGGAGGCGTCGGTCGGGGCCTGCACGATGTCGGAGAGGCCGGGGGTCGACTCGGTCATCCGGGTGCGGGCGGCCGGGGCGATGGCGTTCACCCGCACCCCGTAGCGGGAGAGCTCCTGGGCGGTGATGATCGTGAACGCCGCGATGCCGGCCTTCGCCGCCCCGTAGTTCGCCTGGCCCGGGTTGCCGAGCAGGCCCGAGGTGGAGGAGGTGTTGACGACGGCCGCCTTCACCTCCTTGCCGGCCTTGGACTGCTCCCGCCAGTAGGCGGCCGCCCAGCGGGTCGGCACGAAGTGGCCCTTCAGGTGGACGTGGATGACAGCGTCCCACTCCTCCTCGGTCATGTTGACAAGGACGCGGTCGCGCAGGATGCCGGCGTTGTTGACGAGGACGTGCAGGTCGCCGAAGGCCTCGATGGCGGCGTTGATGAGGCGCTGGCCGCCCTCCCAGTCGGCGACGTTGTCGCCGTTGGCGATGGCCTCGCCCCCCATCTCCTTGATCTCGTCCACCACCTGCTCGGCCGGGCTGCGGTCGTCACCCGAGCCGTCGACGGCGCCGCCGAGGTCGTTCACGACGACCTTGGCTCCCTCGGCGGCGAACAAGAGGGCGTGCTCCCGGCCTATGCCCCTGCCGGCTCCGGTGATGATCGCAACCCTTCCGTCGAGCGCTCCCATGTCGTTTCCTTCCGTCAGGCCTGAGGATCGTGTCGGCCCCCTATCGCCTCAACATGTCAAATGAGCCACCGGCGGCGCAAGACGGGCTGGCTCAGATGACGTAGAGGTCGACCGTGGCGCCCTCCCGCACCGACTGTCCGGAGCCGGGGGCCGAGGCGTAGACGGTGCTGGCGAAAGGCGGCCCGTAGACCGCCCAGCTGAGGCCGCGGGCCTTCAGGGCGGCCTCGGCCGCCCGGATCGAGTCGCCCTGCAGGGGGGGAACCTTCACATAGGGGGGCCCGAGGGAGGGGACGAGGGTGACCGTGTAGCCGCGGGCGACGAGCGCCCCCGGCTGCGGGGACTGCGAGATCACCTGGCCGGCAGGAAGGCGGCTCGAGTACTGGCCGGGCGCCACCTTGTACCTGAGCCGGAGGGACGCCAGCGCCTGCTCGGCCGCCGAGAGGCTCTCGCCCTCCATAGCGGGCACCTTGCGCGGGTGGGGCCCCTTCGAGACGTAGAGCCGCACCGTCGTGCCGGGCCGGACCTTGCCGGCCGCCGGGTGCTCGTAGGTGACGAGGCCGGCCGGGACGGTCTCTGACCAGACCTCGACGCTCGCCGGCACCAGCTTGGCGGAGCGCAGCCGGGCCGCCGCCACCCCCACCGGCTTGTCGACGACGTCGGGGACCGCCACTGGGGCCGGCCCCTTCGAGACGACGACGCCGACGACCGCTCTTGCCTTCTCCCGCGTGTTCGGCCGCACCGACTGGCTGATCACCTCGCCCGCCCGCACCCTGGCGTCGTAGCGGCTGGCGGTGACGCGCAGCCGGAGATCGTCGTTGGCGAGAACGGCCCGCGCTGTCGCCACCGGCTCTCCCACCACGCGGGGCACGACGTGGCCGTAGACCTCGAAGTGGACCACGGCCGCCACGAGGCCGAGGGCGACGAGCCCCACCGCCACGAGGGCCCCGAGGAAACCAAGGAGCCGCCGGGCCGGGCTCCGCCGCCTCTCTCGGGCCGGCGGGGACGGCTCGCCGGGCGGGACGGCCGGTGGCACGACGGTGGTCTCGCCAAGGCGGTTGGTGGCCGAGGGGTGGCCCGGGTCGAGCTCGGTCGGGTCCCTATCGGCGATGGCGGCGAGCTGGGGGCCGAGGCTGAGCGGGAAGAGCGGCAGGGGGGCCGCCGGGGGGAGAGACCGCTCGAGCTGCTCGAGCTCGGAGGCGAGGTCGGAGGCCTCGAGGCGGGCGAGCGGGTCGGGGATGGCGGCGGCGGCCAGCACGGGGGCGAGCGGCCCCAGCTCCGGGGCGGGCGGCAGTGTGGCGCCGAGCCGGGCCGCCAAGGTGGCGGCCACCGTCTCGGCGGCGAAGGGAACCCTGCCCGTGCGGGCCTCGTAGAGGACGAGGGCGAGGGAGTAGACGTCGGTCCGGTCGTCGAGCGCCTCCCCGCTCGCCTGCTCGGGCGAGGTGTAGCGGGCCGTGCCGAAGACCGTCCCGCTCGGCTCTGTCGCCGCCGCCGAGGCGATGGCGCGGGCGACGCCGAAGTCCCCGATGCGGAGGTTGCCCTCCTCGTCGAAGAGGAGGTTGCCCGGCTTTATGTCCCGGTGGATGATCCCCCGGCGGTGGGCGTAGGCGAGGCCGGCGGCGGCCTGCCGGCCGATCGCCGCCACCTGGGCGACGCTCAGCACGCCGCCGGCGTCGAGCAGCCGCCTGAGGCTGCCGCCCGTCAGCAGCTCGAGGACGAGGTAGGGGCCGGCCGCCTCCTCGCCCCAGTCGAAGACCCGCATGACGTTCGGGTGGTCGAGGGAGGCGGCGAAGCGGGCCTCGGCCCGGAAGAGTCGGAGGAAGGTCTGGTCCGACTCGAGGGCGGGGTGGAGGACCTTGACGGCGACGCGGCGGCCGAGGCGGGTGTCCACGGCCGCGAAGACCTGGGAGGAGGCCCCGGCCCCGATGGGGGCGAGCAGCCGGTAGCGCCCGCCGACCACGCGACCGACTTGTTCAGTGATGCTCGACATGGGGGTCGGCTCAAGTCTAAGGCCAGGCGACCTTGCCCTCGTGGCAGAGAGAGTTCGGCTAGCTGCCCTCGAGCAGGTGCCAGTGGAGGCCGTCTGAGGTCCGCCAGACGCCGGCGTGGAACTCGATCGCCCAGCCGTGGGCGGCGTCGTCGAAGGTGACCCCGACTCCGCCCGCCCCCGAGCCCGCCCCCATGCCGTCCACTAGCTGCCAGCTCCGGCCCGAGTCGGAGCTGACGAGGACGCCGAGCCCGCTCACCCCGATCCAGGCGCGGTCGGGGGAGATCGTGGCGAGCTGGGAGAGCTGGCCGGCGAAGGGGAGCTGGCCGACCACGCCGGCGGCCGCCGCCGGCAGGCCGGAAAGGGGCGGCCCGAAGCCGGTCGAGGCCTCGAGGCGCCAGTGCCGCCCGTAGTCGAAGGAGCGGAGGACCGCCTTCGCTGAGGAGGAGCGCCCGAGGACCGGCGCGCCCCCGCAGATCATCCAGGCCTGCCCGTGGGCGAGCACGGCCAGGTCGACCCGCAGCCAGGCGGCGCAGGGGTCGGGCAGCACCTGCCAGTGCCGCCCGGCGTCGTAGGTGACCGCCAGGCCGCCTCCGGTCGGGCCGTAGGAGACGACGTAGCCCTCCTCAAGGCTGTAGCGGGCGAGGACATCGCCCCCTCCCATCGCCTCCTGCAGGGGCGAGGCCCGCCCCGCCGTCTGCCAGGAGAGGCCGCCGTCACCCGAGACGGCCAGTCGCACCCGGCAGGGCGTGGTGGCCTCGGGTGGGCCGTGGCAGACGGCGTAGGTGGCCCAGACGTCGTCGCCGATCGGGACGACCCGCTCCAAGGTGCCGCCCAGGGTGGCGCCCTCTGTCCAGCTCCTCCCGCCGTCGTGGGTGAGGGCCAAGCCGGCCGGCCCGAAGGCGTAGCCGCTCTCGACCGAGACGAACTGCACCTCGGTGTAGCCGCCCGAGAAGGGGAAGGGGGCGCCGACGAGGTACCAGCGGCGGCCGCCGTCGCGGCTGCGGGCCAGGTGCTCGGTGGTGCCGGCGCCCGTGCGGTGGGACTCGATGGCATATCCGACCCGGAGGGTCGGGAAGACCGGGTCGGAGGAGAGGTCGTAGGCAGGTACGAAGGCGCCCGCCCCGGGGATGGCGCCGCCGTCGGCCGGGACCGGCCGGGCCGGGCGCACCTTGAGCGAGGCGTGACCCTCGAGGGTGGCCACGAGCGAGGCGCTGGCGGCTGCCACCACGAAGGCGGTGACGGCCAGGGCGACCACGACCCGCCGGTCGCCGCCTGGGCGGCCGAGCCGGCCCAACCGCCCTAGCCCGCCGCCGGCAGCTCGCCGCTCTCGAGCAGCTGGCGGAAGCCGGCCTCGTCGAGGATGGGGATGCCGAGCTGCTCGGCCTTGGTCAGCTTGGCGGCGCCGGGCGAGCTGCCGGCGACGACGGCCGTCGTCCTGGGCGAGACCGACCCCGGCGACTTGCCTCCCCGGGAGGTGATGGCCGCCTCGGCCCCCTCCCGGCTGAAGGCCTCGAGCGTGCCCGTGACGACGATGCTCTTGCCGAGGAGGTTCTGCGGCGCCGCGGGGGGGACGGCCGCCCCACCGAAGGAGACGCCGGCCTGCCGCAGGCGGTCGACGAAGGCCCGGTTGTGGTCGGCGCCGAAGTGGGCGGCGATGCTGGCGGCGATGATCGAGCCGATGCCTTCTGTCGCCTCGAGCTCCTCCCGGCTGGCCGCCATGATGCGGTCGAGGGCGCCGAAGGCGCGGGCGAGGGCATGGGCGACGGTGGCGCCGACGTGGCGGATGCCGAGGGCCACGAGGAGGTTGGGGAGGGGCCGGTCCCGCGAGGCATCGATGGCGGCCACGAGGTTGCGGGCCGACAGCTCGGCGAAGCCCTCGAGCGATGCCAGCTGGGCGACCTCGAGGCGGTAGAGGTCGGTGGCGTCCGAGACGAGGCCGGCCTCGATCAGCTGGTGGACCCGCTGCTCCCCCAGTCCTTCTATGTCCATCGCCCCCCGGGAGGCGAAATGCGCTATCCGCTGGCGCTGCTGGCCCGGGCAGTCGGCGTTCACGCAGTAGGTGTCCGCCTCTCCCTCGAGGCGGACGAGGGGCTGGTGACAGACCGGGCAGCAGGCGGGGAAGGCCCAGGGCTCGAGGCCGGGCGGCCGCTCGGAGAGGACGGGCCCGACCACCTCGGGGATGACGTCGCCCGCCTTGCGCACGACGACGGTGTCACCCGGCCGGACGTCTTTCAGGGCGACCTGGTCCTCGTTGTGCAAGCTGGCGAGCGACACCGTCGAGCCGCCCACCCGGACGGGCCGCAGCTTGGCGAAGGGAGTGGCCCGGCCCGTCCGCCCGATCGAGACCATGATCGCCTCGAGCAGGGTGGAGCGCTCCTCGGGCGGGAACTTGTAGGCCACCTCCCAGCGGGGAGCGTGCGAGGTGGCGCCGAGCCTTCTTTGCAGCGAGACGTCGTCGATCTTCACGACGGCGCCGTCGATCTCGTAGCCGAGCGCGTGGCGCCGGGCCTCCAGCCGCTGGCAGAAGTCGTAGACGGCCTCGAGGCCGGTGACGACCTCGATCTCGGGGTTGACGGGAAAGCCGATGCGGCCGAGCAGCTCGAGGCTGTCGGACTGGCGGCCGAGGGTGGCGGCGGTCTCGAGCTCGACCGCCTCCTCGCCGCTTGCCGCCGCCTCCGGGCCGGCGGGGGCGAGGTCGGCGCTCACGACCTGGTAGGCGAAGACAGAAAGGGCCCGGCCGGCGGTCACCTTCGGGTCGCGCTGGCGGAGCGAGCCGGCAGCGGCGTTGCGGGGGTTGGCGAAGAGCTTCTCGCCGGCCGCCTGCTGGCGGGCGTTCAGCTCCTCGAAGGCCGCGATCGGCAGGTAGACCTCGCCCCTCACCTCGAGGTCGGCCGGCAGCTCGGCCGGATCGACGGCGAGCTCGAGGGGGACCGCCTCGATCGTGCGGACGTTCTCTGTGACGTCCTCGCCGACCCGTCCGTCTCCCCGCGTGGCCGCCCGGGCGTAGCGGCCCCGGTCGTAGGTGATGGAGATGGAGAGGCCGTCGATCTTCGGCTCGCAGACGAAGCGGAGCCCGGCGGCCGCCTCCTCCTCGAGGCCGAGCAGGCGCTTGGTCCGCGAACCCCAGGCGACGAGCTCCTCGAAGGAGACCACCTTGTCGAGGCTCATCATCGGCACGCGGTGCGCAGCAGGGGCGAAGGCGGCCGAGGGCGCCGAGCCGACCTGCTGTGTCGGTGAGTCCGGCGTCACCAGCTCGGGATGGGCCGCCTCGATGGCGCCGAGGGCGTCGATGAGGGCGTCGAAGTCGGCGTCGGGGATCTCGGGTGCGTCGAGCTCGTAGTAGAGGCGCCGGTGGTGGGCGATCGCCCGGCGCAGCTCGGCGGCTCGCTCGGCCGGTCTCATGCCACCCGCTCGCCGGCGAGGGCGATGCCGGACCCGAAGACCTCCTCACCCTCGTTCGGATCGTAGAGGGCGACCGTCTGGCCCGGGGCGATGCGGCGGCGGGGGGCGAGAAGGCGCACGCCTGCCCTGGTCAGCTCGGCCTCGGTGAGCAAGCCGTGGGCGCTCGCCTGCACCTTCACCCGGCGGCCCGGCCCGAGCGGCTCCCCGGTCCAGCTGAGCTGGCCGAGGGCCACCTCTTGCTGGGCCAGCTCCTCCTCGCCGCCCACCACGACCCGGCGGCCGGCCACGTCGACCGAGACGACGTAGCGCCGCTCCCCGAGGGCGACCCCGAGGCCGCGGCGCTGGCCGACCGTGACGAGCTCCACCGCCTCCACCTCGCCGACGGCCGCGCCGCTGGCACTGTCGACGACGGTGGCCGGGTGGAGGTCGAGGCGAGGCGAGAGGAAGGCGCGCCGGGCCGCCGGGCCCGAACCGCCGGCGATGAAGCAGACCTCCTGGGAGTCGGGCTTCGCCGCTGTCGGGAGACCGAGCCGTGTTGCCCGCTCGCGCACCTCCTCCTTCGTGAGCTCGCCGACGGGCAGGTAGACCCGGGCGAGCTGGGCGCCCGTGAGGCAGGAGAGGACGTAGGACTGGTCCTTTCGTCGGTCGGCGCCGCGCCGCAGGCTGAGGCGGCCCTTGTCGCGCACGAGGCGGGCGTGGTGGCCGGTCGCCACGAGGTCGAAGCCGAGGCGGACCGCCCGCTGCAAGAAGGAGTCGAACTTGAGGTGGCGGTTGCACTCGATGCAGGGGTTGGGGGTGCTGCCCGCCCCGCAGGCGGCCACGTAGGGCCCGACGACGTGGCGGTCGAACTCCTCGGTGAAGTTGAAGACGTGATGGTCGATGCCGAGGCGGTGGGCCACCCGGCGGGCGTCCTCGACGTCTCCGACCGAGCAGCAGCCCGAGTCGGAAGAGCCCCCCCAGAGCTTGAGCGTCGCCCCGACGACCTCGTGGCCGGCCTCGATCGCCAGGGCGGCCGCCACCGAGGAGTCGACGCCGCCCGAGAGGCCGACTAGCACTCTTGCCACCGGACAAGTCTCTCAGATGGTGGGCGGCTCCCCGGTCGGGAGGCGGCGGCTCCCCGGCGGAGGGGAGGAGGCTCCCCGGCGGAGGGGAGGAGGCCACCGCCACCGCGTCTAGAAAGGCACCGTGGAAAGAGGGGGCCTCCTCATCCCGCCCAGGCTGGCGCGCTCGGCGGTCTCATCGGGCTGGGGCGCCTTCTTGCAGCAGCTGCCGGGCTTCGTGGCAGAGGCAGGCGACCTCTTCGGGGTGGATGTGATGGCTCCCTTCCTCCCCGGGGGGACGACCTCTTTCGTCGCCCCGGTCCGCACCGAGGGCGGCGGCGAGGCGGTCTTGAAGATCACCTGGCCCCACCCCGAGGCCGCCGACGAGGCGAAGGGCCTCTCCTGCTGGGCCGGCGAGGGCGCCGTCCTCCTCCAGGGTGAGGCCCGGCTCGAAGGTGGCTGGCTGCTGCTCATCGAGAGATGCCGGCCCGGAAGAGAGCTGGGCGAGAGGCCGGAAGAGGAACAAGACGCCGTCCTGGCAGGGTTGCTGCGGAGGCTCTGGTCGGCCCCGACAGCCGGCCACTTTTTCCGGCCACTCTCGGAGATGTGCGACCGCTGGGCCGACGAGTACGAGCGCAGGCCGGCGCCCGCCGGCGCCCGCCTCGACGCCGGCCTGGCGAGAGAGGGCATCGCCCTCCTCCGCCACCTCCCCCGCCAGGAGCGAGAGACGGTCCTTCTTGCCACCGATCTTCATGCCGGCAACGTCCTCTCGGCGGGGCGGGAGCCATGGCTGATGATCGACCCGAAGCCCTACCTGGGCGATCCCGCCTACGACCTCACCCAGCACCTTTTCAACTGCCTGCCACGGCTGCTCGCCGCCCCCGCCCCGACGATCGGCCGGCTGAGCTCGCTCGCCGGCGTCGACCCGGCCCGGGTGAGGCTCTGGTGCTTCGCCCGGGCGGTCGAGGCTTCGCCGCAGTGGGCCGGGATGGCCGAGCTCGCCCGGCTCCTCTCCCCCTCGGTCAGCTAGCGAGCCGGGGGAGGGTGAGCGAGAGGGCCGCCAGCAGCTGGTCGATCTCCTCCTCGGTGTTCTCGGGCGAGAGGGAGAAGCGAACGTGGCTTCTCGCCTCTTTCTCCCCGAGCCCCATCGCGAGGAGGACCGGGCTCGGCTCGAGGGCGCCCGAGGCGCAGGCCGAGCCGCCCGAGGCGCAGACACCGGCGGCGTCGAGCAGCAGCAGCAGCTCTTCTCCCGACACGCCAGGAAAGCCGATGTTGCAGATGCCGGGCACCCTCTCAGCGCCGGCGAGCACCGCACCGGGGGCGAGGGCAAAGACTCCCCGGCAGAGGCGATCGGCGAGCCGGCCCACCTTCTCGAGCGTCTCGGCCCGCTCCTTGTCGGCCAGGCTGGCGGCGCGGGCGAAGCCGACGATGCCGGCGACGTTCTCGGTGCCGGCGCGCAGCTCGCGCTCTTGCGGGCCACCCCGGGCGAGGGGGGCGAGCCGTAGGCGGGCGGACCCCCGCACGACGAGGGCGCCGGTCCCCTTCGGGCCGCCCACCTTGTGGGCCGAGTAGGAGACGAGATCGGCCGGGGCCGTCTCGGCCGCCACCGGCCGCCACCGCAGCGCCTGCACGGCGTCGCA
>JAJYQK010000114.1 GCA_021794645.1 Actinomycetes bacterium
CGACAGCGTCCGGGGCGAGAGCGGCGAGGTCCTCTACCGCCGCTGTGAGCTCGGCTCGCATCACCATCACCTCGTCTGTCGCTCCTGTGGCGTCGCCATCGAGGTCGACCTGCCTGATGTCGAAGAAGCTGCTCGCAAGCTCGCCAAGGCGCACGGCTTTGCAGACGCCCGCCATGTCCTTGAGATCTCCGGCCTCTGCCGGCGCTGCCAGCAGGGTCCCTAGGCCGCTAGGCCGCTTCTGCCTGCTTTGCCTCGGCTCTCTTCTCCTTCTCGGTCTGCTGGTAGACAGAGTGCACGAGCGGCGAGTTCCCGAGGAGGAACAGCCCGAAGATGGCGAGAACGGCGCCGCCGATCTCCCCGATCAGGTGCGGCAGCGACAAGTTGATGTTCTGGCGGAAGGCGGCCGCGGCCAGCACGATGGCGAGGGTGGGCTCGAGCGAGTCGACGAAGGGGAGCGACATGGCGAGCGGGCCGGCCTGGAAGGCGCTCTGGGCGATCGTGAGCCCGATCGGGGCGAGGACGGCGAGGGCGTAGGGCTGCCAGCTCTCGATCGCCCCGACGAAACCCCGGTCCCCGATGAGCTGCACGAAGCTCTGGGTGAGGAGCGCAACGACGGCGAAGAAGCAGGCGGCCGCGGCCGCCAGCAAGGCGGCTCGCCTCGGTCCTTCTGGCCCGCGGGCGAGGAGTATGGCGATGCCCGCCACGACGATGGCGGGGCCGGCGGCCTCGCCCCAGTGGAAGAGGGCCGGCGAGGAGTTGCCCCCCGTGGCGTCGACAAGGGCGAGGAAGGCCCCGACGCCGAAGACGACGGAGAAGGCGCCGCCCCACTCCCGCGGACCGAGGCTCACCTTGCGCAGATGGGCTGCGATGGGAAGGGCGATGACGATCTCGCAGCCGATGACCGGTTCGACGAAGGCGATGGGGGCAAAGCCGAGGGCGACGGCTTGCAGCAAGAAGGCGAGGATGTTCCCGCCCATGCCCGCCAGCCAGGCGGGGCGGCGCACGAGGTCGACAAGCAGCCGCCAGCTGAGCGACTCGTCCTCTGGCGCCTGGCGGGCCGTCCGCTGCTGCAGCACCGAGGAGCCGGCGAAGACCGTGGCGGCCAAAAGGCCGAGGGGGATGGCGATGGCGAGGCTCGTCTTCACGACTCCACCTCGGTCGCAAGGCGGCTCACGGGAACGGCCGAGCTCACTCCCTCCGCCGCGGATGGCCGAGGCGGTGGTGGCGGCGCTCTTCCTCGGCACTGCCCTGCCAGCCCGAGGCGTCGACGCCGCCCGGCACCGGGGCGCTCTCGTCATAAGAGGCCCGGGTGAGGACGAACGAGCCGATGTCGATGTGGGAGAGGCTGCCGTCGGCCTGCCGCACCGCTCGCAGCGTCTCTCCCTCGTAGTAACCCGAGAGGCCGACGAAGCTGTCCTCACCTGTCTGCTCGAAGGTCCCTTCGCGGCCGGCGCCGAGAGCGCGAAGAGTGAGTCGCCGCTGGCGGTCGAACGAGAGCACGAATCCTCTAGTACCCCAATACCAGGTGCCCGTGATCTCGAGCAGCCGCGGCTCGAGCCCGCCGGGCAGCGGATGCCAGGGGGCAGGGGGCCGTGGCTCATGCTCGTGCACGATCCGCAGCAGGTCTTTGTCGAAGTCGGGCGACATCCCCGAGGTGGCGTTTGTCACGACGACGACACCGTCACCACTCTCCTGCTCGAGGCGGAGCATGGCGAGGAAGCCAGGCATCGATCCGCCATGGCCGTAGCTGCGCCGGCCACCGTCATTGAACAGCTGCAGGCCGAGGCCGTGCGCCGTCGTCCAGGGCTCTCCGTCGACGTCGTTCACGGCGAGGGGCAAGCGCATCTCTGCCGCGGTCTCGGCCGAGAGCAGGTCGGACCGTCGGCCGGCGAGAAGAGCGGCCCAGCGGGTCAGATCCTCGGCCGTGGTCCAGAGCTGGCCCGCCGGCGCCATGGCACCGGCGTCGTGGGCCGGCTCGGCGAGGAGGAGATCGGCATGCGGGTGAACGCCAAAGCCGTGGGCAAAGGGGCGCACCGGCCTTGTCGAGGTGCGGAGCATCCCGAGGGGAGCCAGCAGCTCCTCGGAGATGACGTCGTCCCAGGGGGCGCCTCGCAGCCGGGAGATGAGCTCGCCGAGCACGGCGTAGCCGACGTTCGAGTAGTGGAAGCGCCGCCCCGGTGCCAGCACGACGTCTTCTGGCCGGAGCGAGCTGGCGATCAGCTGGGCGAAGTCACCTCCCGTCGTCCTCTCCCACCAAAGGCCCGAGGTCTCGGCGCGAAGTCCCGAGGTGTGCGAGAGGAGCTGGGCGACGCTGCAGGAGAGGGCGCCCAGCTCGCCGAGGTAGGCCGTGATGGGAGCGTCGAGGTCGACTGCTCCTTCGTCGCGGAGCCGCATGACCTCGACGGCGACGAAGGTCTTTGTGATCGAGCCGCAGCGGAACTGGGTCTCGACGCTCGGCGGGGCTCCGTCCACCTCGCCGGCCGAGCCGAGGAAGACGCAGCGGCCCTCCCGCACGATGGCCGCCGCAAGGGCCGGGAGCCGGCTCTCGGACTGCTCCTTTGCCAGGCGCACCTTGAGTGCCCGGCCCGTCGCCTCTAGCACGACGGCGACGCTATCGGAAGCTCAGCTGGGAGAACTGCCATTTCTCTTCGCCCGAGCGGGGCGGGGCAGGCCGCTCGCCGTCGAGGCCGGACCAGGCCTCGGCCGGGAGGGGCCCGAGCGGCATGCCGGCCGTGGTCGCCCCGTGCTCGAAGCCGAGCAGGTAGGCATCTGCCGCCTCGCTCTTCGGGTAGCGCCCGCAGAGCTGGCGGAAGCGGGCCGAGTGGGAGGGCTCGATCAGATGGGCGAGCTCGTGGACGATGACGGCGTCTATCACCCAGTCGGGCATCGTCGAGAGGCGACTCGAGAGCCTGATCGTCCCCTGGCCCGGCGTGCACGAGCCCCACCGCCTCGTCTGGTTGCCGACCCAGCGGATGGAGTCCGGGCGGGCGCCGTCGAGGTAGCGGCGCCCGAGGGTCACCGCCCGGGCCATCAGTGCCTCATCCGATGACGCCGCCGCCTGGCGCGAGGGGGCGAGTATCCGCCGCGCCAGCCGGGCGGCTACCTGCTCCCGCTCGACAGGGCTGAGCAGGGAGGGGACGACCACGACGACCTTTCCCTCCTCCAGATGGGCCTGCGACGAGCTCCGGCGACGCGAGCTCACCTGTATCTCCACCTCGGCCGAGCCCTCCCGGCCGATGGCGACCGGGATGGAGTAGGCGAGCTCGATGTGGCTCCCGGTTCTCCCGGGCTGCGAACGCTTGAACGGCGACATCTCTGCGGGTCCTTGTTCTCGGGGGTCTTGCTGGAGCGGCTCGAGGGATCCACCCGATACCGGCCGGCACCGGCCGCCCCTGAAAGCTAGCCAGTGGCTGTCTCATGGCGGTGGAACCGCGGCGACTCCAGCCGGCTGTGGCGGCGGTACCATCCTTCTTGCTCGAGAGCGCGGGAGCTTCCTGCCGGAGCGGAGGCAGGAATGGCCGGTCACTCTGGGCCAGCTGGGGACGGAGGCTCGGCGGCACCGCTACCTGAAGCTCCCCTCGTCGGCGGAGCCGATCCGCTGGCGCCAAAGCGCCGGCGCCAGCCGCGCCGGCTCGCAGCTCTCGGGGCCCTCCTGGCCCTGGTGGTGGCAGCGGCCGTTGTCGTGCCGATGAAGCTGACGGGCGCCCGCGCCGTCTCCTCGGGGCTCGGCTCCGTCTTCTCCCAGCCCACGGTGGGCTTCTCGTTCACCCTCGCGGGGCCGAAGACGAGCGGCGACTCGCTCCAGCTGACCCTCGCCAGCAAGAGCGGAGCCTCCCTGGCGAGCGCCCACTCCTACCTCGCCGACGTCGTCATCTGGCGGGGCCGAGAGAGGCTCGCAGAACTGCGTGAGACACGCGACGGCATCTATCTCCGCCTGGGCGGAGGCCTTGCCAGAGAGGCGCTGCCGGTCTTCCACCGAGCTGGCGGCTCCGGCAAGCTCCGAGCAGCTCACGGCCCGCTCCGGGCGCTCCGCGACGAGCTCGCCAAGGGCGGCTGGGTCGGGGTGAGGGCGGGCATGCTCGCCCACGTGCTGCGCCGGGCGGCCCGCCGCCTCGCCCCGGGGCTGAGGGGCTCCCTCCACAAGGAGGTAGCCAGGGTGGCGAACTCGCTCGGCCAGAGCTGGGACGAGCTCGTGAGCCTGCACGAGGTGAGCGCCAGCGGGGGCACCACCGAGTACTCGGTCTCCCTATCGTTGCGAAGGTTCCTCCTCTCAGCAGTTGGAAAGATCGCGGCTGCCCCGGGGTTTGTCCCTGGCATCGAGGTTGGGCTCGAGGCCCTCAGCCAGAGGATCGAGGCCATCCCGAGCTCGCTCAGCCTTCCCATCGACCTCTGGATCTCCGCCGGCTCCCTCGTCCGCTTCTCGGTCACCTATGGCCAGCGGACGCTCGATGCCGTCATCGACCACCCGGCGCCCCCGAGCACGCCGGCAGCGGTCAGCTACCTCGGCCGGCGCCAGCTACGGGCCCTCTTGCGGGCTGGGGTCGTCGGCCGCTTCCGGGCGGCGGTGCGCGCTGGCTCCCTCTCGCCTCCCCGGCGGGTGAGGCCGCCATGGGGCTCGGTCGCCGCCGGCTTCGGTCTTTCCCTCACCTCCTACTCGCACACGAACTCGTTCTCGGCCTTGTTGGACCGCTCGTCGCCGTATTCGCTCTGGGCGTTGGCGCGCAAGAGGCCGTACGCCGGGGTCCGCAGCTTCGTGGTCGACGGTGCCTCGAGGAGGCCGGGCCAGCTAAGCGTCCACCTCGGAGCCGGTGGCAGCTATGTCGTCCTTGCCGCCACCACCTTGCGGCCGGGCCGCTGCGCCGGCCTGCTGCTCACAGGCTCGCAAGCGAACGGAGCGGTGCTGGGCGCCAAGCGCCGGCCGCTCGTGCCGTACCCCTTCGTCGAGGCGACCCCAGTGGGGGGCTGCAACGCTGCTGCCATCTCCTTTGTCCCCGTGGCCCACGGCTGGTACGGCTATGCCCCCCTCTCGGGCATGCTCGGGTCCATGAGCAGCACCGCCTCAGGCCAGGGCTGAGCTCCCTCTCGGCTCGACCTCGGCAAGGCCTCAGGGGCGCCGCCGATCCGCCACGAGCGCCCCGTGGACGGCGGTGGCGAGGACCGGGATGGCAGGGATCTCTCCCGGGGCGACCCGGCGGGGGTCTTCCCCGAGCACGACGAAGTCCGCCAGCTGGCCGAGAGCTAGCGAGCCGCGCTCTGACTCGCAGCGCTCGGCGAAGGCCGAGCCGGCGCTGTAGGCCCGCATCGCCTCTTCGACGGAGATGGCTTCCTCGGGGGCGAATTCCTCCCCGCTCTCGGTGCTGCGCAGGACCATGTCGGCGATGCCGAGCAGAGGGGCGCCCCTCACCACCGGGCGGTCCGAGCTGCCCGGCAGCACGGCGCCTGCACGAAGGAAGCTCGCCATCCGGTAGGCGAGACGAGCCCGCTCCGGCCCGAGCGCTCTCGCCATGCCGTCGCCGATCTCGCCGACGAAGCGGCCCTGGGGGACCGGCACCACCGCCAGGTCTGCCAGTCGCCTGAGCGACCGATCACTGGTCACGCCGCAGTGCTCGATGCGTAGCCGGTGGTCCGGCTTGGGCAGGCGGGCGAGCGCCTCGGCGTAGCAGTCGAGGGTGAACGAGACGGCCGCGTCGCCGATGGCGTGCGTGGCGACCTGCCAGCCGGCAAGGTGGGCGCCGATGATCGTCGCTCTCAGCTCCTCGGCAGGCGCCTGCAGGTAGCCGCGGTTGCCGGCAGCGTCGGCGAAGTCCTCTTCCATGTAGCAGGTCCGACCGATGAGCGAGCCGTCGGCGAAGACCTTCACCGGTCCGATCCTGAGCCACTCGTCGCCGAGGCCGCTTCGTAGTCCGGCAACTGTCGCCCGCGCCTCTTCGGCGAAGTCGTCCCCATGGGCGGCGACGGGTCCGAGCAGATCCGCCGAGAGCATCACGGTGCTTCTCACCTTGAGCCCGCCCTCTTCTCTGGCCAGCTGGTAGGCGGCGAGCTCGAGCGGGCTCTGGCCGATCCAGCCGCCGGCGATGCCGGCGTCGCAGACAGAGGTGATCCCCTCTTCGACGTAGACCTCGTGGGCTCGGGCGATCGCGCGGGCCAGCTCGCTCGTCGAACGGGGAAGGACGAGCCGCTGCACGAGTGACTGGGCCCTCTCCTGCAAGAGACCGGTCGGGCGGCCTTGTTCGTCCCGCACGACCGCTCCGCCACCGATCTCGGCGTCGAGCGCCGGCCCGATGAGTTCGAGGGCGGCCGAGTTGACCATGGACAGGTGTCCCGAGGTGTGCTTCAGCCAGACGGGTCGCCCCCCGGCCGCCGCGTCCAGGCGCCCGATCTCGGGGTGCCCGCCCAGCTTGTTCTGGTCATAGCCCCTCCCCACGAGGAGCTCGCCCGGCGCCAGGCTGGCCGCCCGGGCGGCCACGGCCTGGTAGAGGGAGTCGAGAGAGCCGAGCGGGGGGCTCGAGAGGTCGAGCTCGTCGAGGCCGATGCCAAAGCCGGTGGTGTGGCAGTGGGCGTCGTGGAAGCCGGGGAAGACGGGGCGGCTGCCGAAGTCCTCCTTGCGGGCCGCCTCCTTCTCGAGAGACTCGGCTTCGTCGTCGAATGCGATGATGCGCCCGGCCGAGACGGCGAGGGCGCGCGCCCGCGGGCGCCTTTCGTCCCAGCAGTTGAACTGCCCCCTGTAGAGCGCCTCTACGAGCACGCCCAATCGTGCCTCTCCGGGCGGCGGCCCCGCTACCTTGGCTCGATGGATCCCGTCGAGGCGCTGAAGCGCGTCGCCTACCTCCTCGAGTGGCAGTCGGCCGAGAGCTACAAGGTGCGCGCCTTCCGCAAGGCGGCGGCCACGGTGGCTGCCCTGGACGAGTCGGAGCTGGCGGGGCTCGCCGCCGCCCACAGGCTGAAGGAGCTCGACGGGGTGGGCGAGACGACGGCCCGGGTCATCGAGGAGGCGCTCGGCGGCGGCGTCCCGAGCTATGTGAGCGCTCTCGAGGAGCGGCTGCCACCTCCCCCCGCCGGTGAGATCGGCCAGCTCCGCCAGGCGCTCAGAGGCGACTGCCACTCCCACTCGGACTGGTCAGATGGCGGCAGCCCCATCCGCGAGATGGCGGAGGCGGCCCGCGCCATCGGTCACGAATACCTCGTCCTCACGGACCACTCGCCCCGCCTCACCGTCGCCCACGGTCTCGATGCCCGGCGGCTCGTCGCCCAGCTCGAGGTGGTGGCCGATGTGAACGACGAGATGGCGCCCTGGCACCTGCTCACCGGCATCGAGGTCGACATCTTGGACGACGGCAGCCTCGATCAGGCAGAGGAGCTGCTGGCCGAGCTCGACATAGTCGTGGCGAGCGTTCACTCGAAGTTGCGGATGGACGCTGCCGCCATGACCCGCCGGATGGTGAAGGCGGTCGAGAATCCCCATGTCGACGTCCTCGGGCACTGCACGGGACGGCTCATAGTCGGCCGCGGCCGCCCCCAGTCGGAGTTCGACCCAGAGCGGGTCTTCGCCGCCTGTGCTGCCAGCGGGACCGCCGTCGAGATCAACTCCCGGCCCGAGCGCCGTGACCCGCCCCCGGACCTCTTGCAGCTGGCAGCCGAGGCCGGCTGCTCGTTCACGATCGACACCGACGCCCACGCTCCGGGCCAGCTCGAGTGGCTCGTCAACGGTTGCGAGCAGGCGGCGGCGGCCGGCATCGGGCCGGACAGGGTGATGAACACCCTGCCGCTCGAAGCTCTGCTGGCCTGGGCCGGCGGTCACTGAGAGCCGGGAGAGACGGCGGCGACGGCGCTGCTTTCTGCTCGGTAGGTGCGGATGGACCAGACGACGACGGCGAGCATGCTCCGCCCGAGGCCGCCGAGGCGGAGGCACCCGACGACAAGAGGGCCTGCCGGTCGGTCAGGGGGATGCCACGACGATGACCGCCACCTAGAGCTGCAGGCCGACGAGGAGAGAGACCATCCCGGAGGCAAAGGCCGAGCGGGCGACGACCGGCAGGGTCGACCAGCCCTAACGGGAGGCGAAGGCGCCCCTCGAGTTGGCAGCAGCCCTGCCGAAAGCAACGGCGACCTGCCGACCCGGCGCCGGTAGGCACCTTGGCAGGAGGAGAAACAGGCCGAGATGGTGCCCGGCCCGGTGGCGTCAGCTACGAGCTGGCGCGGCCGCTCTCACGCTGGCCGGCCACTGGCCTCAGAGCTGGCGGGCCCAGGTCCAGGGGTAGGCGTCGTCTTCGACGTCGAGAGCAGCTTGACCGAGCCGAAGCGGCCGGAAGGTGTCGATCATCACCGCCAGCTCGTCGGTTCCCGGCTTGCCGAGCGCCGCCTCGACGCTGCCCGGCTGCGGGCCGTGGACGAAGCCCGAAGGGTGCAGGGAGACAGAGCCCTGGCCGATGCCGGAGCCCGCCCGGCTCATGAAGTCGCCGCCACAGTAAAAGAGGACCTCGTCTGAGTCGACGTTGGCGTGGTTGTAGGGCACCGGGATGGCGTCCTCGCCGAAGTCGAAGAGGCGAGGGACGAACGAGCAGACGACGAAGTTCGGCCCGGCGAAGGTCTGGTGGACAGGCGGTGGCTGGTGCACCCGTCCGACTATCGGCTCGAAGTCGTGGATCGAGAAGGCGTAGGGATAGAGGCAGCCGTCCCAGCCGACCACGTCGAAGGGGTGGTGGCGGTAGAGGTAGCGGGTTGTCCCGCTGCGATTGCGCACGAGCACGGGCACCTCCTCCTCTTCGACGAGGAGGGGTCCCTCCGGTCCACGCAGGTCCCTCTCGGAGAAGGGGGCGCCCTCTTTCAGCTGGCCCCGAGAGGAGAGGTAGCGGTCCGGCACCGAGATGTGGCCGGCCGCCTCGGCGACGAAGAGGCGGACGGGTTCCCCCTCCCCGTCCACAACCCAGCGGTGGGTGGTCGAGGTCGGTATGACGACGTAGTCGCCGGCCCCGGTCTCGAGCCGCCCGAAGACCGACTCGAGCACGGCCCGCCCAGACTCGATGTAGACGAGCTCGTCGCCGACGGCGTTGCGCACGAGCGGGCTCGTCTCGTCCGCCACGGCATAGGAGATGCGCACGTCGTCGTTGGCGAGCAGGAGCTGGCGGCCAGTCACGGGGTCGCCTCCCTGCTTGCAGTCGTGCAGGCGCAGATGGCGCGGGAGAAGCGGGTGGTTGGCGGTCAGCCGGTCCGGCTCGCCCGGGACCTCCTCTGCCGAGAGGATGGCTGTCGGGGCATGGCGGTGGTAGAGCAGGGCGCTCTCCTCCGAAAAGCCGTTGAGGCCCATCAGCTCCTCGGCCAGCAGCCTGCCGTCGCGGCGGTGAGCGACGTGGCGCTTGGCGGGCAGGTCGCCCACCCGGCGGTAGTAGGGCATCAGAGGTTGCCCCGGCGCTCCTGCTCCCGCTCGAGAGCGATGAAGAGCGCCTTGAAGTTCCCGTTGCCAAAGCCTCGCGAGCCGTGCCGCTCGATCAGCTCGAAGAACACGGTCGGGCGGTCCTGGTTCATGCGGGAGAAGATCTGCAAGAGGTATCCCTCGTCGTCGCGGTCGGCGAGGATGCCGTGCTTGCGGAGCCGCTCGATGTCGAGGTCGAGGTCGGCGAAGCGGTCCTTCAGGTCCTCGTAGTAGGTGTCGGGCACGCGCATGAACTCGATCCCACGGGCCGTGAGCGCCTCGACCGAGGAGATGATGTCGTCTGTGTTGATGGCCATGTGCTGCAGGCCCGGCCCGTTGTAGAAGTCGAGGTACTCGTCGACCTGGCTCTTCTTCTTGCCGGGAGCCGGCTCGTTGATGGGGAACTTGATGCGCCCCTCGCCGTCGGAGACGACCTTCGACATGAGAGCGGAGTACTCCGTCGAGATGTCCTCGTCGGTGAAGCCCTGGATGAGGGAGAAGCCGAGCACCTTCTCGTAGAACTCGACCCACATGTTCATGCGGTTGAGCTCGACGTTGGCCACCGAGTGGTCGAAGTCGAGGAGCCCGACGGGCGGCAGCGGGTCCGCCACGGTGCTGCGTGGCTCGTAGCCGGGAGCGTGGACGCCGCTGTAGTCGCGGCGCTCGACGAAGGTGTGCACCGTCTCGCCGTAGGCGGCGATGCTCGCCTTGCGGATGACGCCGTTGTCGTCCTTTTCCTCATGGGGAGCCTTGTCGGGCACGGCCCCCCGGCGGACGGCCTCCTCGTAGGCGGCGGCAGCATCGGCCACCCGCAGGGCGATGTCCTTCACCCCGTCGCCGTGGCGAGCGACGTGACGCGAGATCTCCGTGCCCTCGCGAAGAGACGAGGTGACGACGATCCTCAGCTTCCCCTGTTGGAGCACGTAGGAGGCCTTGTCCCGCACCCCTGTCTCGGGCCCGGCGTAGGCGATGAGATCAAAGCCCCAGGCGGTGCGGTAGAAGTGAGCGGCCTGCAGGGCGTTGCCCACCCAGAATTCGAGGGCGTCCACCGCCTCAAGGTCGAGCGGGTCGGGCGTCGTAGGTTGCGTCTCTGGAACCGTGCTCGTCATGGCCGCTGCCCTCCTGAGCTTCTTGGACGACTCTGTCTTCTAGAGCGTAGCTACTGGGAACCGGGCGCCTTCCTGCGGCCACAGGCCCGGGCGAGCTGGCGGAGCAGGGGGGTGAGGGCCTCGCAGTAGGTGGGGAAGGGCTGCACGACGTCGGACAAGAGCGCGAGGGGCAGCTCCGCCCGCACGGCGAGGGTGAGCTGGCCGATCCACTCGTCGGCCCGGGGCCCGAAGGCCGAGGCTCCGAGGAGGACGCCGCGCTCCTTGTCGGCCACGAGGAGGACAAGCCCCCCACTCTCGGGCGACAGCCCGTCTCCTGCCAGCCTCCCTTCTGCCTCCGCCCGGGCCGTCCCGGCGAGGTCCATCCCCGCTGTCTCCACCTCGATGCCCCGCTCTCGGGCCTCGGCCACGGTGAGGCCGACAGCTGCCAGCGGGGGGTCGGTGTAGACGCAGCGGGGGAACAGGCCTCGGGTGGGGGCGCCCTCCCCGAGCAAGGTGGCTGCCAGCTGCCGGGCCTGATGCTTGGCGGCATGGGTGAAAGGGGCGATGCCGTTGACGTCCCCGATGGCAAAGAGGCGGCGGCCGCTCTCGGGGTCGCGCGCCGCCAATAGGTCCTCTCCGACCATGACCTCCCCTCCCGCTCCGAGCTCGACACCGAGCTGCTCGAGGCCGATCCCTCCGGTGTTGGGAGAGCGGCCGGCCGCCACGACGAACCGGGCCACGGTGAGCACCTCCCCGCTCGCCAGGTGACAGAGGGTGTGGGCGCCCACCTGTTCGGCCCGCTCGAGGCGGGCGCCCACGGCGACCTCCACGCCCCGGCGGCGCAGGTGATCGGCGAGCGCCAGGCCGATCGCCTCTTCTTCTGAGGAGAGCAGCCGGTCAGCGCTCTCGAGCAGCGTGATCCTCCCCGCAGGCAGGTAGCCGGCGTAGATCTCGGCCAGCTCGCAGCCGACGGGGCCGCCGCCGAGGATGGCGAGCGAGGAGGGCAGCTCGGCGGAGGAAAGGGCGTCCTCGCTCGTCCAGAGAGCGGCTTGCTCGAGCCCCTCTACCGGAGGGAGAGAGGGGCGGGAGCCGGTGGCCAGCACGAGCGTCTCGAAAGAGAGCAGCCGGGGCGAGGAACCTTCCACCGCCAGGCGGCCCCAGCCGGTCACCCTCCCCCGCCCGCGCACGACCTCGACGCCGATCGATTCGAGCGCCCGCAGGTGATCGCGGTCGTCGCGCTGCTCGGCGACAGAGTCACGGCGAGAGACGGCCTCTCGCCAGGCGGCCTCCGGCGAGTGGGCGCCCGCCTCTTCTGACCCGAAGCGGGAGGCGCCGAGCGCCAGGCGTCGCACCGAGGCCGAGCGCAGCATCGCCTTTGACGGCATGCAGGCCAGAAAGGGGCACTTGCCCCCCACCCGGTCGGCCTCGACGACGGCGACCGACAGGGCGACCTTCCCCTCCCCGCCCGCTTCGGCCAGGGTCTCACAGAGCTCTTCTGCGCCCGAGCCGCCGCCGAGAACGACGAGGTCGAAGTGGGCGGGGGCAAGCTCTGCCAGCTCGGGGAGGCTAGCTGGGGCGGCTCGTTGAATGGGGTTTTCTCCTGCGGGGTAACTCTCTACTTGCACAGATAACCGATACCCGCCGGCGGCGACGCCGCTCGCGTCGGTTCGGCTATTAGGAGGTTGAGACCTATGTTCGGAAGGTCAAGACAAGCGCCGACCTACGAGGAGGCTGCCCCGGCCGAAGGGGTCGCCGCCTCTTCTGTGACGAGGCGAGGGGTCGGAGAGCCGGCGGTGGTGAATCCCGGGGGTGGCCTCAGCCTCGGGTCGATCGGCTTCCTCACGATCTGCCTCGGCGCCTGGGCGGGAATCGTTCCCTTCGTCGGACCGCTCTTCGGCTACAGCGCCACGGGCCGCTCTGCCTGGGTCTGGAACATGCCCAACGCCCTGCTCTGGCTCGCGCCTGGCGCCGTCGCAGTCTTCTTCGGGCTCGTGATGCTAGCCCGGGCGCCGTTCCTGCGCAGCGGGGCCGGCGGTGGTACCCACTTCGGCGCCGGCTTCATCGTGGTGCTCTGCGGCGGCTGGCTCGCTCTCGGGCCCTTCTGCTGGTTGGTGCTCGAGGGAGTGATGCCGATCAGGCACGCCGCCCCGTTGCGGGAGCTCACCTACTGGGTGGGCTACTCGATCGGCCCGGGCGTGCTGCTCGCGGTCTTCGGAGGTATCGCCATGGGCATCGCCATGCTGACCAAGCGCACCGAGGCCGCCGCCCTCGCTCCGAGGACGATGTCGAACGAGCGCATCGCCGCCTGACAGGCGGGCAGCTGCGACGAACTGAAGCTGCGAGGAAGCCCCGGGGTCTTCGCCCCGGGGCTTCCTCGCGTCTCGGCTCTCAGGCCTCGATCGACTCTCCGGGAGGCATGTCGCGCACTTCGGCCTGGCCCCCGAGCGCCTCCCAGATCGCCTCGAGGATGTCGTAGCGCCCGTCGGGGAGCTGCTCGAGGCGGGCGAGCGTCGGCTCGTCGGCGCCGTTCTCGTAGGCGGCCGCCAGGATCTCCGCCCGACCCGTCGGGTACGAGAGCCCTGTCATGAGCCGGGCGAGCTCGGCCCGGGCTTCCAGCTCGTGTTCGCTCAGCTGGTTCGGCTCCCTCAGCTCGGGACGGTCGCCCGGGTCGATGGAGGCATCGTCTCCTGGGTCCTCCAGCCGGCGGTACTCCTGCGAGCGGGGGTCGACCGGCTCTCCTGTGACGAGGCCGGCGACGCTTCTTTTCAGGTCCTCGTCGGCTGCTGGTCCGTGCTCTGTCGATTCGCGTTCCACGCCCCGCACCTACCCTGTCGCCCCTGGCCGCCAACACGGCCCGGCGAGCTGCTCGTCCGATTCCCGCCAGCTTGTGTCGCAGCCGGTTGCCATACTGCTCTCATGGGAGACGAGGAGCGCTGGTACCGGGCTGTCGTGTCCCGCGACCAGAGGTTCGACGGCTGGTTCTACGTCGCCGTCCGCACGACCGGCATCTACTGCCGGCCGAGCTGCGCCTCGGTCACCCCCCGCCGCCAGAACGTCGTCTTCTACCCGAGCGCGGCCGCTGCCCAGAAAGCGGGGTATCGCGCCTGCAAGCGCTGCCGCCCGGACGCCTCGCCAGCAAGCCCCGAGTGGAACCGGCGGGGCGACGCCGTCGCCCGCGCCATGCTCGCCATCGCCGACGGCCTCGTGGACAGAGAGGGCGTGAGCGGGCTCGCTCGCCACCTCGGCTACAGCGCCAGGCACCTGAGTCGGCTCATGAACGACGAGCTCGGCGCCGGCCCGATCGAGATAGCCCGGGCGCAGCGTGCCCAGACCGCTCGGATGCTCATCGAGACGACGGAGCTGAAGATGGGCGAGGTCGCCTTCGCCGCCGGCTTCTCCTCGGTTCGCCAGTTCAACGACACGGTGCAGGCGGTCTTCGCCGAGTCGCCGACGGCGCTGAGGAGGAGAGCTAGAGCAAGGGGGGCCGGTGAGCCGACGGCTTCTGCCCTCCAGCTGCGCCTGGCCTTCCGGGAGCCGCTGGCGGCCGAGGCGCTCTTTAGGTTCCTCGCCCTGCGCGCCGTGCCGGGGCTGGAAGACGCCTCGCCTGCCTTTTACGCCCGGGCGCTCACGCTGCCTCACGGTGCCGGCTTTGCTCGTGTCGTCCCGCCCGAGGGCGAGGAGCGCTGGCTGCGCGCCACCCTCCGCCTGGAGGATCTGCGCGATCTGACGGCAGCGGTGAAGCGGCTGCGCCAGCT
>JAJYQK010000018.1 GCA_021794645.1 Actinomycetes bacterium
TGGCCGAGCGGCTCGACGCCGAGGGCTACGAGGGGCTGGGGTGACGAGCGGCACCGCCGTCTCCAAAGGTGCGCTCGACGCCGCCAAGGTCCGGGCCGACTTCCCCATCCTCGGCCGCCCGGCCGCCAACGGCCGGCGGCTCGTCTACCTCGACTCCGCCTCCTCCTCCCAGCACCCCCGCCAGGTGCTCGAGGCGATGGAGCAGTACTACGAGACGACGCATGCCAACGTGCACCGAGGGGTCTACGCCATCGCCGAGGAGGCCACCCGGCTCTACGAGTCCGCCCGGGCCAAGGTGGGCCGCTTCGTCGGGGCCCCCCGCCCGGCGAGCGAGATCGTCTTCACCAAGAACGCCACCGAGGCGCTCAACCTCGTCGCCCACTCCTGGGGACGGCACCGCCTGGCGGAGGGAAAGGCCGTCCTCCTCACCGAGATGGAGCACCACGCCAACCTCGTCCCCTGGCTCATGCTGGCCGAGGAGAAAGGGACCGAGCTGCGCTACCTCGGCCTGACGGATGACTACCACCTCGACCTCTCCGAGCTCGACAAGGTCATCGAGGGAGTCGGGCTCGTCGCCGTCTCGGCCATGTCGAACGTGCTCGGCACGGTGAACGACCTCCGGCCCGTCGTGGAGGCGGCCCGGCGGGTCGGGGCGACCGTGGTGGTCGACGCCTCCCAGCTCGTCCCCCACCGGCCGGTAAACGTGGCCGCCCTCGGGGCCGACTTCGTCGCCTTCACCGGCCACAAGATGCTCGGCCCGACCGGCATCGGCGTCCTCTGGGGCCGCCGCGAGCTGCTCGAGGAGATGCCCGCCTTCCTCGGCGGCGGCGAGATGATCCGCGACGTCCGCCTCGACGGCTTCACCCCGAATGACGTCCCCTGGAAGTTCGAGGCGGGCACGCCGCCCATCGCCGAGGCGATCGGGCTCGGGGCCGCCGTCGACTACCTGGAGGCGGTCGGCCTCGAGGAGATCGCCGCCCACGAGCGGGCGCTCACCAGCCACGCCATCGGGCTGCTGCGCGAGCGCCACGGCGAGGACCTCACCTTGTTCGGCCCGGGCGACGACGACCCGAACCGGGGCGGCGTCCTCTCCCTCGGCTACCGGGGGATCCACCCCCACGACCTCGCCCAAATCCTCGACGCCGAGGGCGTCTGCGTCCGAGCCGGCCACCACTGCGCCAAGCCGCTCATGCGCCGTCTCTGCGTGCCCGCCACCGCCCGGGCCTCGCTCTACCTCTACAACGACGAGGAAGACGTCCTCGCCCTCTCCGACGCCCTTGCCAAGGCCGGCGAGGTATTCGGCTAGAACAGGTCTCGATCGCTATGTCCGGGCTCGAAGACCTCTATCGCGAGATCATCCTCGATCACTACCGCTCGCCCCGCAACAGGGGCGAGCTGGCGGTGCCGCCAGCTCGGCGGGTCGAGGGCTTCAACCCTCTTTGCGGCGACGAGGTCGTCGTCTACCTCGAGACAGAGGGCGAGACCGTGAAAGAGATCGCCATCGCCGGGCAGGGCTGCTCGATCTCGCAGTCCTCCGCCTCGATGATGACAGCCGCCGTGAAGGGAAAGACCATCGAGGAGGCCCGCCAGCTCATCTCCTCGTTCAAGGCGATGATGTCGATCCACGAGCAGGCGATCGGCGGGGACGGGAGCGAGGCCGAGGGCCAGCTGGCGCCGGCCCCCATCCCGCCCGAGCAGCTCGGGGAGCTCGCCGCCCTGCAGGGCGTCGTCAAGTTCCCGGTGCGCATCAAGTGCGCCACCCTCTCCTGGAACACCCTCGCCCAGGCCCTCGACGACGAAGCGAGCAACCTCCCGGTCGAGTGAGCCCGGCCCTTTAAGGCTAGGGGCCGCCCTCCGGCACGAGCACGAGCAGCTGGTCGGCTGCCTCCAGCACCGGGTCGCCGGCCACGCTCATGAGCACCTTGCCACCATGGACGGCACCGAGCACCATGCCGCCGTCTTCGCGGATCTGCTCGCTCAGGCGCCGCCCGGCCGCCTCGTCGCCGACGGGCAGCTCCTGCAGCCTGAAGCCCTCCGAGCCGACGAGGCTCAGCAGCAGCTCGCCGGCATGGGGGGCCTCGAGGCTCTTCGCGACCGTGTGGGTGAGGAGCTCGTCGGCCGAGAGGGCGGCCGCGATGCCGAGCTCGCGCAGCGCCCCGGTGACAGCCTTCGAGGAGGCGATGGCGAGGGTGGGGACATCGGGGGCGAAGCGGTGGGCGAGCACGGCGGTGACGAGCACGGCGGCGTCGTCCTCCCCGGCGATGAGGATCTGCATCGCCTTCTCGGGCGAGCAGCCCCGCACGCCCTCCTCGCTCAGGGGATCGGCCCCCACCACCTTCACGCCCGGCGGCAGCGTCGAGGGATCGGCTTTGGTGACGACGATGACCTCGCGGCCGGCCGCCACCAGCTCGCGGGCGGCGCCGACGACAGCTCGGTGGAGGCCGAGGATGAGCACCTCTCCCCCCTTGGCCTCTGCTCGCTCCATCCCGAGCAGCCTACGCAGGTGGGCGGAGGCGACGGCGCCGGCGAGGACGGCAAAGCCGGAGGCGAAGAGGGGGATCGTCGTCAGCATGACGCCCGAGGCGACGATCCGCCCGGCGGTGTTGGCGGGCGTTATGTCGCCGTAGCCGACCGTCGTCGCCGTCGTTATCGCCCAGTAGAGGGCGGTGCCATAGCCGATCGACTGGGTGACCGAGAAGGCGGCCGCCCCGGCGAAGAGGAAGACCAGGCCGAGGGCGACGAGCCGGGCCGACTGGGAGCGGCTCAGTCGGGCGAAGATCACTGCGACGGTGCCGATCACCTCTTGTGCTCCTCTCCTCGGTGGGCATCGCCCGCCGGCTGTCGGCGGGTGGGGCGCCACTCAGCTTGGCAGGGCGGCGGCCAGCGCGCTCAGCCGGCCACCACGATCCCGTCGAGATCGGGCTCGAGCACGAGCACCTCCCCGGCCAGCTCGAGGGAGTCGAGCGCCTCCTCGCCCGCCCGGGCGACGCCGGGGGCGAGGGAGCGCTCCTGGCAGATGGCGAGCAGGCTCGGGCCCGCCCCCGACCAGGTGGCGACGGCGGCACCTGCCCGGCGGAGGCGGGCGAGCAGCTCGGGCGCCTCGGGGAAGAGAGCCGTGCGCCAGGGCTGGTGGAGGCGGTCCTCGCCC
>JAJYQK010000168.1 GCA_021794645.1 Actinomycetes bacterium
CCACCCGAGCTTCTACGGCTCTTTCGACTGGCACTCGGCAGTCGAGATGCACTGGGTGATGGCACGCCTCCTCCACCTCAAGCTGGCCGGGAGCTGCGGGCCGGCTCTGGCCGACCTCCTCGACCGGCACCTCGCCCCCGAGGCGGTGGAGATCGAGGCGGGGAACCTGCCCCGCTTCGAGTGCCCTTACGGCTACGCCTGGCTCTTGAAGCTGGCCGAGGAGCTCGAGCTCCTCGAGGAACCGGCCTACGCGAGATGGGCGAGAGCCCTCTCACCGCTCGCCGCCCTGGCGGCGACGGCGCTCTCCCGCTGGCTGGCGACGAGCGCCTACCCGGTCCGCCACGGCCTCCACCAGAACACCGCCTTCAGCTGCTCGCTGGCGCTCGGCTACGCCAGGCGCCACTCGGCGGAGCTGGAGACGGCCATCGCCGAGGCGGTCCGGCGCTGGTTCGTGGGGGACAGGCGGTGCCCGGCCGGATACGAGCCTTCGGGCAGCGACTTCCTCTCGCCCTCTCTCACCGAGGCGGCGCTGCTGGCCCAGCTGCTCGCACCAGAGGACTTCTCGGCTTTCCTCGACGGCTTCCTCTTCGACGAGGCGGGCGCGCTGCCGTCCTCCCTGGCCTCGCCGGTCGTCGTCTCGGAGGGGGCGGACTGGCTCGGCTCCCACCTGCACGGCCTCAACTTGAGCCGGGCTCACTGCCTCTTGCAGGTTGCGGCAGCCCTGGCGCCAGAGGACGAGCGGCGCCAGCAGCTGGAGGAGGCAGCCGGGCGGAGCGCCTCTGCCTCTCTCGGGCTGGTCGTCGGCAGCGACTACGTCCTCGAGCACTGGCTCGTCGCCTATGCCGTCCTCTACGCCACAGAGACGCCATGAGAAGGACATGGCGATGAGGCGATCGGGGCACTTCCTTGGGGTGCGGCGCCTCCTCGTCCCCCTCGCCCTCCTGCTGCTCGTCGGGACGGCGGCCGCCTGTGGCACCCCGGCAGCTCGCCACCGAGGCGAGCTCAGAGCGAAAAGCGGCGCCAGCCAGGCCGCGGCCCCCCGGGCGGCCCCGACCGTCGCCCGCTTCAGCCACGTCTTCCTCGTCGTCATGGAGAACGAGCCCTACGGGGCAGCGCTCTCGGATCCCTCCATCCGGGCGCTCGCCCACCGCTACGGCTATGACTCGAGGTCGTACGCCGCCTCTCACCCCTCCCTGCCCAACTATCTCGCCCTGACGGGCGGGAGCACCTTCGGCATCAGCTCTGACTGCCTCACCTGCTACGTCTCGGCCTCCAACCTCGCCACCGAGCTGCAGGCAGCTCATGTGAGCTGGGCCGGCTACTTCCAGAGCGTCACCAGCCCGTGCTACCTCGGCACCTCCTACGGCGACTACGCCGCCAAGCACAACCCCTTCCGCTACTACCGCCAGGTGCGAAGCTCGCCCAGCCTCTGCAACCGGCTGCGCCCCTACGGGGAGCTGGCCCACGTCCTCGCCGGCAAGGCGAGCACCGTCCCTCGCTTCGTCTGGGTGACGCCCAACGTCTGCTCCGATGGCCACAGCTGCCCGCTCTCGGTGGCGGGCCGCTACCTCACCGGGCTCGTCAAAGAGATCACGGCGAGCGCCGCCTGGCGCCAGGACGGCCTCCTTCTCATCACCTGGGACGAGGGCGCCTTCGGGGACCCGACCTCGATCACGCCGGCCGGCCGGCTGCTCGCCTCGGGGGGAGGGGGTCACATCCTCACGCTCGTGATCACGCCGCGGCTGGCTCACGGCGTAGAGCTGCGGGCGCCGCTCACCCACTACGGGCTGCTCGCCACCATCGAGGAGAACTTCGGCCTTCCCCTCCTGCGCCAGGCCCGCTCCTGGGCCGGCCACACCCTCTTTCGCTTCGGCTCCTGAGGCCCGGCGGGCGTAGGGTCTGGCGGGGTGAGCCGGGCCGCCCGGCCCGGGGCGTTCCCCCGGGACGAGCGGAGGATCGGGATGGCGAGGCAAGGCCGGGAGTCGGAGGTCTTCAGCCTCGCCGACCGCTATGTCGAACAGCGCCTGGCCATGAGCCCGATGCTGGCCACCCGGCTCGGGGTCCCCGGCCACGACGACGCCCTCGACGACTTCTCGCCCGACCGCTTCGCCATCTGGGGGGAGCTGGCGACGGCCACCCTCGCCGCCCTCGGGACGCTGCTCGAGGGGGACGAGCTCGACCGGATCGGGCGCAACCTCATGGCCGAGCGCCTCTCACGCCGCCTCGCCACCTTCGAGGGAGGCGAGGCGAGCCGGACGTTCTCGGTCCTCTGGTCACCTGCCTCCGACGTGCGGCGGGTCTTCGAGATGCAGCCCGCCGAGAAGCCGTCCGACGCCGAGGTGGCCCGCCGCCGCCTGCTGGCCGTTCCGGCCGCCCTCGAGAGCTGGCGGCGCAGCCTCGAGGCGGACCTGGCCGCCCGCCGCCTCAACTCATCCCGCCAGGCGGCTGGGGTGCTCGCCCAGCTCGAGACCTTCGCGGCCGGCTCGTTCGCCGAGGTGGCAGGCCGCATCGCCCGGAAGAGCGGGGCGGACGAGCCGTCGCTCCTCCTCGAGGCCGGCCGGCAGGCCGACGCCGCCTGTGCCGCCCTGGCCGACTGGCTGCGCCTCAGCTATCTCCCGGCCTGCCCGGACGAGGACGGGGTGGGCCGGGAGCGCTACAGCCTCTGGTCGAGCTACTACAACGGCGCCGAGCTCGACCTCGACGAGCTCTACGAGTGGGGCTGGGAGGAGCTGTCTGCCATCGACGCCCGCATGGAGGAGCTGGCCCGCCGGCTCGCTCCGGGCGCCAGCTCGCTCCTGCAGGCAGGCGAGATCCTCGACGGCGTTCCGGGGCGGGCTGTCGAGGGGACAGAGGCGCTCCTGGCGAGGCTGCGAGAGATAACCGAGGGGGCCATCGAGCAGCTCGACGGGCGCCACTTCGACATCGATGCCCGCATCCGCTTCTGCGACGCCCGCATCGCCCCCGCCGGCTCGGCCGGGGCCCCCTACTACACCGGCCCGAGCGAAGACCTGGCCCGGCCCGGCATCACCTGGTACCCGACGCTCGGCCGCACCCGCTTCCCCCTCTGGCGGGTCGTCTCGACCTGGTACCACGAGTCGGTGCCGGGCCACCACCTGCAGGTGGCCACCTCGGTGCTCGCCCGCGACCGCCAGTCCCGCTTCCAGCGGACCGAGGGCTCCGTCTCGGCCTACGGAGAGGGCTGGGCCCTCTACGCCGAGCGCCTCATGCAGGAGCTCGGTGCCCTCTCGGACCCGGCCGACGAGCTCGGCTACCTTTCCAAGCAGGCGATGCGGGCCGCCCGGGTGGTGGTGGACATCGGCCTCCACCTCCATTTGCCCGTGCCGGCAGGAGCGGGCCGCCTGGGCGGTGAGGAGGTGGCCGGCTCGGTGTGGACGGCGGAGATGGCCGTCGCCCTCTTGCGGGAGCGGGCCCTCGTCGCCCCCGATCGGGCCGTCTCGGAGGTCGACCGCTACCTCGGCACCCCGGGCCAGGCCATCTCCTACAAGGTGGGAGAAAGGGCCTTCCTCGCCTGCAGGGAGGAGGCCCGTGCCCGTCTCGGGCCGGCCTTCGAGCTGAAGAGGTGGCACGCCCATGCCCTCGCGCTCGGGCCGATGGGGCTCGGCCCCTTCGAGGAGGAGATGGCCCGTTTCGGTCTCGAGGATGAGGCCGGGCCGGGGCGGGCCGAGGAGCCCTCTTAGGCTGGCCCCGTGGAAGAAGGAGAGCCGCTCTTTGACCCGGGGCGGTTCCTCCAGGCCCAAGAGAGTGGCGCCGCCTACGCGCAGGCCCTCTCCGAGCTGCGGCGGGGCCACAAGAGCTCGCACTGGATCTGGTTCGTCTTCCCCCAGCTGGCAGGGCTCGGACAGAGCCCGACCGCCCGGCGCTTTGCTCTTTCTTCCCTCGGCCAGGCGCGGGCCTACCTCGCCCACCCCGTCCTCGGGCCGCGCCTCGAGGAGGCCTGCCGGGCCCTCATGAGCCTGGAGGAGGACGACCCGGTCGCCGTCCTCGGCTCCCTCGACGCCATGAAGCTCCGCAGCTCGATGACGCTCTTCCTCCGAGCAGAGCCGGGACACCCTCTCTTTGCGGCCGTGCTGGAGCGCTTCTTCTCCGGGCGGCCCGACAGCCTCACCGACGGCCTGCTCGGCCTCGGCGGGGCCGAGCGGGCCTAGCGGCCGGCTGCCGCCCTCCTTCAGGCGCCCTCCTCAGGCCGCCTGCGAGCGGGCCTTCTCGGCGAAGAGCTCCACCGCCTTCTGACAGAAGGCGTCGAGGTCATCGGGCTTGCGGCTCGTGACGAGGGTGTTCGGCCCGTTGCTGCAGACGGCCACCTCCTCGTCCACCCACTGGCCCCCGGCGTTCGAGATGTCGCTCCGCAGGCTCGGCCAGGAGGTGAGGGTGCGGTCCCGCACGAGATCCGCCTCGACGAGGGTCCAGGGCCCGTGGCAGATGACGGCTGCCGGCTTGCCGGCGGCGAACATCTTCTTCACGAACGAGACGGCGGCGCCGTCTTGGCGGAGCTGGTCGGGGTTGGCCACCCCGCCCGGGAGGACTAGGCCGTCGAAGTCCTCGGGGCGCAGCTCGGAGGTGGGCACGGTGGCCTCGAAGGTGTCGCCCTTGTCGAGATGGTTGAAGGCCTGCACCTCGCCCTTCTCCGGCGCTGCCAGCACGGGTTCGCCGCCGGCTTGCTCCACCGCCTGCCACGGCCGCTCCAGCTCCACCTGCTCGACGCCCTCGTTGGCGACGAGGAACGCGATCTTCTTTCCGGCCAGCTCGTTTGCCATGCTCCACCTTTCTCTGGACTTGTCCGGTCAATTGACCGCTACCCCGCCTCGCCTCTCTGAAACGGCATCTCGCTCTCGGTGGCCCCCCCACAGCCGGCCTGCTCGCGCTGTGGCAGGCTCGGGCGGTGGTCTCCATGGGCGAGCGGGCCGACTCCTTCGGTCCGCTCGCCGCCCAGTACGAGCGCACGCGGCCCGGCTACCCGAAAGAGGCGGTCGGGGTCGCCCTTTCCAACGGTGCCCGCGCCGTCGCCGACATCGGGGCCGGCACGGGCAAGCTCACGGCGGTGCTCGTCTCACTCGGTCTTGAGGTGGTGGCCGTCGAGCCCGACGAGCAGATGGCCGCCGTCCTCGCCGTCCGCCTCCCCGGCGTCGAGCTCCGCCCGGGCCGGGCCGAGGCCCTCCCGCTCGAGGACGCCTCCTGTGACGCCCTCTTTTTCGGGCAGTCCTGGCACTGGGCCGATTCCGCCCAGGCCGGGCGGGAGGCGGCACGGGTGCTGCGAGCGGGCGGGAGCCTGGCACTCTTGTGGAACATCTCCGACGACGAGGTGGGATGGGTGCGCCGTCTCCGCCAGCTGACAGGGAGCGAGGCGACCGTGGGCGATTTCAGGCCACCGCCTCCCCCGGCCGGCTTCTGCGAGGGACACCGGCACCACTCGGACTCGAGCCGCTTCCTCTCGCGCTCTTTGCTCATCGAGCTCGTCTCCACCTGGAGCACCGTCTCGACGCTGCCGGCGGCGAGGCGAGCAGAGGTGCTGGCGGCAGTGGAGGAGCTGGTCTCTTCTGAGCCGGCGCTCTCCGCCTCGGAGGAGATCCGGCTGCCCCAGCTCTGCGTGACCTGCTACTACCACCGGCTCTGAGCGGCTGGTCAGCTCCCGGCGGGCTCGGCGAAGAGGCTGCCGGCGGCTTCGTCCAGCAGCCGGGCGACCTCGAGCGGGTGCTGGGCGTGCAGGTCGTGGTCGCCCTCGATGACATGGGCGGCGGCTCTCTCGATGGCGGCGACCGCCTCGGCCGTCGCCTTCTCCTTGGCGACCCCCCAGGCGGTCGGGGCGCCGGGCGAGCGGGCCGGCAGGAAGAGAACCGGGACGGCCAGCCGGCCATAGAGAAAAGAGGGGCGGGACTCCCACATCGTGTGGAGGATGCGCAGGTGCCGCTGCAAGGTGAGGTGGGGGGTGACCGTGGCGTCGGGCCGGACCTCGAAGTTGGCGAGCGCTCCCCTGATCCCGCTCTCGGGCCAGTCAGGATGGGCCGCCCGCATGTGTGCCTCGAGCTCGGCGAGGGGCGTGCCGCTGAGCGGGGGCGGCCGGAGTGCCTCTGCTGCCTCCTCCCAGCTCGAGAAGGTGGCCTGCAGGTCGATCGTCCCGCCGTCGATGCAGGCGACGCCTGCGGTCCGGCCGAGCTGGCGGGCGGCGAGCTCGAGCACGAGGTTCGCCCCGAACGACTGCCCGACGGCGACGACGGCCTCGGGCCAACCCCTCGGGGCGAGGAAGTCGAGCACCGCCAGCAGGTCGGCACAGAGGGTGTCGTAGTCGTAGCCCTCCTCCGGCTTGTCGGAGCGGCCGTGGCCCCGCAGGTCGACAGCTGCGACGAGGTGGCCCCGGCGCGACAGCTCTTCGGCCACGCCGTCGTAGAGGCGGGCGTTCGAGGCGAGGCCGTGGACGAGGAGGAAGGCCTTTCCGGATCGGCCGTCGGTCTCGAACAGGTCGACGGCCAGCCTCACCCCGGGCGCCGCCGGGACGAGCTCTGTCCTATATGGGCTCACCGGGCGGCTTCTCGCAGGCGGTCGAGGAGACGCTGCAAACCGACGGAGGCCGCCGGCGGCCGTTGCTGGGGGGCCTCTCCGGCCACCACGGCGGCGAAGTGCTCCAACATGGCCTGGTAGGGGTCGACCCCCTCCGCCTCGAGAGAGCGCACCGCCCCGTCCCGGTCCGTGAGGACGATGGCCGTCTCGGCCTGTCCGGGCGTGAAGGCCCGCTCGAGGTCGATGCGGCCGGCCGTGCCGACGATGCTCAGCAGCTGGCGCTCGGGCGCCTCGAAGGAGCAGAGGAACGACCCCGCCCGGCCGTTCCCGAGCCCGAGCCAGCCCGAGAAGGTCGTGTCGACGCCCCTCTCGTTGCGCCGGGCGGCGGCTGCGAGGACCCCGACCGCCTCGCTCGAGGCCGGCTCGATGCCGGCGGCCCGCAGAAGGGGGCTCAGGCAGTAGATGCCGACGTCGAGGAGGGCCCCCCCTCCCATCTCGGGGCGGTAGCGGTGGTCGTCCGGCCGGGCGAGGACGCCGGTGAACTCGGCCCGGGCCGAGAGCAGCTCACCGAGGCGGCCGGAGGCCACGACCTCGCCGAGGAGCTGGTCGCGGGGGTGGAAGGCCGTCATGTAGGCCTCCATCAGCACCACGCCCGCCTCGGCGCAGCAGCGCGCCATGAAGGCGGCCTCGCCGGCCGTCGGAGCGAGCGGCTTCTCGCAGAGCACGTGCTTGCCCCGGGCGGCTGCCTTCTCGGTCCACTCGGCGTGGAGCGAGTTCGGGAGTGGTACGTAGACCGCCTCCACGCCGTCGTCCTGCAAGAGAGCCTCGTAGCTCGGGTAGGTGGCCGCCGGGTCGCTCAGGCTGGCAGTCGCCCGCAGCTCGAGCCGGGCCGAGGCCTCGATGGCGGGCAGCACGGCCAGGCGGGCCACCGCCGACGTCGACCCGATGACCCCGATCCGAAGCGGCCGGCTCACCGCTAGGCGCCGGGCCGCACGAGCTGGACCGAGACGTTGCCCTTGTCGGTCGAGACCTGGGCCGCCTCGAGCAGGGCGACCACCTCGCGGGCCGACTCAGGCGTGACAGCGAGCGGCTCGCCCAGGTGGAGGTGGTCGGCCAGGTTGCGGTGGAAGCCGTAGCGATCGCCGGCAAGAGGACGGAGCACGGTCTCGCTCAGGCCCTCTCCCGGGGTGTAGCGGGCGAGGGTCAGCTCGACGGGCGCCTCGGCGTGGTGGGCGGGATCGCCGACATAGCCGTAGCCGGGCTCGAGGCGCTCGAACGGAAGGGGCCGGTAGCTGCCGGCGATCGTGCCCGCCGTGCCCTGCAGGAAGAACTTCGGCCGGCGGATGGCGGCGATGTCGCTCTGCAGGAACTCTGCCTCCCGGCCGTCCGCCCAGGCGAGGCGGACCCGCACCTGGTCGAGGTTGGTCACGTCCCGCCAGACCCGCTTGTGGCCATGGGCCGTCAACTCGGCGGGGAACTCGCCCATCAGCTGCAGGATCCAGTCGAGGTGGTGCGATCCCCAGTCGTAGACGGCACCGCCGGAGATCTCCACCTCGGAGTGCCAGGCCCGGCAGGGGTGCTCGAAGCCGCCGACGAAGGTCTCGACGTTGAACAGGTCGCCGATGAGGCCCTGGGCGACGCTGCGGGCGAGCAGCTGGAAGTCGGGGTCCCAGCGGCGGCTCTGGTGGACCGTCAGGGTGCGTCCGGCTCGGCGGGCGAGGGCCAGCAGCTCGTCGGCCTCGCTCACCTTGAGGCACATCGGCTTTTCCAACACGACGTGCTTGCCCGCCTCGAAAAGGCGCCGGGCGAGATCGAAGTGGGAGACCGGCGGCGTGGCGACGACGACCACGTCGACGGCGTCGTCGGCGGCCAGGCCCTCGACGCCGGCGTGCGCTCTGAGGCCGGGGAACTCCACCTCGGCTGCCTCTCGCCGGGAGGGGTCGGGGTCGGCGGCAGCCACCATCTCGAGGCCGTCGGTCTGGCGGGCGGCGACGCCGTGATAGAGCCCCATCCCGCCGTATGGGCCGTAGCCGAGGACGCCGAAACCGAGCGGCCGGTCGGGGCTGGAAAGAGGCCGCACGGCTCGCCGCAGCAGGCGGACCACCTCCTCGTGGGAGAGGGCGTCGCTCTCAGCTCCTATGCCCGTAAGGACGATCTCGCCCCGCCCGAGCGGGCGACGGCTCATCACCACCCGGTCCTTGAAGCCGATGCTGATGGCTGCCAGCGGTTCTGCGCCCCCGGCCGTGATGGCGAGCTCGACCGGGGCGTCGACGAGGGCTATCTCCGCAGGAAGGCGGGCGGCGATCGGCCCGAGGTTCGAAAGCGGCTTGAGGAACCACTCTCCTCGAGGGTGGGCCTCGCCGCTGTCGGCCCCGAGCCACTCCGCCCATCGCCTTGGCAGGGGCCGGGCCGGCAGGAGGACGAGGAGGCGGCAGCCCTGTTCGACCGACTCGCCGAGGCCTCGGAGGAACTCGCTCTCGGCGAAGCCGCCCGCGCCGTCGACGACGACGGCGGCAAAGGCGCGGGGATCGGGCAGGGTGGCGCCTGCCACCTCGACGGCGAAGTCGAAGCCGAAGAGGCGCCGCAGCTCGTCGGACCTCTTCGCCTCGCCCGGCGCTGCGACGAGGAGGAGCCGCGGCCGGCCCGCGGGGGCGCTCTCGGTCACGGGAGGAGACTAGCGACCAGCTGGCCGGCCGGGCCTGGGGCTCAGTGGTTCCTGAGCGAGTCGATGAGCTCCCCCTTGCTCATGTGGGAGCGGCCCTCGATCCCGACCCTCTTCGCCCTCTTGTAGAGCTGCTCTTTGGTCATGTCCTCGTAGCTGCCCGACTTGCCGCCCCTGCGGCCGACGCTCGAGCGGCTCGAGTTGGCGGCGGCGTTGGCGATGCGGGCCGCCTTCTCCTTCGAGGCACCCTGGCGCCGCACGGCCTCGTAGGTCTTGTCGTCTTTCACGCTCGGGCCGGGAGAACGTCCTGGCATGTGCATCACCTCCACCCGCCATCTACCCCGGTGGGCGCCGTCCTACCGGCCCGTCGCCTTCCTAGGCTGGAGGCGTGGTCGCGCCCTCGGCCCGAGGCCGCCAGTGAGCGCCCTGTCGCCTGTCTGGCTGGCGACGCTCCTCACGACGGTGGTCGCCGCCTCGGGCCTCTGCCTGCTCGCCCGGCGCTGGCCCGGCCGGCCGAGCTCTGTCGCCAACGGTGCCCTGGCGCTCGTCCTCCTCGCCGTCACCGCCGCCTGGCTGGCGACCAACCTGGGCGGTGGCCACTTCTCTGCTGCCACCTCCCTGCCCTTCGCCCTCTGCGACCTCGTGACGATCGTCGCCGCCGGCGCCCTCATCACCCGGGAGCGACACCTCGTCGAGCTGACCTACTTCTGGGGGCTGGCCGGCAGCCTGCAGTCGCTTTTGACCCCGGACCTCAACGTCGCCTTCCCCCGCCTCGAGTTCTTCGAGTACGTGCTCGCCCACGCCGGCATCGTCTGCGCCGCGCTCCTCCTCGTGGTCGGCGAGCGCATCCGACCCGGCCGCCGGGCGGTCGGGCGGGTCTTTCTCATCACGCTCGGCTACACGGCCCTCGTCGGTGTCGTGGACTGGGTAACGGGCGGCAACTACATGTACCTGCGCCGGCCTCCCGGCAGCTGGTCGCTGCTCAAGGTCCTCGGGCCGTGGCCCTGGTACATAGCCTCGGCGGCCGGCGTGGCGATCGTCTTGTTCAGCCTGCTCGAGCTCCCCTTCCGGCTCAGCCCGGCGGCTTCACCCCGACCACGACGGCAGCCTCGTTCACGACCGGCCTAGCCTCGATCTGCTGGAAGCCGGCAGCCTCGAACATCTTCTGCCAGGCCGCCATCGAGACGGGCCGCTCCTGGTAGCGCAGCAGGTAGCGGCCGGCGTTCTTGGCGATGCGCCACCAGCCGCCCGGTCCCTTCTTCACGAGGAGGCCGAGCTTGGAGGCGATGATCTCCCGGTCACGGCTGTCGCCGCCCCGGCCGAACATCATGTCGCCCACGACGAGGCGCCCGCCGGGGCGGAGCCAGGTGTAGGCGCTCTTCACGAGGGCCGGCTTGTCGGAGTCGCGCAAGTGGTGAAGGGCGTAATTGGTGACGACGATGTCGACAGAGCCCGGCATGAGCGCCAGCGACTCGACCGGTTCGGCCAGCCCGCTCACGTTCTCCACACCCTTGGCCCGGGCGTTTCCGACGAGCAGCTCGATCATCTTCTCGGAGATGTCGACGGCCACGACGGACCTCACCTTCGGCGCCAGCCCGAGAGTCACCTGGCCCGAGCCGCAGCCGAGGTCCACCGCCTCGTCGCTCGCCCTCGGGGCGGCGGCCTCGATGACGGCCTCCACCACCTTCACCAGGCTGGGGTTGCTCGAGGCGTCGTGGTCCCAGGACGAGGCTCGGCTCGTCCAGAAGCGCCGCTGGCGGGCGATGTTGCGGCCCGCGCTGGATGGGGTGGGAGTGGTCGTCGACATGGGGCTCCTGGGTCGGCAGGGCTTACTTGGTGCCGTTCGGCTCCAAGTAGAAGTGCCAGGGAGCGCTGTTCGGCGCAGAGACGGTACCGAGCGCGTGGCCGCCTGACACGACGCTGACCGTAGCGCCTGAGGCAGCCGTCTCGAGGTCGACCGGACCGCTGGCGGAGAAGCTGCCGGGCTGACCCGGTTGGACGTCCCTCGCGAAGATCGGCGTGCCGCTGTCCGCCCCGTTGACCAGGTGGTAGGCGATGACCCAGGTCGTCTGGGTGGCGTGCACGGTCACCTGGTAGCTCGTCGCCGACCCGAGGTCATAGGCGGTGGTGTACTGGGGCAGGCCGGCCGGCTGGGGGCTCATGGGCCGCAGCCGGCCGCTCGGCGCCGTGCCAGTGGCGCTGGAGGCGGCATGGTGGTGGTGGCCGGTGGGCAGGGAGGTGTTCACGTTCAGGCTCCCCGCCGCTGTCGGGACCATGCGGCGGAAGGGGTCGACCCACCCGGGGTGGTCGCGGATCACGAAGTCGCCGGCGGCGGCCAGCAGGACGAGGAAGGCGAGGGCCCAGACGGCGATGCGCAGGGGGAGGGGGGCGGGCAAGCGCTTCTTGGAGCCGGGGTACCAGATGCTGCCGTCGGGGAGCAGCACCCCGTAGCTGTGCGCGGGCGGGACCGCCGGTATCTGGGCCGTGATGACGGTTGAGCTGCTTGTCTCGGCCATATTCCAGCTCGTCGCAGCCCCCGACCTGAAGGCCATCGTCCTAGATAGCTCTGAGGGCTGTTCGAGCTTCACCCTTTCCTCCAGACCTGATAGAGACGCTACTGCGTGTACTGAGGATCAGTGATCAGTTACCCGATCGAAATGATTTCGACACGCTGGCCAGGGCGCCCGGGCTAGGGGAGCCAGGCGGCCCCGACCACGCCCGGGCCGGTGTGGAGCTGCATGGCGGCCGAGAAGCCGGAGACGAAGTCGACCTCCCCGAGGAGCAGGCAGAGGCGCTCGGCTGCTTCCCTGCTGTCGGCGTGGAAGACGGTCGAGTGCGAGGAGGACTTGCCCCCACCCGCCTCGTAGGCCTCTTTTATCCTGGAGAAGGCCTCCTCCTCGCCGGCCGCCTCGCCGAGCAGCTCCACTGCCCCGGACCTCATCCGGAAGACGCTCTTGGCCCTCGCCTCGCCCGCCGGGCCGAGGACCGGGGCCGGCACCCGGCGGCTTCTCCGGATGGGCTCGAGCGTCTCCAAGGTCGCCACCAGGTCGACGCGGCGCGAGGCCTCCTCTATGGCGGCCACCACCTCGGCCACACCCGCCCCGGCGGCCGCCTCCTCTGCCCCGCGCAGCACGACGAGGGCCTCGCCGGCTGCCGCCGTGCGGGAGTCGACCACGACGGCCCGCCGGGCGGTGAGCTCGGCTGCCAGGGAGGCGTTGCGGAACATGCCGGCGAACTCCATGGCGGGCGTGACGATGACGACCTGCTCGCAGCCGGACTCCTCGATGGCGGCCAGGTAGTCGGTGATGAAGGGGTGGCTCGAGCGGACGTACTGGTCTCGCTCGACCGCCTCGGAGATGCGCTTGGAGAGGTGCTCGGAGCCGTCCAGGGCATCGGTCCCCGGCAGATGGACCGTCACCGGGACCGTCACGATGCCGAGCTTGTCGGCGAGATCGGGCGGCAGGCAGGTGCTCGAATCCGTGACCACCGCGACCTTTGCCACCTCGCAAGGCTACTGTCCGGTCTGGTGAGAGCGACGGTCGGCCGGACCTTCACCATGGCCGAGGTGGTGGCCCAGACGGGTCTTGCTCCCTCGACCGTGCGCTACTACATAGCGACCGGCCTCGTCCCCTCCGCCCGCCGGGCGGCCCGCCGCCGCCACCTCTACGACGAGCGCCATGTCGAGTCGCTCCGCCTCATCCGCCTCTTGAAAGAGCGCCGCGGCCTCAGCCTCGGGGCGATCCGAAAGATCCTGCCCGACCTCTTGCAGCTGCCGGCGGACGGCGCCTTCCGGCCCGAGATGTGGGAGCAGCTCGTCGAGGCCCGCCAGGCGACGACGGCCGCCCGCTCGCCGGCCGGCAGGCTGCTCGAGGCAGCGCTCGAGGCCTTCACCCGCCGGGGCTACGCCGAGGTGCGGGTGGAAGACCTCAGCCAGGCGGCCAGGCTGGCCAAGGGGTCGTTCTACCGCCACTTCGGCTCGAAGGAGGAGATCTACTTCGCGGCGGCCCGGGAGGCGGGGCGGCGTGCCGCCCTCCGCTTCAGCGAGGAGGCCGAGCGCGGCCCGGACAAACCGGGGGCGCTGGCGTTCGAGGAGGCGCTCGAGATCCTCTCGCGGGCGGTCGAGCCCAACCTGGCGCTCTTTCTCGACCTCATGGCCCTGGCCGCCCAGCGCCGCCCAGGCCACGGCCGGGTGTTGCGAGAGGTCTTCACCAACCTCTACCGCACAGTGCGTGACCAGCTCGACACAGAGAGCATGGCCAGGGCGGAGGAGCTGCTGGAACGGGCCCTCGTCGGGGGCATCAGAAGAGTCGTCGTCAGCCCGCTGCTCGAGAGGGAGCTGGCCCCCGGCGAGGGCGCTCTTTGAGCCTTCGGCCCACCCTCCGCTTGTCTCGTTGACTCCCCGGGTATCGTTTGCCAGCATGTGCACAAAGAGGGCGACCGGCCGGTCACCAGTGCTGTTCAAGAGGTGGCCGCCGAGGTCCCCGATCCTCGTGACTGGGAGGGCGGTGTGGGGCGGTGGAAGAGCGGGAGCCCTGTGATCCTCGACACGATCTCCTCACCTGATGACCTGAAGGCCCTCAGCCTCGAAGAGTGCGAGGCGCTCGCAGAAGAGATGCGGGCGTTCATCGTCGAGTCGGTGACGAGAACAGGCGGC
>JAJYQK010000082.1 GCA_021794645.1 Actinomycetes bacterium
TGGCCGGGCCGGGGCCGCCCGGCCATGGCGGAGGCGGCCTGCGCCGTGAGCGGCGACCCGGCCTCTTTTCTCACCACCATCGGGGTGACGGGCACCAACGGCAAGACGACCACCACCCACCTGCTGCTCGCCATCCTCGAGGAGGCCGGCTACGAGGCGTCGGTCATCGGGACGCTCTCGGGTGCCCGCACCACGCCGGAGGCGCCCGAGCTGCAGGAGCAGCTGGCGTCCGCCCGGCGTCGGGGAGAGGAGAGCTCCCGGCCCGCCGCCGTCGCCCTCGAGGTGACCTCGCACGCCCTCGTCCAGCACCGCGTGGACGGCTACTGCCACGATGTCGCGGTCTTCACGAACCTCTCCCAGGACCACCTCGACTTCCACAAGACGATGGAGGCCTACTTCGCCGCCAAGGCGAGCCTCTTCACGCCGGCCCACGCCCGAGCCGGCGTCGTCAATCGGGACGATGCCTACGGGCGGCGCCTCCTCGAGCTCTCTTGCATCCCGACCGAGTCCTTCTCGCTCGCCGAGGCAGAGGGCCTCCGCCTCTCACGGAGCGGGAGCCGCTTCCTGCTTCACGGCCACGAGGTCAGCCTCTGTTTGCTCGGTCGCTTCAACGTCGAGAACGCCCTGGCCGCCGCCGCTGCTGCTCGGCTCCTCGGCGTGGACCCGGCGCGGATCGCCGCCGGTCTCAGCAGGGCAGCGCCGGTGCGGGGCCGCTTCGAGCAGGTGGAGAACTCCCTCGGCCTCGCTGTCGTCGTCGACTTCGCCCACACCCCGGCCGGCCTCGAGCAGGCCCTGGCTGCCCTGCGCCCCCTCCTCGGCCGAGAGGGCCGGCTGCTCGTCGTCTTCGGCGCCGGCGGCGACCGCGACCGGGAGAAGAGGCCGCTCATGGGCAGGGCCGCTGCTGCCGGGGCCGAGGTCGTCGTCGTCACGAGCGACAACCCCCGCCACGAGGAGCCCGAGGCCATAATCGCCGAGGTGGTGGCGGGCTGCCAGGGTGCCGGCGAGCTGCACGTCGAGCCCGACCGCCGCCGGGCGATCGCCCTCGGCCTCTCTCTCGCCGCCGAGGACGACATCGTCCTCGTCGCCGGCAAGGGGCACGAGACGACCCAGCAGCTCGGAGACGAGCTCGTCGCCTTCGACGACCGCCTGGTGGTGGGCGAGGAGTCGGCCCGGCTGGCGGGCGCAGCATGATCGCCATCTTCACCGCCGGCGGCGTCGCCCTCCTCGTGGCCGGCTTCGGCACGCCTTTGCTGCTGCGCTTCCTCGTCAAGTGGCGGATCGGCCAGCACGTCCGAGAGGACGGGCCGGCCCAGCATGCCGCCAAACAGGGCACGCCGACCATGGGGGGCATAGCCCTCCTCGGCGGGATGTTCGCCGGCTACGTCCTCGGCCACGTCGGGACGGGATCCACCTTCACCCGCTCGGGCTGGCTCGTCGTCCTGGCCGTCCTCGGCACCGGGCTCATCGGGGCGGCCGACGACTGGATCAAGGTCAGCCGGCGCCGCAGCCTCGGGCTCAACAAGAGGGCGAAGGCGAGCCTGCAGCTCGGGGTCGCCGTCGGCTTCGCCCTCGCCGCCATCTACTGGGCCGGGATCAGCCGGGACGTCTCTTTCACCCGCTACGACGTCCCTCACCTGGTCCTCCCGGTCGGGCTCTATGTCGTCTGGTGCGTCCTTGTCATCGTCGGCAGCTCTAACGCCGTCAACCTGACCGACGGCCTCGACGGGCTGGCCTCGGGCTCCTCGGCCTTCGCCTTCAGCTGCCTCTCGATCATCGGCTACTGGCAGTTCCGCCACTTCGGCATCTACCACGTCCGTCACGCCATCGACCTCGGCCTCGTGGCCGTCTCGATGGCCGGCGCCTGCGTCGGCTTCCTCTGGTGGAACGCCGCTCCCGCTCGCATCATCATGGGCGACACCGGCTCGCTCGCCATCGGGACCGGGCTGGCCTGCCTCGGCCTCTCGATGAACCTCACCCTCCTCATCCCGGTGATCGGCGGACTCTTTGTCATCGTGACCCTCTCGGTCGTGATCCAGGTCATCTCGTTTCGCATCTTCCACACCCGTGTCTTCCGGATGGCGCCGCTCCATCACCACTTCGAGCTGGTGGGCTGGCCCGAGACGACCGTCACGGTCCGCTTCTGGATCTTCTCGGGCCTGTGCACCGCCCTCGGTCTCGGCCTCTTCTACGCCGACTTCCTCACCGTCGGGACGCTCAAGTGAGCCGCACCGCCCTCGTCATCGGCTTCGCCGTCACCGGCCAGGCGGCCGCCCGCGCCCTTCTCGCCGAGGGCCACGCCGTGACAGCCGTCGACGACGGCGAGGTGAGCGTGCAGATGTCCCGCACGGCCGGAGAGCTCGGCGTCGAGCTCATCGCCCGTCCCCCCCGGGCCCGCCTGAGCGAGCTGGCCGCCCGGGCCGAGCTGGTCGTCCTCTCGCCCGGAGTGCCCCCCAGCCACCCGATCTTCGCCCTCGCCGAGCCCCAGAAGATCCTGGCCGAGGTGGAGCTGGCCTTCCGCCTGACCGACCGCCCGGTGCTCGCCATCACCGGCACGAACGGCAAGACGACGGTCACCTCCCTCGTCACCGCCATCTTGCAGGAAGCAGGGGCGAACCCAGAGGCCGTCGGCAACATCGGCCGGCCCTTCATCGAGGCGGTCGGCTCGGACGCGGCCGGGCTCTTTGTCGTCGAGGTCTCCTCCTTCCAGCTGGCCTGGACGAAGAGCTTCCGCCCGGCGGTCTCCTGCTGGCTCAACCTCGCCGAGGACCACCTCGACTGGCACGCCGACATGGCCGAGTACGCCGCCGCCAAGGCCCGCATCTGGGCCAACCAGGAAGAAGGCGACGTGGCCGTCGCCAACGCCGAGGACCCCGTCGTCATGGCGCAGGCGGCCGCCTGCCGAGCCCGCCTCGTCACCTTCGGCCGCCGGGTCGGCATGGTGCGCGAGGAGGGCGGCCTGCTCGTCTCGCCCGCCGGGGAGATCTGCCGGACAGCAGCCCTGCCCCGCTCCCTTCCCCACGACGTCGCCAACGCCGCCGCCGCCAGCGCCGTCGCCCTCTCGGCGGGGGCCTCCCCGGCCGACTGCGCCCGTGCCCTCGAGGCGGGCGTGCCCATGCCCCACCGCATCGAGCTCGTGGCCAGCATCGGCGGGGTCTCCTGGTACGACGACTCGAAGGCGACGACGCCTTCGGCGGTGCTGGCGGCCCTGGGCGGCTTCGAGCAGGCGGTCCTCATCGCCGGTGGCCGCAACAAAGGTCTTGACTACCGCACCATCGTCCGGGCCTTGGCGGCAGAGCGGGACGCCGGAGCGGGACCGGGCCTCGCCCGGCTGATCGGGGTGGTGGCGATAGGGGAGTCCGCTGGCGAGGTGGTGGAGGCCTTCGCCGGCGCCGGCCCCGAGGTGGTGCGGGCGGCTTCGATGACAGAGGCCGTCGAGGCGGCTGCTGCGATGGCGCGAGAGGGCGCGAGCGTCCTCCTCTCGCCGGGGGCGGCCTCGTTCGACTGGTACAGGAACTACGGCGAGCGGGGAGACGACTTCGCCCGCCTGGTGCGCAGGCGGGCCGAGCCGGCCGCCGCCGAGCCACAAGGGGGAGCCAGATGAGCCAAGGGACCATTGCCCGCCCGCGTCCGAGCGGGCGCAGGGCCGAGCCTGCCCGGAGCGGACGTTCCCCGCTCGAGCGGACGCGGCAGCGGCGCACCCCGCTCGAGCGGCCGCGGATCGAGAGGTCGAGGGCCGAGCGGGCCCGGGTCGAGCGCCTGCGAGGAGAGCGGCCGAAGCTGCGGCCGGTGGCGGCTGGCGAGCCGAGACGGGCGCCGGCCCGGGCCACCCTGCTCGAGCACCGGGTGCTGCTCGTCTCGGTCGGGGTGCTCTGCCTGCTCGGGCTGCCAGTGGTCCTGTCGGCCTCGGCCTACCTCGACCTGCAGGCGGGCACCTCGGTCTTCTCGCTCTTTCTCAAGCAGGCCGTCTTCCTCCTCATCGGCCTCGGTGTCGCCCTCGCCGGTGCCCGCATCGCCCCCGAGCGGCTCCGGCGCTTCCACGCCCTCTTGCCGATAGCGGCCCTCGCCCTGCTGCTGGCCGTCTTCATGCCGGGCATCGGCCACAACGCCGGCGGCTCGAGCCGCTGGATCGGGGCTGGGCCCATCCAGATACAGCCCTCCGAGTTCATGAAGCTGGCCATCATCGTCTTTGCTGCCGACCTGCTCGCCCGGCGGGCGAAGAGGACGGACCAGGTGCGCGCCGTCGTGCTGCCCCTGTTGCAACTCGTGGCCGTCGCCGGCATCCTCATCATGAAGCAGCCGGACCTCGGGAGCTGCATCGTCATCTTCTGCATCGCCTTCTCCCTCCTCTATGCAGCCGGCGTGCCGCAGCGGACGCTCCTCGCCGCCTTCGGCCTCCTGGCCGTCCCCGGGGCGGCGCTTGCCCTCGACGCCTCCTACCGCCGCGCCCGGCTCCTCTCTTTCGTCAACCCCTTCGCCCATGCCCACGGCACCGGCTATCAGGTCGTGCAGTCGCTCGTCACCCTCGCCGAGGGCGGCTTGCGGGGCAGCGGCATCGGAGCCTCCTCGACGACCTGGGGCTACCTGCCGAACGGCCACACCGACTTCATCTTCGCCGTCATCGGCGGCAACCTCGGGATCATCGGCACCTTGGGGGTCATCGCCGCCTTCGCCGCCTTCGCCTGGGCGGGCTTTCGGGTGGCCCAGCGCGAGAAGGACCCCTTCACCCGCTACTTGGCCGTCGGCATCACCTGCTGGATAACGGTGCAGGCCATCATCAACATCGGCGGCGTCATCGACGCCCTGCCCGTGACCGGCATCCCCCTTCCCTTCGTCTCCTACGGCGGATCGGCACTCGTGATGGCCCTCGCCGGGGCGGGCGTGCTCATCGGGATCGCCCGGCGCCAGGCGCCCGCCCCCCGGCCCGTCGTCCGGCCGGCCGCCTCCCGGGCCGAGGGCGCCGCCCCGGCCCGCAAGAGGCCCATCGGCCGCCCGGCGACGTGAGCAAGGCGCCTTATGCGGTGGTGACCGGAGGGGGGACCGGCGGCCACGTCTCGCCTGCCCTGGCGGTGGCCGAGGCGCTCGTGGCCCGCGGCCACGACAAAAGCGAGATCCTGATCGTCGGGGCGGGCCGCCAGGTCGAGCGCCAGCTGGTGCCGGCGGCCGGCTTCGAGCTCGTCGCCCTGCCGGGGCGGGGTATAAAGCGCTCCGCCTCCCTCGACAACCTCTCGGCCGTGGCCGGCCTCGCCCAGGCGCTGGGGAGGGCGATTGCCATGGCCCTTCGCCAGCGGCCCAAGGTCGTCGTGACCGTGGGCGGCTACGCCGGCTTTGCCTACGCGGCGGCCGCCCTCTTGCTGCGCATCCCCCTCGTCGTCGTCTCGGTCGACGCCCGCCCGGGAGCGGTGAACCGCCTCGTCGGCCGTTTCGCCGCCGTCAACGCCACCGCCCTCCCCGGCAGCGGGCTGCCGCGGGCGGTCGTGACCGGGGCCCCGCTCAGGCGAGCGGCGACGGAGAGAGGTCGGGGAGAGGCGGCCCGCCAGGCGGTCTACGACCGGCTCGGCATCGAGGCCGGCCGCCGCCTGGTCGTGGTGACGGGGGGCTCGCTCGGCGCCGGCAGCATCAACGCCGCCGCCCTGGAGGCGGCCAAGTCCTTCGCAGGCCGGCAGGACCTCGCCATCTACCACGTGACGGGGGAGCGGAACTACGACGAGGTGGCCCGCCAGGCGGCCGCCGCCGGGCTCGGGCCAGGCCGGGAGGGGCTCAGCTACCTCCTCGCCCCCTTCGACAGAGAGCTGACCGGGGCGCTCGCCGGCTGCGACCTGGCCGTCTGCCGGGCGGGGGCGCTCACCGTCGCCGAGCTGACGGCCATCGGGGTCCCGGCGGTCCTCGTGCCCCTGCCCGGTGCGCCCGGTGACCACCAGACCCACAACGCCACCGTCCTCGCCAGCGCCGGGGCGGCCCTCCTCCTCCCCGACGGCGAGTGCGACGGCCCGCGGCTCGCAAAGGAGCTGGCGGCTCTCCTAGAGGCGCCGGGTCGCCTCGAGGAGATGGCCAAGGCGGCGGCTGCCCTCGGCAGGAGGGACGGCGCCGCCCAGGTGGCCGAGATAGTCGAGCGCGCTGCAGGGAAGAAGGAGAGATGATCGACCTCTCGCAACGGCGGCGCTTCCACCTCGTCGGGATAGGCGGGGCGGGCATGAGCGCCATCGCCACGGTCCTTTCTGCCATGGGCCACGAGGTGACAGGGAGCGACCTCAAGTCATCGCCCGCCCTCGAGCGGCTCGCCACCGCCGGCCTGCGTCTCTCGACGGGGCACGAGGCCGCCAACGTGGCCGGCGCCGATGCTGTCGCCATCTCGAGCGCCATCTCGGCCGCCAACCCCGAGGTGGTCGAGGCGGTCCGCCTCGGCATCCCCGTCCACTCGCGAGCCGAGCTCCTGGCGGCGGTCACCCGGCTGCGCCGCACCATCGCGGTGGCGGGCAGCCACGGCAAGACGACGACCTCCTCGATGCTCTCGCTCATCCTCGTCGAGGCAGGGATGCGTCCGAGCTTCATCATCGGGGGCGACCTGAACGAGATCGGCACGAACGCCGTCTGGGACCAGGGCGAGTGGATGGTGGTCGAGGCCGACGAGAGCGACGGCACCTTCTTGCACCTCGGTGCCGAGATCGCCGTCGTGACCTCCCTCGAGCCCGACCACCTCGAGCACTACGGCGGCTTCGGCCAGCTGACCGAGTCCTTCGAGCGCTTCGTCGCCGAGGCCCGCCTGGCGCTCTGCTACGGCGACGACCCGCGGCCCGCCGCCCTCGCCGCCCGGGCCGGTGAGGGCTCGGCCCTCTTCGGCCGGGGAGAGGGGGCCCGCTTCCGCCTGGCCGAGATCGAGGTGGGCCGGGCCGAGGTCTCCTTCGCCCTCTCCGACGGCGGGGCGGACCTGGGCCGTTTCGAGCTGCCCGTGCCGGGCGAGCACAACGCCTTGAACGCCGGTGCTGCCATCGGCGCCGCCCTGCTCGCCGGCGTCGGCGCCGAGCCGGCTCGCCGGGCCCTCAAGCGCTTTGCCGGCGTGGCCCGTCGCTTCGAGTTCCGGGGGGAGAAGAACGGCGTCACTTTCGTCGACGACTACGCCCATCTGCCAGGTGAGGTGAGCGCCATGTGCGCCGCCGCCCGCCGGGGCGGCTACGGCCGCGTGGTGGCGGTCTTCCAGCCGCACCGCTACTCGCGGACTGAGTTGCTGGCGGCGCAGTTCGCCGACTCCTTCCTCGAGGCAGACGTCGTCCTCGTCACCTCGATCTACGCCGCCGGCGAGGCACCCCGGCCCGGGGTGTCGGGCCAGCTCGTCGTCGATGCAGTCCTCTCAGCCCATCCTGAGGCGGAGATCTCCTACGTGCCGGACCACGAGGGCCTGCTCGCCTCGCTGCGCAAGCTGCTCCGCCCGGGCGACCTCTGCCTCACCCTCGATGCCGGCGACCTCGCCGGCCTGGCCGACGAGCTCCTCGGCGACGGCTCCTGGTGAGCGCCGAGGCGGTGGCAGCAGCCGCCCGCCTGCTCGGGGAGGTGGCCGAGAAGGAGGTGGCGATCGGTCCGATGACGACCTACCGGGTCGGCGGGCCGGCCGCCCTCTTCGTGGAGGTGACCGACGAGGCCGTCCTCGCCAAGGTGGCCGGGGCCGTGGCGGCGACCGGCATAGCCGTCCTCGTGATCGGCAAGGGCTCGAACCTCCTCGTCGCCGATGCCGGCTTCGACGGGCTCTGCCTCCGCCTCGGGGAGGCCTTCTCCTCGCTGCGCATCGAGGGTGGCGAGGTCGTGGCCGGCGGGGCGCTCGCCTATCCGGTCCTCGCCCGCCGGACGGCGGCCGCCGGCCTCTCGGGCATGGAGTGGGCGGTCGGCATCCCCGGCTCGGTCGGCGGGGCGGTGCGGATGAACGCCGGCGGTCACGGGGCAGAGACGAGAGAGACCCTCGTCTCCGCCGAGCTGGTCTCGCTCCGCCAGGGGGGCGGCCGCAGGACTGCCCTAGCCGCAGAGCTCGGCTTCTCCTACCGTCACTCGGCCGTCGGCCCGAACGACGTGGTCGTCTCGGCCCGCTTCGCCCTCTCGCCCGGCGACCCGGCGGCCGCCAGCGCCCGCATCGCCGAGATCGTCCGCTGGCGGCGGGAGAACCAGCCAGGTGGCCAGAACGCCGGCTCTGTTTTCACCAACCCACCAGGGGACTCTGCCGGCCGCCTCGTCGAGGCGGCCGGCTTGAAGGGCTTTCGCATCGGCACGGCGGCGGTCTCGGACAAGCACGCCAACTTCATCCAGGCCGACCCGGGCGGCTCGGCCGACGACGTCCGGCGGGTGATAGAGGCCGTGCGGGAGAAGGTGGCCGCCAGCACGGGCGTGGCCCTCGAGGTGGAGGTGCGCTGGATCGGCCCGGAGGGGCTCGGCTAGGGCACGCCGCCTGGCGGTGAGGGACGCCCGCTCGGCCAGGTCACCTCGACGAGGGCGCCGCCGAGGTGGGAGCGGCCGATGCGGAGCTGGCCGCCGGTCTCACGGGCGACCGAGTCGGCGATGGCGAGGCCGAGGCCGTGGCCGTCCGGGCCGCCCCCGGCCCGGCGGAACCGCCCGAGCATCGCTTGCCAATCGGGCTCGGCTATGCCCGGCCCGTCGTCCTCCACCCGCAGGCAGGCCCGCCGGGGGGCGCCGAGCGAGAGAGCGGAGAGGCGGATGAGGCCGCCTTCGCTGCCGTGGCGGCAGGCGTTGTCGACGAGGGCGCCCGCCAGCTTGTCGAGCCAACCGGCCGGGGCGGCGACCAACAGGCCCCGCTCGGCTGCGGCCACCTCGATCCGCTGGCGGCGGGCGGCTGCCAGCGAGGCGAAGCGGTGGGCCGTGGCGGACACCACCTCGACCAGCTCGAGGGGGGTGAGGGGAGGGCGGGCCGGCTCGCTGTCGACCCGGGCCAGCCAGAGGAGGTCCTCGACGATGCCGCGCAGCCGGGCCGCCTCGTTCGCCACCTGGTCGAGCACCCGCTCGTACTCGGCCGCCTGGCGGGGCTTCTGGCGGGCCAGGGTGATCTCGGCCTCGATGACCGAGAGAGGGGTGCGCAGCTCGTGGCTGGCATCGGCCGTGAATTCGAGCTGGCGGCGGCGGGCGAGCTCGACCGGGCGGGCCGAGCGCAGCCCGATGGCGAGGGCGACGAGGAAGAAGGCGATGAGGAGGAAAGGAAGGGCGATCGCCTCCGAGCCGACGAGGACGGCCTCGACGTGGCCGAGCTCTGTCAGGCTCTCGCCGGCGAGCAGCCACCCGCCCCGCGCCTTCAACCAGTAGAGGCGGTAGGTGCTCCCGTCCACCCCGTAGTTGAGGGCCTCGCCCCGCCCATCGGCCGGCGGGGCGAGGGTGGCCGGGAGCACCGGGTCATGGGGAGCGGTCCTTGTCACCTCGCCTCCGTCCGAGAAGGCCCAGAGGGCGATGGGCTCTCCGTAGATGCCGAGGCCGTACCGGCCGCTTATCTGCACCCCGGCCGAGGAGAAGGCTTTGTTCGGCGAGGCCTCCGCCACCTGCAGGCGAGCCGCCAGCTGGCGGTCCACCTGACCCGTCAGGTGGAAGGCGACGGCCAGGTCGAGCAGGGCGACGGTGCCGGCATAAGAGAGGGCGATGAGGGCCGTTGCCACGAGGGCGACCTTGGCGGCGCCAAGCAGCTCCCTGCGGCTGAAGCGCCCCCGCAGCCCCAACCTCACCGGGGCGGCTCGGCCACGAGCCGGTAGCCCGCCCCGCGCACGGTCTCGATCCGCAGCCGCGAGCCGGCGAGCTTCGAGCGGAGGTGGGCGATGTGGACCTCGATCGTGTTGGAGCCGACGGCGTCGGCCTCCTCCCGCCAGGCCTGGGTGGCGATGAGAGAGCGGGTGACCACGGCCGGGGAGCGGTCGATCATCACCTCGAGCACACGGCGCTCGGTGCGGGTGAGCCGGAGCGGCTCTCCGTCCAGCTCCGCCTCACCGCTCAGGGGGTCGATCGTGAGGCCGTCGAAGGAGATCGGACCCGTCCGCACCGGGGAGGGCCGACGCCGGAGGGCGCGCAGGCGGGCGAGCAGCTCGCCGAAGTCGAAGGGCTTGACGAGGTAGTCGTCGGCACCGGCGTCGAGCCCCTCTATGCGGTCGGCCGGCAGGTCGCGGGCGGTGAGGAGGAGGACCGGGAGCGGGTTGCCCCGGCGGCGCAGCTCTCCGATGAGCTCGACTCCGGTCATCTTCGGCATGCGCCAGTCGAGCACGGCGAGGGCGTACTCGTAGACCTCGAGGTAGGCGAGGGCCTCCTCGCCGTCAGAGACGGCGTCGACGACGTAGTCGGCCTCCTCGAGGCCCCGGGCGATCACGTCCCGCAGGGCCGGATCGTCCTCGGCGACGAGCACCCGCATAGCCGCTCTTCTTATCCCACCTGGGTCTTTCAACAAGGTCAGGGCCTTAATGATGGCTTCAGGTTGATAGCCGATCATCTCTTGTCGGAAGGTGATCACCAAGTGAGCTACGAAGAGACGAACGACGGCCAGCGGCCTGGCCCGGCCCACGCCAAGACGTCGCGGCGCGCCGGGCGCAAGGAGAGGGCGGCCAAGCGCTCGAAGGGACAGCGCTGGCGCCGGCGCATCGTCGCCAGCCTGAGCATCCTCATCGTGCTGGTGCTCGCCCTCGTCGGCGGCGCCTACTGGTACGTCAACTACCGCCTCGACCAGACGACGCGGATAAAGGGCCTCGCCGGCGCCCTCCACCAGCACGCCAAGCCGGGCAAGCCCTTCGACGTCCTGCTCGTCGGCTCGGACTCGAGGCAGTTCGAGAAGAACGGCTCGTCGGCCTTCGGCTCGGCCTCGGTTGTCACCGGCCAGCGCTCGGACGTAACGATCATCGCCCGGGTGATACCGGCCACCCAGCAGATCTACCTCCTCTCGATCCCCCGCGACACGCTGGTCCACATCCCGGGTCACGTTCCCTACATCTCGGGCGAGAACCGCATAAACGCCGCCTTCAACGACGGCCCGGCTCTTCTCATAAAGACCATCGAGGACAATTTCGGCATCCCGATCGAGCACTTCGCCGCCATCAACTTCGCCGGCTTCAGGGGGATGGTAAACGCCGTCGGCGGGATCAAGATCGACTTTCCCTACAAGCTGAAGGATGCCTTCTCCCAGCTCCACATCGACCACACCGGCTGCCAGCTGATCCGGGGCAACGAGGCGCTCGCCTACGTGCGCAGCCGCCACCTGTACTACCTGAAGAACGGCACCTGGTACTACGACGGCTTGAGCGACTGGAGCCGCATCCGGCGCCAGGACGTCTTCTTCCACGCCCTCGTCGAGAAGGTGAAGGGCGAGGCGCTCAACCCGGCTGCCATGAACGACCTCCTCCTCGCCGTGGTGCGCAACCTCGCCATCGACTCCACCTTCTCCAACTCGGCTCTTTTGAACCTCGTCTATGAGTTCCGCCATGCCGGCGTCGGCTCGCTCCACTCAGAGGTCCTCCCGACCATCCCCTATGTCACCCCGAGCGGCCAGGACGTCCTGAAGCAGGCGCCCGGGCCGGACAGGGCGATGGTGAGGGCCTTCATGGCCGAGGGGACGAAGGCTGCCCCTTCGCCCTCCCGCACCCGGAAGAAGGCCCACGGCTCGACGGGGACCTCGCCCTCGTCCACCACCTCGACGGTGCCGAGCTCGACCACGACGACGACCAACCCCAACGTCTTCTACGACACCCAGCCCGAGCCCTGGAACGGCACTCCCTGCTGAGCCCCGGCCCGGGGGAAATCCCCGCCTCGGGGGGCGCTTTGGGCCAGAGTTGAGGGGTGACAGACCCCCGGATACACGAGCGTCGGGTACAGGTGGCCCGCGAGAAGGGGCGCTACCGGCGCCGTCTCCTCTTCGCCGGCCTCCTCGCCGCCTCTGCGCTCGCCGGAGCGCTCGCCCTCTTGCACTCCTCCCTCCTCGGGGCGCGACATGTCGTCATCGAAGGTGACAGCCACACGAGCCGTTCCCAGCTGCTGCGGGCGGCCGGCCTGGAGGGGTCGCCCCCGCTCGCCGACCTCTCGCCCGGCGCCATCGCCCGGCGCCTCGAGGCCCTTCCCTGGGTGAAGGCGGCGGCCGTCGCCATCTCCTATCCACAGACCGTGCGCCTCAGCCTCACCGCACGGACGCCGGTCGCCGCCGTCCACTCGGCAGCGGGCGGTTGGGCCCTCTGTGACGCCACCGGCCGGGTGCTCGCCCGCTACCGGCTGCGCCCGCCCGGCTTTCCCTACGTCGTCGACCCGGCCGGAGCACCCGCCCCCGGCCGCCGGCTCGGGGGGCGCCTCGACGCCCTGGCAGCGATGGCCGCCTCGATGCCCGAGTCGATGGTGGGTACCGTCACCGACCTCTACTGGGGACCGCTCGGGGCGACTGCCACGCTTGCCGACGGCAAGACCGCCCTCTTTGGCAGCCCGAGCGAGCCGGGCCAGAAGTTCGTCTCTCTCGCCACCGTCCTCGCCCGGGCCGACCTGGCCGGGATCAACGTCATCGACCTTCGCGTCCCGGCAGACCCGGCCTTGCTAACCAAGGCTTAGGGTCCTATCGTTTGCAACGTCGGCGGCTGACTGAAGCCCGGGCACGGCCACTGCCCAGCAGGGGGGAAGAGGGCAGATCCCGGGTCAGCAGACCGGCGCACAGTCGTAGTCGCAGGTCGCCGAAGCCGGTAGCGAGAGCCCCCAATTGTTGTCACCGAGGTGAGGACATGAGGAGAGTTGCCGCCTCGGTCGTCCCGCCAGGAGCCCATTGGAGGACAGAGCGCCCATGAGCAGCCCGGGCCAAAGCTTCATCGCCGTCATCAAGGTCGTCGGAGTCGGCGGGGGTGGCGTCAACGCCGTGAACCGGATGATCGACGCCGGGCTGCAGGGCGTGGAGTTCATCGCCGTCAACACCGACGCTCAAGCCCTCTTGATGAGCGAGGCCGACATCAAGCTCGACATCGGCCGCTCCCTCACCCGCGGGCTCGGCGCCGGCAGCGACCCCGAGGTCGGCCGGCAGGCGGCCGAGGAGCACCTGGAGGAGATCGAGGAGGTGCTGAAGGGTGCCGACATGGTCTTCATCACCGCCGGCAAGGGCGGTGGCACCGGTACCGGGGCAGCGCCTGTCATCGCCGAGGTGGCAAAGGGCCTCGGCGCCCTCACGATCGGCGTCGTCACCCGTCCCTTCGCCTTCGAGGGGCGCCGCCGCTCCAACCAGGCCGAGCAGGGCATCCAGCGCCTGAAGGAGAAGGTCGACACCCTCATCGTCATCCCGAACGAGCGGCTGCTCGCCATCTCCGATGAGAAGACCTCGATGGTGAGCGCCTTCAAGATGGCAGACGAGGTCCTCTTGCAGGGCGTCTCGGGCATCACCGACCTCATCAACGTCCCCGGCATGATCAACACCGACTTCGCCGATGTGAAGATGGTGATGAACAACGCCGGCTCGGCGATCATGGGCATCGGCACCGGCTCGGGCGAGGGGCGGGCTGTCAACGCCGCCCGCCACGCCATCACGAGCCCCCTCCTCGAGGCCTCGATCGAGGGCGCCCGGGGCATCCTGCTCAACATCGCGGGCGGCTCGGACCTCACCTTGTGGGAGGTGAACGAGGCGGCCGCCATCATCCACGACGCCGCCCACCCGGATGCCAACATCATCTTCGGGAACGTCATCGACGACTCCCTCGGCGACTTCGTGCGGGTGACGGTGATCGCGGCCGGCTTCGACCGCTTCGAGGATGGCCAGACCGCACCGGCGCGGGCCCAGCGCACCCGTCCGGCAGAGCACGCCCGCCCGGCTCCGGCCGCCGGCCCCTCGGCCCCGGCCTC
>JAJYQK010000159.1 GCA_021794645.1 Actinomycetes bacterium
GCGGGCCACCTCCGGGATGAGCGGGTCGGCGCCGGCGGCCCCGAAGAAGGCGTCCCAGTCGCGGCGCCTTCCTGCCACGTGGTGCTGGCGGCCGGAGGCGTCGGCGAGGACCCCGTCGACGTCGAAGACGACTGCGGGGCCCGGCTCGACCGGCCCGGCGGGCCAGTGCCAGTGGATCGGCTCGGCGGAGCTCACTCCTCGGCAGGCTGCTCGGCGGCCCGGCTGCGGAGCTCCTCGACGACGCTCTGGTCCGCCAGCGTCGTCGTGTCGCCGAGGTCGCGCCCCTCGGCCACGTCTCGCAGCAGCCGGCGCATGATCTTGCCCGAGCGGGTCTTCGGCAGGTCCTCTGTGAAGATGATCGCCCGCGGCCGGGCGATGGGACCGATCCTCGTGGCGACGTGGCGGCGCAGCTCCTCGCCGTGGGCGCCGTCAGCAGCGACCCCGGCCTTCACCGTGACGTAGGCGATGATCGCCTGGCCGGTGGTGGCGTCGGTCGCCCCCACCACGGCGGCTTCTGCCACGCTCGGGTGGTCGACGAGGGCCGACTCGACCTCGGTGGTGGAGACCCTGTGCCCAGAGACGTTCATGACGTCGTCGACCCGGCCGAGCAGCCAGAAGTAGCCGTCGTCGTCCAGCTTGGCGCCGTCGCCGGCGAAGTAGCGACCCGGGAAGCGGCTCCAGTAGGTCTCGGTGTAGCGCTCCGGGTCGCCGTAGATGCCGCGCAGCATCGCCGGCCAGGGCCGCGTCAGGGTCAGGTAGCCACCGCCGCGGCTGACGGGCCGGCCGGCGTCGTCCACGACCTCGGCGCCGATGCCCGGCAGCGGGAAGGTGGCCGACCCCGGCTTCAGGGTCGTCACCCCTGGCAGGGGGGAGATCATGATGGCGCCCGTCTCGGTCTGCCACCAGGTGTCGACGACAGGGCAGCGGTCCCGCCCGACGTGCTGGCGGTACCAGACCCAGGCCTCGGGGTTGATCGGCTCTCCGACCGAGCCGAGCACCCGCAGGCTCGAGAGGTCGTGGGCCTCGAGGTGCTCGCTCCCCCACTTCATGAAGGTTCGGATGGCGGTCGGAGCGCAGTAGAGGATCGTCACCTTGTAGCGCTCGATGATCGACCACCAGCGGTCCCTCCCCGGGTGGTCGGGCGTGCCTTCGTAGAGCACGCTCGTCGCCCCGTTGGCGAGCGGGCCATAGACGATGTAGCTGTGACCTGTCACCCAGCCGATGTCTGCCGCGCACCAGTAGACGTCGGTCTCGGGGTGGAGGTCGAAGACGTAGCGGTGCGTGAAGGCGACCTGGGTGAGGTAACCGGCGGTGGTGTGCATGATGCCCTTCGGGCGGGCCGTCGTGCCCGAGGTGTAGAGGAGGTAGAGGAGATCCTCTGACTCCATCGCCTCGGGCGGGCAGTGGGCCGGCTGGTCGGCGACGACCTCGTGCCACCAGAGGTCGCGGCCCTCTTTCATGGCCGTGTCGGGCGCTGCCTCGCCGAGGCGTCGCACGACGATGACGTGGGCGACCGAGGCGCCCCCGCCCTCGAGGGCGGCGTCGGCGTTCGGCTTGAGGGCGACCGGCTGGCCCCGCCGCCAGCCGCCGTCGGCGGTGATCAGCACCTTGGCCTCGGCGTCCTCGATCCTGCCGCGCAGGGCCTCGGAGGAAAAGCCCCCGAAGACGACCGAGTGGGCCGCCCCGATGCGGGCGCAGGCAAGCATGGCGATCGCCAGCTCGGGGATCATCGGCATGTAGATGGCGACGCGGTCCCCCCGCTCGACCCCGAGGCTGCGCAGGGCGTTGCCGCAGCGTGAGACCTCGTCCAGCAGCTCGGCATAGGTGATGGTGCGCCGGTCCCCCGGCTCGCCTTCGAAGTAGTAGGCGACCCGGTCACCGAGGCCCGCCTCGACGTGGCGGTCGAGGCAGTTGTAAGAGGCGTTGAGCCGGCCGCCCTCGAACCAGCGGGCGAAGGGAAGCTCCCAGCTGAGCACGGTCTCGAAGGGCTCGAACCAGCTGAGCTGACGGGCCTGAGCGGCCCAGAAGGCCTCGAAGTCTGCCTCGGCCTCCTCGTAGAGGCTGGCGTCGGTCAAAAGGGCGCTCTCTCTTATGCGGTCATCGGGCGGGAAGCTGCGGTCCTCCGCGAAGAAGTCCTCGATGGTTGCCCGTTCGTCACCGTCCATGGGCTCATGGTAACGACGCCGGCTGGCAGACTTCTGGTCCGATGGCACCTGCAGAGAAGGGTTGCGACGAGGCGAGCGTCAGCCTGCCTATCGGCGGGCGGGCCCTCGTCGTGAGCGACCTCTTCCTCGGATCGCAGGAGACTGCGTGCTCGCGCAACGCCGTCGCCGCCATCGTCGCCGCCCTGGCGGCCGTGCCGGCCGACGGGGCCCTCGTGGTGGCCGGCAATGCCTTCGACCTCTTGCGCGGCGGGGAGGGGGAGGCCGGCATCGAGGCCGCCCTCCTCGCCCACCCGGCTCTGGCCGAGGCGATCTCGGCCTTCTGCTCCGAGCCGGGCATCTGCCGCCGGGTCGTCTTCCTCCCCGGGGTGAGGGACCGGGCGATGCTCTATGGCCCCGCTGCGGCGGCGCCCCTCCGCCGCCTCGGCGCCGAGGTGGCACTGGCCGCCGAGATCACCGTCGAGACGGGGTCGGGACCTCGCCACGTCCGGGTCGAGGCGGGCTGGCGCTACGACACGAGAAGCGCCTTCTCGAGACCGGAGGACCCCCACGACACCCCTCTCGCCGAGCACATGCTGAGCGAGATCTTCCCGGTGATAGAGCCCGGTCGCCGGGGCTGGCTGGCCGACATCGAGCGGCTGCAGGACCCTGCCGGCATGCCCCGCTTCATCGCCTCACGCACCTTCTACCGGATGTCGAGCCGCTGGTCCTGGCTCCTCCTCCTCCCGCTGGCGGCGGTGGTGCTCGGGCACCTGCCGGGCTTCTGGCTCTACGGCATGCCGAGCCGGCTGCGGGGCTTCAGCCATCTCCTCCTCGACATCGGGGTCACCTTCCTGCTCGAGCTCCTCGTCATCGCCGGGCTGCTCGCCTATGCCAGTCGCTGGCTCTGGCGGGGGGCGGGACGCGTCCTGCTCGGGCCAGAT
>JAJYQK010000150.1 GCA_021794645.1 Actinomycetes bacterium
CCGGCCGGCTCGGTCCCGGCAGGGACGACCGGCGCCGCCCACCCGGCGGGCGAGGTCGCCGTGCTCGCCCCGGCCGGCTCGCCGGCGACCGCCGGCATCGAGCAGAAGCTGACGAAGGCCCGCTACAGCCTCGTGCACCACGCCCCCATCCCGGCCTCCTGGGTGGCCAGCTTGCAGGTGCCGCTCGTCCGCTACCCGAGCGGACTTCTCCGAGAGGCGATGGCGGTCGCGAGGGCCCTCGGCCTCAACAGCTCGGTCGTCGGCCCGGAGGCGGCCGGCACCTCGGACGGCGCCCAGGTGGTGGAGGTCTACGTCCCGGTCTCCTGAGGGGCCCCCTCGCCTAGCCTGGCAGCCATGACCCCCCGCCAGCAGGTGCTGGACGGCCTGGCGGCCGATCCCGGGCGGAGCGGGCTCTTCACCGACTTCGACGGCACCCTCTCGCCCATAGTGGCCGACCCCGAGAGCGCCGCCCCGCTGCCGGCGGCCCTCTCGGCGTTGGGCCGCCTCGCCCCCCAGCTGCAGAAGGTGGCCGTCGTCTCCGGCCGGCCCGCTCGCTTCCTCGCCCGTCACTTCGACGGCGCCGCCGTCGACCTCTACGGGCTGCACGGCCTCGAGCACTGGAGCGGCGGCGATGCCGAGCCGGCGGCGGAGGCGGCGCCCTACGCCGCCGCCGTGCACTCGGCCGTCGCTTTTGCCATCAAGGCCGGCCTCGACGGCCTCGACGTCGAGGACAAGGGGCTCGCCCTCACGCTCCACTGGCGCCGGGCGGCCGAGGGCGAGAAGGCGGCCGCGGCGGGCGCCGAGCTCGCCGGGCAGCTCGCCCAGCGCTTCGGCCTCGTCGCCCGGCCGGGCAAGGCGAGCGTCGAGCTCCTGCCGCCTGTCGGGATCGACAAGGGCTCGGTCGTCACCCGCGAGGGCGCCGGGCTGGCGGCTGCCTGCTTCCTCGGCGACGACGCCGGCGACCTCGCCGCCTTCCGTGCCCTCGACGCCCTCGAGGCGGGCGGCGCCCGGGTCTTTCGCATCGGCGTCGACTCCACAGAGGCGCCACCTGAGCTGCTGGCGGCGGCCGACCTCGTCCTCGATGGGCCGAAGGCGGCTGCCGGGCTCCTCGAGGATTTGGCAGACCGCCTCGGCGGCTGAGTCCGCCGGCTGGCGGGGCGGCTCGCTACCATCGCCCGGTGGGGCGAGGACAAGAGCGGCCAGAAGCGGCCTGGGAGCGGCTCGACGCCTGTTGGAAGGCGGCCTTCTCGCAGGCCTGGGAGGCTCTCCGCACCGGCAACATCCCCGTCGGCGCCTGCATCTCCACCCGGGAGGGCGAGATCGTGCACGCTGCCCGCAACCGGGTGATGGACGGCAGCGGGCCGGCCGGGGAGACCTGGGGCTCTGCCCTCTCGCACGCCGAGGTCAACGCCCTGGCTCGCGTGGGCTTTCGCCAGCACAGCGATCTGGTGCTGACCACCACCCTCGAGCCCTGCCTGCAATGCGCCGCAGCCATCCGCCTCGCCCCCGTGACGACGGTCCGCTTCGCCGGCGCCGACTCCTACTGGGCGGGCTGCCACGACTTCGGCCGCCTCTCGGCGCGGGAGGCGGGACGCCGCCAGCCCCGGCGGGTCGGGCCCCGCTCCGACGAGCTCGGCCTCTTCGCCACGGTCATCTCCCGCGTCGGGCCGGCGCTCTCTCCCCGCTACGAGGAGTGGCTCCGCCAGGCAGGCGAGGGCGCGCTCCTCGCCCTGGCCCGCCGCCTCTCGCGGCCGGACGAGGTCACCCGCCTCGCCTCCTACGAGGTCGGCGCCGCCTTCGCCCGCCTCTACCCCGAGCTCACCGGCCTGCGAGCCGAGCTCTCGGCTGGCGCCTCCTAGCCCTTCGGCCGGCGCGCCTGGGCCAGGAGCGACTCGAGCCACTCGGCCGGCGGGCAGGCGGCCGCCAGCTCGGCCAGGCCAGCCGAGCGCTCTCGGCGCTCACCCTCCTCCATGTCGAGGGCCGCCGCCAGCCCGGCCGCCGTCTCTGCGACGTCGAAGGGCTGGATGGAGATGGCGGCGCCCGCCATCTCCTCGTGGGCGCCGGCACCCTCGGAGAGCACGAGCAGGCCGTGGCGCTCGTTGAGGGCGGGCCCCTCCTTGGCGACGAGGTTCATGCCGTCGCGTACGGGGTTCACGAGGAGGACGTCGTAGCGCCGGAAGGCCGCCACCGTGGCGGGGAAGTCGTCGTCCACCTGGAAGATGATCGGCTCCTCGCCCCCGCAAAGGGGCGCCCAGCGCTCGTTCAGCACGGCGACAAGGTGCTCTGCCTCGGCCCGGTAGGCGAGGTACTCGGCCAGCCCCTCCCGGCTGGCATAGGCGCGGGCGAGGAAGCAGACCCGCCCCCGCAGCTCGGGCCGCTCCTCCAGCAGAGCCGAGAAGGCGTGGAAGCCCCGCAGGAGGTTCTTCGAGAGCTCGACCCGATCGCTTCGCATGATGAGGGTCCGGTCACCGACGAGCTCGTCGAGGGCGGCTGCCGCCCGGGCGCACTCGGGCGAGGAGGCCACCTCGGCCAGGCGCTCGGTGTCGGCGCCGAGCCCGCAGGAGAAGGTGGGGCCCACCCGGCCGGCCGTGGCGACCGAGGACCGGGAGAAGGCCTCCTCCCAGCGCCGCGTGTGGAAGCCGCAGGCGCCGAAGCCGGCCATCCCCTCGATCAGCTCCCGGCGGACGGCGCCCGGCAGCACCGAGAGCTCGACCGGCTCGGCGAAGGGGGTGTGGGTGAAATGGACGGTGCGCAAATCGGGCCGCTTCTCGGCCAGCATCCGGCCGACGAGGGGGAGGTGGTAGTCGTTCACGAGCACGACCGCCCCGTCGTCGGCGGCCTCGGCGATCTCGTCGGTGAAAGCGGCGTTGTAGCGGCGGAAGTGCTCCCATGCCTCCCACCAGCGGCGGTCGAACAGCGGCCGGCGGGCCGCATCGAACAGGCCGTGGAAGCAGAACCACAAGGTGGCGTTGGCGACGACGTCGTAAGAGGCTCTGTAGGCCTCCTCCTCGATCGAGACGAGGTGGAGGCCGAGCTTGCCCTCCCCCGTCTCGACCCGGCCCTCTCCTGCCGCCCGCCGCTCGATCGGGCTCATGGCGCTCGCCACCCAGAGGGCCTCTTTCTCTCCGGCCGAGAGGGCCGAGGCGAGGCTGGGGGCGAGACCGCCCCCGGCCGGGCGGACGACGACCTGGCCGTCGGCTCCCTCGGCGAGGGTGTAGGGGCCCCGGTTGGAGGCGACCACGAGGCCGCTCACCGGCCCCCTCCCCGCCGCTCGGGGAGGACTCCGGCCCGCCCGAGGATGGCGGTCAGCACCTCATGGGCCTGGGGCACGAGCTCGCCGAGGGGCCGGTTGCGGTGGCGCCTCACCCCGAGGTCGACCTCGGCTATGGCCCCGGGGCCGGCGAGCAGGTAGGTGTCGATGAGGAGGGCCACCTCGACGGCATAGCCGCCGGCGAGACCGACCTCTTTGGCGAGGGAGGCGCGGAGGGCCGTCTCGCCTGCCAGCGGCTGGTCGATGGCCGCCAGCGGCGGGAAGTAGAGAGAGAGCGCCGGCTTTGCCACGAGCTCTGTCACCCGGCCGCCGCCCCGGCCGGCGGCGTCGAGGGGGCGGGCGTAGCGGCCCTTCACGAGCTCGACCTCCTCGCCGGTGAGGAGGGGGCCGAGCAGCCCGGTCACGAAGTGGGCCCCGAAGCCGGTGACGTCGCCGTCGAGGAAGACGACGAGGCTCTCCCGCTCGGGCGGGAAGAGCGAGAGGGCGCTCGCCATCGCCTCGCCCTTGCCCTCTCCCGGACCGGACACGACCTCGGCACCGGCCCGGGCCGCGGCAGCGGCGGTGCCGTCGGAAGAGGCGTCGTCGACGACGACGAGGGTGTCGACGAGGCCCACCTCATCCATCAGCTCGCGCCGGATCGTCTCGACTATCGGCCCGATGGTGGCCTCCTCGTCCCGGGCCGGTATCGCCACCTGCACGAGGGCGGACCTCGCTTGCTTGCCGGCCAGCAGGGCCTCGAGCGGCAGGGCGCCGGGAGCGAGGGGCCGGGTGAGGGTCGACTCGCTCAGCTCCATCCGGCCAGGGTAACCGGGCACTTTGACCGGGCCACGACCAACGAGCGACAATGGCGGCTCATCATCCAGAGCGGTTGAGGGACGGGCCCTGTGACGCCGCGGCAACCACTCTCGCCCCGGCGACGAAGCCGGCCAGCGAGAACAGGTGCCAATGCCCGATCGATGAGGAGGATACGTGAGCTCGTTGCACGCTCTCACCTGCCGGGAGTGCGGTCGCCAGTACCCCGAGGGGCCGCTTCACTTCTGCGAGTACTGCTTTGGCCCGCTCGAGGTCACCTACGACTACGACGCCCTGGCGGGCCTGGCCGACCCGCGGCGGATCGCGGCCGGCCCGGCCAACCTCTGGCGCTACTGCTCGCTCTTGCCGGTCGATGCCGGGGAGAAGGTCTCGCTCGGGGCCGGCTGGACTCCCCTCGTCCGGGCCCGGCGGCTCGGCGAGGAGCTCGGCCTCGAGGAGCTCTACGTGAAGAACGACACAGTCAACCCGACCGGCTCGTTCAAGGACAGGGTGGTCTCGGTCGCCCTCTCCAAGGCCCGCCAGCTCGGCTTCAAGGTGGCGGCCTGTGCCTCCACGGGCAACCTCGCCAACTCCGTCGCCGCCCACGCCGCCGCGGCCGGGCTCGACTCGGTCGTGCTCATACCGGTCGGCCTCGAGCAGGTGAAGGTCCTCACGACCGCCGTCTTCGGTGGGCGCCTTCTCGAGGTGGAGGGCAACTACGACGACGTCAACCGGCTCTGCGGCGAGCTGGCGAGCGAGTACCCGGACTGGGCCTTCGTCAACGTCAACCTGCGCCCCTACTATGCCGAGGGCTCGAAGACCCTCGCCTTCGAGGTGGCCGAGCAGCTCGGCTGGTCGCTGCCCGACCACGTCGTGGTCCCCGTCGCCTCGGGCAGCCAGCTGACCAAGATCGACAAGGGCTTCAGGGAGCTCGTCCGCCTCGGCCTCGTGGCGCCCCGACCGGGCAGGCAGCCCGACGACCCGGCCGGCCCGGTGCGGGTCTCGGGCGCCCAGGCAGCCGGCTGCTCGCCGGTCGCCACCGCCTTTGCCGAGGGGAGCGACGTCGTCTTGCCGGTCAGGCCCGACACCATCGCCAAGTCTCTCTCGATCGGCAACCCGGCCGACGGCTACTACGCCCTCGAGGTCGTCCGGCGCACCGGCGGCCAGCTGGCGGCCGTGAGCGACGAGGAGATAAGAGCCGGCATCCGCCTGCTCGCCCGCACCGAGGGCATCTTCGCCGAGACGGCCGGCGGCGTCACCATCGCCACCCTCGCCCGCCTCGCCCGGGAGGGCGCCATCGCCCCCGGCGAGCGGGTGGTCGCCTATGTCACCGGCAACGGGCTCAAGACGGTGGAGGCGCTCGCCGAGGGGTGGGCCTCCCGGGAGAGAGTGGGGGCGAGCCTCGCAGCCGTCGTCGAGGCGATCGAGTCGCCCCGTTCGCACAAGGAGGACCAGTGAGCGTCATCGTCCGCATCCCTTCCCAGCTCCGTCCGCTGACCGGCGGCCTCTCGGAGGTGAGGGTCGAAAGCGGCACGGTCCGCCAGGTGCTCTCCAACCTCGAGTCGGCCCACGGCGGCATCGAGGCCCGGCTCCTCGACGAGCAGGGGAGTCTCCGCCGCCACGTCAACCTCTTCGTCGCCGACCAGGACGTGAGATTCCTGCAGGGCCTCGAGACCGCCGTGGCAGAGGGCGAGACTCTCTCGATCGTGCCGGCCGTCGCCGGCGGCTAGGCAGGCTGGCCGGGCCGGTGGCGGGCGGCATAACGCCGCTCGCCGAGCGAGATGAGGAAGGCCAGGCCGCCAAAGCCCGTGCCGAGGGCAGCCGTGGCGCCCCAGCCGGCCGCCCCGTAGCAGAGGGCTGCCCCCACCGAGCCGAGTGTGCCGCCGATGAAGTAGCTCGTCATGTAGACGGCGTTCACCCGGCTGCGCGCCCTCGGGGCCAGCTTGTAGATCTCGCTCTGGTTGGAGATGTGCAGACCCTGGCAGCCGAGGTCGAGCAGGATGATGGCGATGAGGAGGACCGCCAGCTGGCGGGGGGCCGCCCAGAGGAGCAGGAAGGCGGCGAGGATGGAGAAGGCCGTGAACACGGTGACGAGGGCCTGCAACCCCCTGTCGGCCAGCCGGCCGGCGACCTGGGCCATGGCGGCCCCGGCCGCCCCGACTAGGCCGAAGAGGCCGATCGTGCCGGTGCTGTAGCGGTAGGGCGGCCCCGAGAGCAAGAAGGCGAGCGTCGTCCAGAGGACCGAGAAGGCGCCGAAGGACAAAAGGCCGTACAGGCTCCGGCGCCGCAGCACCGGCTCGCTGCGGGCCAGAACGAGAAGCGAGGAGAGCACGGCGGGGTAGCTGCGCCGGCCCTCTTCCCTGTAGGCCGGCAGCTCCAGGTAGGAGAGGAGGCCGATGAGAGCCGTGGCGCCGGCCGCCACCAGGTAGACGACCCGCCAGGAGCTGGCCTCGGCGATGTAGCCGGCCACGGTGCGGGCGAGCAGGATGCCGAGCAGGAGCCCGCTCATGACGTTGCCGACGACCCGGCCCCTCTCGGCCGGCCGTGCCAGCGAGGCTGCGAAGGCGACGAGGACCTGGGCCACCACCGAGGTCCCGCCGACGAGGACGGCGGCGGCGAAGACGACGGCCATGCCGGGCGCCGCCGCGTAGCCGACGAGGCCGCCGGCACAGACGAGGCTCATCACGACGACGAGGCGGCGCCGCTCGACCAGATCGCCGAGCGGGAGCAGGAAGACGAGGCCGAGGGCGTAGCCGATCTGGGCGGCGGTGACGATGAGACCGGCCTCTCCCGTCGAGGCCGAGAAGCTCCTCCTGATCGCCTCCAGCAGGGGCTGGGCGTAGTAGTTGTTCGCCACCGCCACGCCGGTGGCGGCAGCCAGGGTGAGCGCCAGCCGGCGGCTCACGCCGCCCCGGCCGCTCGACGAGGCGGCGGCGGGCGCGGCGAGGGAGGCGGGGTCGGTCTCCGGCATCGCTCATGGAGGATAGGGAGGGCGGGCCGCCCGGTAGCACTCCCGGCCCGAGAGTGCTAACCTGGCACTCGATCGATGAGAGTGCTAGCACCCGGCGCCGCCGGGGCAAAAGGGAGGACCGACTGAGATGGCAAAGTTGATCGCTTTCGACGAGACGGCCCGCCGGTCGCTCGAGAGTGGCATGAACCAGCTGGTCGATGCCGTCAAGGTGACGCTCGGCCCGAAGGGTCGCAATGTCGTGCTCGAGAAGAAGTGGGGCGCCCCGACCATCACCAATGACGGGGTCTCCATCGCCAAGGAGATCGAGCTCGAGGACCCCTGGGAGAAGGTCGGGGCCGAGCTCGTGAAGGAAGTCGCCAAGAAGACCGACGACGTCGCCGGTGACGGCACGACGACGGCCACCGTCCTGGCGGGCGCCATGGTGCGCGAAGGCCTGCGCAACGTGGCGGCCGGCGCCAACCCGATGTCGCTCAAGCGGGGCATCGAGGCAGCCGTCGAGGCAGCCGTCGACCGCATCAAGTCGATCGCCAAGGAGGTCACCGACTCGAAGGACCAGATCGCCCAGGTGGCGGCGATCTCGGCGGCCGACACCGAGATCGGCGGCATGATCGCCGAGGCCATCGACAAGGTGGGCAAGGACGGCGTCATCACCGTCGAGGAGTCCCAGACCTTCGGCATGGAGATGGAGCTCGTCGAGGGGATGCGCTTCGACAAGGGCTACATCTCGCCCTACTTCGTGACCGACCCCGAGCGGATGGAGGCCTCGCTCGACGACCCCTACATCCTCCTCGTCGGCTCGAAGATCTCGGCCGTGCGTGACCTGCTGCCCGTGCTCGAGAAGGTCATGCAGACCGGCAAGCCGCTCGCCATCATCGCCGAGGACGTCGAGGGCGAGGCCCTTGCCACCCTCGTGGTGAACAAGATCCGCGGCTCGTTCAAGAGCGTGGCCGTGAAGGCGCCGGGCTTCGGCGAGCGCCGCAAGGCCATGCTGCAGGACATCGCCATCCTCACCGGCGGCCAGGTGGTCACCGAGGAGGTCGGCCTCAAGCTCGAGAACGTCACCTTGGACCTGCTCGGCCGGGCCCGCAAGGTCGTCGTCACCAAGGACGAGACGACCGTCGTCGAGGGCTCGGGCAGCGACTCCGACATCAAGGGCCGCATCAACCAGATCAAGACCGAGATCGACAACACCGACTCGGACTACGACCGGGAGAAGCTGCAGGAGCGCCTCGCCAAGCTCTCGGGCGGTGTGGCCGTCATCAAGGTCGGCGCCGCCACCGAGGTGGAGCTGAAGGAGAAGAAGCACCGCATCGAGGACGCCGTCTCGACCACCAAGGCCGCCATCGAGGAGGGCGTCGTCCCCGGCGGCGGCGTAGCCCTGCTCCGCAGCCAGGCGGCCATCACCGACCGGGCCGAGAAGCTGCAGGGCGACGAGGCCACCGGTGCCCGCATCGTGGCCCGGGCCGTCGAGGAGCCCTTGAAGCAGATCGCCATCAACGCCGGCCTCGAGGGCGGCGTCGTCGTCGAGAAGGTGAAGAACCTGAAGAACGCCAGCGAGGGGCTGAACGCGGCCACCGAGGAGTACGAGGACCTCTTCAAGGCCGGCGTCATCGACGCCGCCAAGGTCACCCGCTCGGCGCTGCAGAACGCCGCTTCCATCGCGGCCCTCTTCCTCACGACCGAGGCCGTCGTGGTGGACAAGCCCGAGCCGACGCCCGCCCCCGCCATGCCGGGCGGTGGGATGGAGGACTTCTGATCCTCGCCTGATCGAAACGAACGAGGGGCGGCAGTGCCGCCCCTCGTTTCGCGTCCGGACGGCTCTGCTTCCTAGACTCAAGCGGCGTGAGTGAGAATTCCGAGAGCCAGCCGGCGGCGCTCAGCCCGAGCGTCGGCTGGAACGTCGTCCACCTCTTTTTGAAGGCCGGCCCGCAAGGCGGCCGGGCCGCCCAGGCCCTCGAGGCGATCGAGCTGGCCGAGAAGAACAGCCACCAGGTGGTGGCCGCCGCCATCCTCGGCCACAAGGCCGACGTCTGCCTGCTCGCCCTCGGCCCGGACCAGCGCCAGCTCCGCCTGCTGCAGTCGGGCCTGCAGGCGGCCGGCCTCTCGGTCGTCGACTCCTACGTCTCGCTCACCGAGGTCTCCGAGTACGCCGCCGGTGCGCCGGCGGAGATGAAGACCGCCCGCCTCTACCCGGTCCTGCCCCCGGCCGGCCTGCCCGCCTTCTGCTTCTACCCGATGTCCAAGCGCCGGGCGCCGGGGGCGGAGAACTGGTACGCCCTCGACTACGACAAGCGGCTCGAGCTCATGTACGGCCACGGCGCGGTGGGCCGCAAGTTCCGCGGCAGGGTGCTGCAGCTCGTCACCGGCTCGACAGGCGTCGACGACTTCGAGTGGGGAGTGACGCTCTTCGGCGCCCATCCCGACGACCTGAAAGAGTGCGTCTACCAGATGCGCTTCGACGAGGCCTCGGCCCTTTATGCCGAGTTCGGGCGCTTCTACACCGGTTTCGTCGGCGACGCCGAATCAGTCTTCGCCGACGCAGGCTTGCGGTGAGCAGCAAGCAGGCTCGCCTGGCCGCCGTCCTCGAGGCGGGCGGGCCCCTCGTCATCGGCTTCTCGGGCGGCGCCGACTCCGCCCTCCTCGCCTGCATGGGTCGCCGCGTCCTCGGAAAGAGCGGGGCCCTCTGCGTGACTGCCGTCTCGGCCTCCCTCGCCCCAGAGGAGCTCGAGGACTGCCGGCGGCTCGCCGGCTCCCTCGACCTCGAGTGGCTGCCGGTCGAGACCCACGAGCTCGAGAACGCCGCCTACGCCGCCAACGGGCCGGACCGCTGCTACCACTGCAAGAGCGAGCTCATGGAGGCGCTCGTGCCGCTCGCCGAGAAGAGGGGGGCGACTGTCGCCCTCGGGGTCAACCTCGACGATCTCGGCGACCACCGCCCCGGCCAGGCGGCCGCCCGGGAGCGGGGCGCCGTCTTCCCCCTCGTCGCGGCCGGCCTGACCAAGAGCGACGTCCGGGCTCTCTCGGGCCAGATCGGCCTCGAGACGGCGGACAAGCCGGCGGCCGCCTGCCTCGCCTCCCGGCTCCCCTACGGCACGCCTGTCACCTTGGGGCGGCTCGACCAGGTGGCGGCCGCCGAGAGCGGGCTGCGCCGGCTCGGCTTTCGCGCCCTGCGGGTGCGCCACTACGGCGAGCTGGCCCGGGTGGAGGTGCCAGAGGGCGACTTCGAGAAGGTGCTCGCCCTCCGCTCTGAGGTGGTGGCGGCGCTGCAGGCGGCCGGCTACCGCTACGTCACCCTCGACCTCGAGGGGCTCCGCTCGGGCAACCTGAACGACGCCCTCGGCCTGGCGGCGCGGCACTGAGAAGGGGCCGGCGCTAGCCCTCGCCCTCCGCCTCGGAGAAAAGCGGCCGCAGCTGGCGCTTTAGGATCTTGCCCGCCGCGTTGCGCGGGAGGGGCTCGGCGACGAGGGCGATCCTGCTCGGCACCTTGAATTCGGCCAGGCGGGCGCCGACGTGGGCCTGCAGGGCCTCGGCGCTCAGCTCCGCTCCGCTTCGCAGGCAGACGACGGCCGCCACCTCCTCGCCGAGCCGCTCATGGGGGACGCCGAAGACGGCGGCCTCGTGCACGGAGGGATGCTCGTAGATGGCGGCCTCCACCTCGGCCGAGTAGACGTTCTCGCCGGCGCGCAGCACCATGTCCTTGGCCCGGTCGCTCACATAGACGAACCCCTCGGCGTCGACGCGACCGATGTCGCCGGTCCTGAGCCAGCCGTCGGCGAGCACCTCGGCCGTCTCCTCCGGCCGCCCCCAGTAGCCCCGGAAGAGGTGGGGCCCCTTGAAGCAGATCTCCCCCACCTCGCCCGGAGGCAGCGCCTTGCCGTTCGGGTCACGGATCTCTATCTCGAGGATCGGTGTCCCCCGACCGGTCGAGGTCGGGTGGGAGAGGTAGTCCGCTCCTGAGTTCTGCGGGCCGTAGGCGTTCGTCTCGGTCATGCCGTAGCCGATGCCGGGCCGGCCGGCGCCGAGGTTGCTCGCCACCCGCCGGACGAGCGCGGGCGGGGCGGGGGCGCCCCCGCCCCCGACGCTCACGAGGCTCGAGGTGTCGAAGTCGCCGAAGCGGGGGCAGGAGAGCAGGTCCCAGGTCTGGGTCGGCACCCCGACGAAGTTGGTCACCTTCTCCCGCTCGATCAGCTCGAGGGCTCGCTCGGGCTCCCAGCGGTACATCATCACGAGCTTGGCGCCGCCCAGGTAGCACGAGAGCATCACCGCCACGCAGCCGGTGACGTGGAAGAGCGGCACGACGAGGATGAAGGCCGGCTCGGCCGCCATCGCCGGCGAGGAGTCGCCGGCCGACTGGCGGCGCAGCGCCTCTGCCGCCACCCGGCAGCCAAAGCCCATCAGCGCCTGCAGGACGGCCCGGTGGGTGGAGACGGCCCCCTTCGGCTTGCCCGTCGTGCCCGAGGTGTAAAGGATCGTGGCGTCGTCGTCCGGGTCGACCTCGACCTCGGGGAGGGCCCGGCCGAGCTCCACCGCCTCCTCGTAGCGGGCCTGCCCGGGCGCCAGCTCCTCTTTGCCGGCGCGCACCACAAGGACCCTCGTGTCGAGACGGCGGGCGGCCGGCGCCGCCCGCTCGGCCCGCTCCCGGTCGGCGATGAGCACCTTGGCCCCGCTGTCCTCGAGGGCGAACTCGATCTCGGCCGGTGCCCACCAGGCGTTCACCGAGACCGAGATGGCCCCGATCGAGAGGACGGCGGCGAAAGAGACGACCCACTCGGGGTAGTTCCGCATGGCGATCGCCACCCGGTCCCCCTTCGCGACGCCGTAGCCCTCCCGGAGCAGATGCGCCAGGGCGGCGACATGGCGACCGACCTCGCCGAAGCTCCACTGCTCGTCCTCGTAGACGAGGAAGTCGGCCTCTTTCCTCTCGTGCGCAGCGGCGAAGGCCTCCCGCAAGCTCGGCGGAGCGTTCAGGAACAGCTTCGTATCGCGGTCGGCGACCTGCCGCCGGCCGATCTCGAAGCGCTCTCCCGGCGCCGTGACGGCGGCGAGCGCCTCCTCCCAGCTGAGAGTCATGCCACTCCTTTCTCCCGCCTGAGGATGGCACAGGGGCTTGCCTGAGAGCGACCGAGGCGGCGGCGAAGGATGACCACAAGTAATCGCCTCTCGCAGCGTTACCTGAGCACGCAAGGACGAGAGGGCCCGCCAGGCAGGAGGAAGTGGGAAGGCCATGGAAGACAGAACGAGAGCCAGAGCCATCGTCAGCCGGCGGCGACCTAAGACGGTGCGGTGGGCTGGCCTCGCCATCCTCGGGGCCGCCACCGTGGCGAGCCTCGCTTTCGGACCGGCAGCGGCGGGCGCCGGCGAGACCCCGGTCGTCTCCTCGGCGGCGACGGCCTTCCAGCTGTCGGTCCCGAACCTCACCCTCACGAGCGGCTACTCCTCGAGCGAGGCCTACGAAGGCGGCCTGCTCGGGGCCGAGGGCGCCGGCGTTCTCGCTCCCGCCCCGAGCGGCGAGGCGACCGCCACCGCCCGGCCAGGTGAGAGCGAGCATCCTCGGGAGAGCTGTGGTGGCCAGCTGCCGGCCTTTCCCTCTCCTCTCACCGGCCTTGTGAGCGGCTCTCTCGCCTGTGGAGCCGCCTCGGCGCGCTCCGCCTCTGGCGAGAGCGGGGCCTCCCAGTCGGGCGCCAGCTCCGCCCGGCTCTCCATCAGCCTCAGCCCGGTGCTCTCGCAGCTGCCGGTGACGCCGGCGAGCCCGCTGGCAGCCGGCCTGCAGGGCCTTCTCGGCAAGCTGCCGCAGATACCGGCGGCGGGCGAGCCGGTCTCCTCGGTGCTCTCGAGCCTCCCGAACGCCTCGAAGAGCCAGCAGACGATCACCATCGCCGTCGGCCCGGCCGGCTCAGCCAGCCGGCTCGACAACGGCCGCTACACCACCACCGCTCTCGCCAAGGGGAGCATCATCACGATCATGCCCGGCGCAGGCCCGGGCGGGGCGGCCCTCGCCAGGATCGTCGTCGGGGGCGCCTCGGCCACCGCCTCGATCGAGGGCGGAAAGCCAGCCGCCAGCGATGTGCCGGCCCTTGTGAGCGTCGAGGTCGACACCGCTGCCACCGGGCCGAAGAGCTACTCGGTCGTGCCGGGCCAGTCGCTGACGATCCTGGCCGGGACGCCGCTCCAGTCGACGATCGAGGTCGGCTCGGGCTCGGTCAGCACCGCTCCCTCGGGGGCCGAGACCGCCCGGGCGAGCGCCGTGACCATCCGCCTGGCCGAGGGGCTCGGCGCCTCGCCCGCCACCGCCTACAACGGCGGGCTGAGCCTCGCCCTCGCCTCCGCCCAGGCCACCTCGGCCGCTCCCAGGCCGGTGCTCATCAGCCGGAAGACCACGAAGAAGAAGGCCGCCCCGCCGGCCACCCCGCCGGCGGCGGCGCCCCCGGCGGTCCCGAACGCCACCACGCCCCACACCGGCCTTCCCTGGGCCGGCGGCGCCCCTCTCATGGCAGGCGGGGCGCTCGCCGGCGGTAGCCTCCTCTCCTGGCCCTGGCT
>JAJYQK010000027.1 GCA_021794645.1 Actinomycetes bacterium
GAGACGATGCGAGCCTCGAGCGGCGTCATCGGGGGGCCGCTCGGCCGCAGGACGGCGACGAGCGCCGTGGCGGCGGCCAGGGTGAGAAGGGCGAGAAGGAGCCGCCGCCGCCGCCGGCGGGCCCGGTCGAGCTTCTTGCGCGGGGCCCTGCTGTCTCGCCGGTTGCGGGCCGGCCGCCGTCCGCCCGGACGGCTCACGCGATGGCGAGCATCGCCTCGAGTGCCACGCGGGCGTCCGCCGCCGTCTCTTCCCCGACGGTGATGCGGTTGCGCACCTTGCCCTCGAGGAGGCCGTCGAGGACCCAGGCGAGATGGGGGAGGTCGATGCGTGACATCGTCGAGCAAGGGCAGACAAGGGGGTCGAGGGAGAGCACCGTCTTGTCCGGGTGGGCCTCTGCCAGCCGGTCGACGAGGTGGATCTCGGTGCCGACGGCGAGAACGGCGCCGGCCGGGGCCCTCTCCACCGCCTTGATGATGTAGTCGGTCGAGCCCACCTCGTCGGCGAGCTGCACGACCTCGTGGGAGCACTCGGGATGGACGATGACGCTCCCCTCCGGGTGCTCGGAGCGGAAGGCGGCGACGTGGGCGGGCGAGAAGCGCTGGTGCACCGAGCAGTGACCCTTCCACAAGAGCAGGCTCGACCCCTTCACGGCCGCCTCGTCGAGGCCGCCGAGGGGGTGGCGGGGGTCGACGACGGCCATCTCGCCCGCCCCGTAGCCGAGCTGGACGGCCGTGTTGCGCCCGAGGTGCTGGTCGGGGAAGAAGAGCACCTTCTCCCCGTGCCCCCCGGCGACGGCGGCCGCCCCGGGCAGGCCGAGGGCCCAGGTGAGGATGGCGCGGGCGTTGGAGGAGGTGCAGACCGCTCCGCGATTGCGCCCGACGAAGGCCTTGAGGGCGGCCGAGGAGTTCATGTAGGTGATCGGCACCACCGCCTCGATGTCGGTCACCTGGGCGAGCTCGGACCAGAGCTGGGCCACCTGGTCTTCGTCGGCCATGTCTGCCATCGAGCAGCCGGCGTTCAGGTCGGGCAGGAGGACCTGCTGGTGGTCGCCGGTGAGGATGTCGGCCGACTCGGCCATGAAGTGGACGCCGCAGAAGACGACGAACTCGGCGTCGCCGCGGGTGGCGGCATAGCGGGAGAGGGCGAAGGAGTCCCCCCGGGCGTCGGCGAAGGAGATGACGTCTTCTCGCTGGTAGTGGTGACCGAGGATGACGAGGCGGTCGCCGAGGGCCTGCTTGGCCCGGCGCACCCGCGCCGATAGCTCGGCGGCGCTCGCCGCGGTGTACTCGTCGGGTAGCCGTGTCTGGAGGCGCACTGTGACCCTCTTCTTGATGCCTCGCTGACGGCCGGCGGGGACAGCCTGGTCGCCCATCCGCGGGTCTGTCGGCCACGAGGCAGGATGTCCGCCGGGGTACCAGGCCGGCGTAGGGTCGATTGTAGTGCTTGAGCGGCCAAAACAGATACCGGACGCGCCCGGCTCCTATCAGTTCAAGGACGAAGACGGGCGAGTGATCTACGTGGGCAAGGCGCGCTCTTTGCGCGCCCGGCTCTCGAACTACTTCGCCGACCCGCGCACGCTCCATCCCCGCACCGCCCAGATGATGGAGCGGGCAGCCTCGGTTGAGTGGATAGTCGTCCAGAACGACGTCGAGGCGCTCATGCTCGAGTTCAGCCTCATAAAGACCCACCGCCCCCGCTTCAACGTCCGACTGGTCGACGACAAGAGCTACCCCTACCTGGCGGTGACCGTGGGCGAGGAGTGGCCGCGGGCGACGGTGATGCGGGGCGCCAAGGCGAAGCAGACCCGCTACTTCGGGCCCTATGCCCACGCCTACGCCATCCGCGAGACTCTCGACCTTTTGCTCCGCTCCTTTCCCATCCGGACCTGCTCGAACGCCAAGATGCACCGCCACGAGCTGCTCGGCCGCCCGTGCCTCATGTTCCACATCGAGCGCTGCGCCGCCCCGTGCGTGCAGGCGATCGAGAAGGAGCGCTACGACGAGCTCGTCGAGGAGCTGATGGCTTTCCTGGAGGGCGACACAAAGCCAGTCGTGAGCCGCCTCGAGCAGGAGATGAGAGCGGCGGCGGCGACCCTCGAGTTCGAGCGGGCCGCCCGCCTGCGCGACCGGCTCTCCTCGGTCCGCCTCGCCATCGAGCGCCAGCAGATGGTGACCGACGCACCCGAGGACCTCGACGTCGTCGCCCTGGCCGAGGACGAGCTCGTCGCCGCCGTGCAGGTGCTCCACATCCGCCGGGGGCGGGTGGTCGGCCGCCACGGCTTCGTGCTCGAGAAGGTCGAGCCTCTCACCGAGTCCCAGCTAGTCGCCCGCGTGCTGGAGCAGCACTATGCCGAGAGCCCTCTCGGGGTGCCGAGGACGATCCTCGTCCCGAGCGAGCCGGAGGAGGCCGAGACCTACTCGAGATGGCTGAGCGAGACGAGGGGCTCAAAGGTGGCGATCCTCGTGCCGAAGCGGGGGCGACGCCGCCAGCTGCTCGAGACGGCCGGTCAGAACGCCACCGAGCAGCTGAACCGCCATCGGCTGCGCCGCTCCTCCGACCTGACGAGCCGGGCCGTCGCCCTCGAGCAGCTGCAAGAGGCGCTCGGCTTGCGAGAAGCCCCGCTTCGCATCGAGTGCTACGACATGAGCCACCTGCAGGGGACCGACTACGTCGGCTCGATGGTCGTTCTCGAGGACGGCCTGCCCAAGCGGAGCGACTACCGGCGCTTCAAGGTGACGGCCGTGCAGGGGAACGACGACTACGGCGCCATGCACGAGGTGCTCACGCGCCGCCTGCGCCACCTGCTCGGCTCAGAGGGGGGGGAGGGCGAGCCGGCGGGGGAGGAGGAGACGGCAGATGACCTGGCGAGCCTCGGGCGGCGGCGGCGGCCCTCGCGGTTCGCCTACCCGCCCCAGCTCCTCCTCATCGACGGCGGCAAGGGTCAGCTCAACGTCGCCGTCTCGGTGCTCGAGGAGCTCGGTCTGAGAGAGAAGGTGGCCGTGGCCTCGCTCGCCAAACGGCTGGAGGAGGTCTATGTGCCCGGCCGGCCCGAGCCGGTGGTCGTGCCGCGGGACTCAGAGGCGATCTACCTCCTGCAGCAGGCCCGGGACGAGGCCCACCGCTTCGCCATCACCTTCCACCGCCAGCTGCGCAACAAGAGGATGACCAGGTCGGTGCTGGAAGGGGTTCCCGGCCTCGGCCCGACCAGGCGCAAGCGGCTCGAGAAGGAGCTGGGCGGGGTGCGGGCCGTCCAGGCCGCCTCCCTCGAGGAGCTGCGGGCGCTCAGCTGGCTGCCCGACAAGGTGGGCGAGGCCGTCTATGACCACCTCCATTCCTCGGGGCGCACGAGGATGGCCGGGCGGGCTCGGAGCGCCTCGTGAGGGGGCGGGAGGGCGAGCAGGCCGCCGCCGGCGGGACGGACTGGGACTCCCTTGCTCCCTGGTGGCTCGAGACGTTCTCGAACGGCGCCGACATCGAGTACGAGCTGCAGATCCTGCCGCTCGCCTCCGCCGCCCTCGCCGGCTGCCGGCGGGTGCTCGACGTCGGGACGGGCGAGGGGCAGCTGGCCCGCCGCATCGCCCGCACCGAGCCCCTGCCCGAGCTCGTCGTCGGCGTCGACCCGGCGGCCGCCCAGGTGCGCAACGCCGCCGCTCAACAGGGCGGACCCGTCTATCTGCGCGGGCGTGGCGAGGCCCTCTGCTTTTGCGACGGCGCCTTCGACGGCGTCGTCTGCTGCCTTGTCATCGAGCATGCCGATGACGGCGACCTCTTCCTCGCCGAGCTGGCCCGGCTCGTCGCCCCGGCCGGCCGGCTCGTCCTCGTCGTCAACCACCCGGCGCTGCAGGGCCCCGGCAGCGGCTTCGTCGACGACCATGTCCTCGGAGAGCGTTACTGGCGCGTCGGCCCTTACCTGACCGAGCAGGCAGTGGTGGAGGAGGTGGACCAGGGGGTTCCCATCCGCTTCAGCCACCGGCCCATCTCCCGCTACGTGAACCCGCTCTGTCGGGCCGGCCTCGTGCTCACCTCGATGGAGGAGCCGGCCCCGCCCCTGCAGTTCCTCGCCGACTCGATCGATCTCGAGCTGGAGCTCGCCATGCCCCGCCTGCTGCTGCTCGGCTTCGAGCGCCCAGCGGCCGGCCGGCCCATGCGAGAATGAGAGCAGATGGCGGAGTACCTCTTCCTCATCGGCCTCTCGGGGGCCGGTCGCTCGACGGCAGCCGCGACGCTCGAGGATCGCGACTGGTTCGTCATCGACAACCTGCCGCCCACCCTCCTTGGCAAGGTGGCAGAGCTCGCCAACCAGCCCGGCTCTGAGTACGAGCGCATCTGCCTCGTCGCCGGTCGGGGGGGCTACGAGGGGATCGCCGAGCTGCCGAAGGCGATCGCCTCGCTCCGGGCCTCGGGCGCCAGGGTCCGCATCGTCTTCCTCGACGCCCCCGACGAGGTCCTCGTCCGCCGCTACGAGGGAACCCGCCGCCGCCACCCGATCGACACCGAGAGCGGCGTCCTCGACGCCATCCGGCAGGAGCGGGCCCAGCTGGCAGGGCTGAAGGCCGATGCCGACATCGTCATCGACACGGGCGAGCTCAACGTCCACGAGCTGCGCGACAAGATCCTCGCCATAGTCGACCGGGGCGGCGAGGGGCTCGAGACCTCCGTCGTCTCCTTCGGCTTCAAGTACGGGTTGCCTCTCGACGTCGACCTCGTGTTCGACTGCCGTTTCCTCCCCAACCCGCACTGGGTGCCCGAGCTCCGCTCACTGAGCGGGCTCGACGCACCGGTGCGGGACTACGTGATGGCTGTGCCCGAGACAGCCGAGCTGCTCGAGAAGCTGGACGGGCTGCTCGGGCTCCTCCTTCCCGCCTTCGCCCGCGAGGGCAAGGCCTACCTCTCGATCGGTATCGGCTGCACGGGCGGCCACCACCGCTCTGTCGTGCTCGCCGAAGAGATCGCCAAGATGCTGAAGCGCCAGGGTTTCGAGCCCTCCGTCCACCACCGGGACATCGCCCGTTGAGCCGGGGGCCTCAGGCGGCCCGCCCGAGCGTGGTCGCCATCGGAGGTGGTCACGGCGCCGCCCAGACGCTGCGGGCGGCCAGGCGGTATGCCGGCGACATCACCGCCGTCATCTCGGTCGCCGACGACGGCGGCTCGAGCGGCCGCCTGCGGGCCGAGCTCGGTATCCCGGCACCGGGCGACATCCGCCGCTGCATCGGGGCGCTCCTTCCTGACGACTCTCCGATCGCGGCCGCTCTCGAGCACCGCTTTGCCGGGCCGGGCGGCGAAGCCGGCCATGCCTTCGGCAACCTGCTCATCGCGGCGCTGGCCGAGACGACGGGCGACTTCGCCGACGCCGTGGCGATGGCGGCGCAGCTCGTCGGAGCGGCCGGCCGGGTCTTCCCGGCCACCCGCGGCCCGGTCGTGCTGAAGGGGAGGGGCGAGGCGGGTGAGATCTCGGGCCAAGCCCGCATAAGGGACCAGGGCGGCATCTCCCGCGTCGAGCTCGTGCCGGCCGATGCCGCCCCGCCACCGGCAGCCCTCGAGGCGATCGCAGCAGCCGACCAGGTCGTGATCGGGCCCGGCTCGCTATTCACGAGCCTGCTGGCGGCCACGGCCGTGGCCGGGCTGCGCCAGGCCATCGCCGAGACGCCGGCTCAGGTCGTCTATGTCGCCAACCTGCGCGAGCAACCGCCCGAGACCGCCGGCCTCGACGTGGCCGGACACGTCGCCGCCCTCTTTTCCCACGGGGTCCGCCTCGACGCCGTCCTCGCCGACGAGTCGGCCCTCCCCCTCGGTGCGCTCCCGAGCGGTCCACGGGTCGAGAAGGCCCGCCTCGCCGCCGGCGCCGGCTCCCACGACCCGGTGCTGCTCGCCCAAGCGCTGCTGGCTCTTCTTGCCAAAGAAGAGGGACCTCGGTCAGAGTGAGCTTGACCGGCAGCGCCGGCTCAGTGCCGCGTCGTTGCGGCCAAAAGCGAAAGGGTGACAGATGGCCGTTCGCATCGCAGTCAACGGGTTCGGGAGGATCGGGCGCAACTTCCTGCGCGCCCTCATCGAGAGAGAGCCCACCGGCGGGGGCAACGAGGCGATCGAGCTCGTCGCCATCAACGACATCGTGCCGCGGGAGGCGAACGCCCACCTGCTGAAGTACGACTCCACCCACGGCCGCCTCGGCGTCCCGGTGGAGGTGACCGACGAGGGCTTCAGGGTGGGCGATCGCCAGATCGCCGTCTACGCCGAGCGGGACCCGAAGGCCCTCCCCTGGGGTGAGCTCGGCATCGACGTCGTCATCGAGTCGACCGGGCGCTTCACGAAGAGGGCCGACGCCCTCGCTCACGTCGAGGCCGGTGCCAAGCGGGTGATCATCTCGGCCCCGTCGAAGGACGCGGATGCCACCTTCGTGGTCGGGGTGAACGACGGCGAGTTCGACCCGGTCCGCCACGTCGTCGTCTCCAACGCCTCTTGCACCACCAACTGCTTGGTGCCGATGGTGAAGGTGCTGGAGGACTCCTTCGGCCTCGCCCAGGGGCTCATGACGACGGTGCACGCCTACACGAACGACCAGGAGCTGCTCGATTTGGGGCGGGACAACCTCCGGCGGGCGCGGGCGGCGGCCGTCAACGTCGTCCCGGCCACCACCGGCGCCGCCCGGGCCACCTCCCTTGTCCTAAAGGAGATGGCGGGCCGTCTCGACGGCCAAGCGCTCCGGGTGCCGGTGGCAGACGGATCGATCACCGACCTCACCGCCATCCTCTCGGCCAACGTCGGCCCAGAGGAGGTGAACGAGGCGTTCCGCCAGGCGGCCGCCGCCGGCCCGCTCGAGGGCATCATCGCCTACAACGAGGAGCAGATCGTCTCCTCCGACATCCTGCACACGCCCTACTCCTGCACCTTCGACGCCACCTTGACGATGGCTGTCCCGATCGACGACTCATCGAGCCTCGTGAAGGTGATGGGCTGGTACGACAACGAGTGGGGCTACTCCCACCGGCTGGCCGACCTCTCGCTCGTCCTCGGCCGAGCGTGACCGAGCCCTCCTCCGCCGGCCGGCTCCCGCTACTCGAGGATCTCGGCGAGCTGGCGGGCAAGCACGTCCTCGTCCGGCTCGACCTGAACGTCCCCCTCGTAGAGGACGCGAGCGGAGCCCGCCGCGTCGCCGACGACTTCCGCATCCGGGCGGCTCTGCCCACCCTCGAGTACCTGCTCAAAAGAGGGGCCGAGGTGACGATCGCCACCCACCTCGGCCGCCCGAAGGGCAAGGTCGACCCCCGCTACTCCGTCGCCCCGGTGGCGAGCCGGCTGGAGGAGCTCGGCATCAAGGCCAAGGTGCTCGAGAACCTCCGCTTCGACCCGGGCGAGGAGGCTGGATCGGAGGTGCTCGCCCGCCAGCTGGCACAGGGCCAGGACCTCTTTGTGAACGACGCCTTCGGGACGATGCACCGGCCGCACGCCTCGGTCGTCGGTCTGCCGCGCCTCTTGCCCTCGGCGGCGGGGCGGCTCGTGGAAAAGGAGATGGCAGCGCTCGGCCCACTCCTCTCCGAGCCGCCACGGCCCTTTGTCGTCGTGATCGGGGGGGCGAAGGTGGGGGACAAGATCGGGCTCCTCCGGAGTCTCTCGGCCCGGGCCGACCGGGTGCTCGTCGGGGGCGGCATGGCCTTCACATTCATGGCAGCGCTCGGCCATGGGATCGGCGACTCCATCCTCGACGGCGAGCGGCTCGAGGACTGCCGCAACCTGCTCGAGGAAAAGGCCCAGCTCATCCTCCCGGTCGACTTCGTGGCCGCCGGCCCAGAGGTGTCGATCGAGCCGCGCGAGGCCTCTGGCGACGCGGCCGTCGATCGGGCCGATCGGACCGGGGTGACGGTCGTCGGGACCGAGATCCCGGCGGGCTGGAAGGGCCTCGACATCGGCCCGGTGACCAGCGAGGCCTTCCGCCAGGTGGTGCTCTCGGCCGGTGCTGTCATGTGGAACGGGCCGATGGGGGTCTTCGAGGACCCCCGCTTCGCGGCGGGCACCTACGAGGTGGCCAAGGCGATGGCCGAGACGAAGGCCTTCACCGTCGTTGGCGGCGGCGACAGCGCGGCCGCTCTCGATCGCTTCGGCCTCGCCCAGGAGATGGACCACATCTCGACCGGCGGAGGGGCATCGCTCGAGCTCCTCGAGCTCGGCGATCTGCCCGGGCTGGAGGCTCTGCGCGAGAGCGGTGCCAGGCAGGGCGAGGAGAGGCGGTGAGCGACGGCCGGGAGCTGCTCATAAGCGGCAACTGGAAGATGAACCTGACCCACTTCGAGGCGATCCAGTACGTGCAGGAGCTGGCCGCCCTCCTGCGGGCCGGCCCGCTCAGACCCGGCCGGGCTCTCTCCATCCATCCGCCCTTCACCGCACTGCGCTCGGTCCAGACCGCCCTCGAGTCAGACGCCGTCCCCGTCGCTCTCGGCGCCCAGAACTGCCACGAGGCAGAGAAGGGTGCCTACACCGGCGAGGTGAGCGCCGAGATGCTGGCCAAGCTGAACGTCTCCTACGTCATCGTCGGGCACTCCGAGCGCCGCCAGCTCTTCGGCGAGAGCGACGGCACCGTGCGGGCCAAGGCCGACGCCGTGCTGAAAAAGGAGATGACGCCCATCATCTGCGTCGGCGAGACGCTCGAGGAGCGGGAGGCCGGTGAAGCCCGCACCAAGGTGACAGGGCAGCTCGAGGCCGCCATCGGCAAGCGGCCTGCCGCTGTCGTCGGTCGCCTCGTCATCGCCTACGAGCCGATCTGGGCGATCGGGACGGGCAAGACGGCCTCGCTCGAGGACGCCGAGGAGATGGCTGCTCACATCCGGGCCGAGGCCGAGAGGCTGGCAGGCGAGGAGGCAGCAAGCTTCCTGCGGGTGCAGTACGGCGGCTCGGTGAACATCGAGAACGCCGGCGACCTGCTCGCCTGCAAGAACGTCGACGGGCTGCTCGTCGGAGGGGCGAGCCTCAAGGCCGAGAGCCTCTACGAGATCGCTCGGGCCCGCTAGCCGGCAGAGCCGGCGCCAGAGGCGGTGGTAGCCTCTATGCGCTCTGGGGCGCCGTAGGCGCTCGCGTACCGAGGAGGATCTGGCTGGTGCTGACCGACGCCCTGGTGGTGATCGACGTGATCGTCAGCTTCGGCCTCATCGTGCTCATCCTCTTGCACAGCGGCCGGGGTGGTGGGCTCTCGGACATGTTCGGGGCCTCATCCGGGTCGTCGGCGGCCGGCTCCACGGTGGCGGAGCGCAACCTCGACCGCATCACGGTCGCGTTCGTGCTCGTCTTCACCTTCGTCACGGTCGCTCTCGCCATCCGTTGGGGCTGACAAGGCCGGCTCGTATCGGGCCCGCCAAGCTGGCGGTCTCCCTCTTCAGCCTCTCGCTCCTGCTGGCGGCCTGCACCCCGAGCAGTCGGAGTGGTTCCACCACCACCACCGGCCCGAGCGTGCCGAAGGGCTATCAGCTGAAGACCGACAGCACGGTGACCGTGGCGGTCCGGGCTCTGCCGAGCAACTTCAACCCGGGCACGCCCGCGGGTGACAACCAGGTCACCCAGATGGTGATGGCGCAGGTATGGCCCTCTCCATTCGTGACGACCTCCTCTCTGGAGGTGGCGGGATCAGCCATGCTGGTCTCGGCCGAGGTGCACGGCGTCTCGCCGCTCAAGGTCGTCTACCAGATCAACGCCAAGGCTGCCTGGTCGGACGGGACGCCGATCACGGCGGCCGACTTCGTCTACGACTGGCACGAGCGCCTGCAGGACTCCGACGCCCTGCCCGACGCCGGGATCATCGCCGGCTATCGGGACATCGCCAGCATCATCGGGACGAACGGTGGCCGAACGGTGACGGTCACCTTCAAGCAGCCTTTCTCGCAGTGGCAGGAGCTCTTCTCGTACCTGCCCCCCGCCCAGGTGGGCCAGCGGCTGGGCTGGGAGAAGGCCTTCGCCGGCTTCTCGCCTGACCGTGTCCTCTCGGGCGGTCCCTTCGAGATCACCTCGTACCGGCCCGGTCATGAGCTGACCCTCAGCCGCAACCCTTCCTACTGGGGTCCAGCGCCGACGATCGCCCGCATCCGCTTTGTCGTCGAGCCGTCGAGCGCCGCCATGCTGGCCGGCCTCGAGCGAGGGTCGCTCTCGCTCGCCGAGGTGCCGGCCACCGTGCCGGCGCCGGGCGTGCTGGGTGTCGGCGCCGTCGGGATGGAGGGAGCGGCCAGGGCGACAAAGGCCCTCCGTGGACGGCGGAACCCCCTTGCCTGGACAGGCAGCCTCTCGGATCGGCTCTGGCAGCTCTGTTTCAACTTCGACGACCCACTCACTGCCGACCTCCTTCTCAGGAAGGGGATCGAGCACGCCATCGACCGCAGCGCCGTCGTAGCCGCTTCGGAGGACCTCGTCGATCCGCGGGTCCACGTGGCAGTCTCCCGCCTGCTCGTCTCAGGCGAGACGAGCGCCACCGGCGCCAGCCCGGTGGCGAGAGCGCCCGACCTCTACCAGCCGAGCGCGGCCCTGCGAGCCTTCAGCCAGGCTGGCTACAGCCTGGGAGCCGGTGGCTTGATGCGCGCTGCCGGCACCGGACCGCCGCTCGTGCTGGACCTGCTCGAACCGGCGGGGAACTGGGCGGTCGACCAGGCCGGCCTCGTCATCCAGTCGGAGCTCGGCGCCATCGGTGTTCGGCTGGTGATCAAAAGGCTCTCCCTCGTCTCGATGCTCGAGCACCAGCTGCCGCAGGGGAACTACGAGATGGCCCTGGCGCCCTTCGCGGTCGGCGGGACGATCGCCGCCCTCCTGCCCGAGTACAGCAACCCCGTGCTCCCGCCCCGCTACGCGGCGGGGCCGACTTCTCCCGGCTCCCTGCACGGCACGGCGACGGTGCCGAGCTCGGGTCCCTCCTCCCTCTGGAGCACACCGGGGAGCCAAGGGAGCGAACCTGGTGCCCTGGCGGTGCGTGCGGTGACGAGAGACGTCCTCGGCTTCGAGAGCTCCGCTGTCGACAGCTACTTTGCCAAGGCGCTTGCCGAGCTCAACCCCCCCGCCGAGCTGGCAGATCTCGAAAAGGCAGAGGCGATCCTGTGGCGAGACGTCGTGACCATTCCGCTTTTCCAGACGGGAGTGGAACTGGTTCGCTCGGCCAGGCTCGAGAACGTAAGCGACAGCCCGACCCCGGCTGGGCCGATGTGGAACGCGCAGCAGTGGGCGATCCTGAAGCAGCTGCCCGCGTCGGCGGCCACCACTACAAGCACGCCCTGAGAGTTGTCCAAGGAGGGTGTCCCCCGACGGCGCTAATGTAAGTCCCGCTCTCGGAAGCCGGGGGCGAGATGTCGGAGTGGCGGAATAGGCAGACGCGCTAGCTTGAGGGGCTAGTGCCCGCAAGGGCGTGGGGGTTCAAGTCCCCCCTCCGACACGGGCTGATAGTTCTGCGACTGTCGGCCGAGAGTTAGCGGAAGGTCACTCGCTCGCGGAGCCAAGCGACGAACTGAGCCTCGTCCCATTAACGGCGAGCATCGCAAGGAAGCCCACGCCGCCCGTTTGTTTCCGTCCAGCCGCTGATCACGCCCTCGTCCCCACACGAGTCGCAGCGTGACCCGACCCTGGTCGGGGGGTCGGGGCGGAAGACGGCGATGTGGCCCGAGCAGGATCTCCGTCCCGGCCGCCGGCGACACGGCAAGGCGCTCACCCAGGCCGTACCGGCCTCCGCGGCGGTGCCTGCCCGCACAACGTCCCCGAGCTCCTCGGCCATCTTGCGGGCGGGGCCGAGGGCCTCGTCCGGGATCTCGAGGAACTGGCGAAGGTCGGAGACGAACACCGGCGAGGACTGCACCGAACGACGCCGACGGCCGGAGGAGATCGATCTACGGGTCCCCCGCCTTTGCGCGAAGCGGCGGGTAGTGTCGATCACCACGCCAGGCAATTAGTAGTACACTGACGGCTGAGGTAATACCGATGATCACGACAGTCAATCCGAAGGGCCAGGTCACCATCCCGGAGCCACTGCGCGACCGCTACGGGTTCCCCCCGGGCACGAAGGTCGTGTGGCTGGAGCGCGACGGCGACCTCATCCCGAAGCCACTCCTGTCGCTCGAGCAACTGCGTGGGCGGTTCAAGGGTGCCGAGCTGGCGGCAATGCTGCTGGAGGAGCGGGCGCGGGATCGCAAGCACGAAGATGGCTGATCGAGTCGTCCTCGATGCCCACGCAGTCCTCGCCTTCCTCGGCGAGGAGCAAGGCTGGGCTGAGGTCGAGGAAATCCTGCAGACCGGCGAGCCTTGGATGACGCTCGTCAACCTCGGAGAGGTCGCCTACATTCTCGAGCGCGCCTCCGGCGCCGGAGCCGCCGACGAGGTGTGGGCGAACCTTCGGGCAGAGAGCCGGCCCGGTGGAGTGCCGCTTCGATGGATCGACGTCGACGACACCCTCGTGCGCCGGGCGGCGGCCATCAAGGCGCGGGGCGGGCTCAGCTATGCCGACGCGTTCGCCGCCGGAGCCGCATCGGTCCTCAATTGCCCGGTGCTTACTGGCGACCCGGAGTTCCGGGTAGCCGAGGAGCTAGGGGTAACGGTGCGGTGGCTCGGGCGCCAGGCGTAGCGCCGCTTGCCGGCGTGGTCATACGGCCAGCGCACCAGCTCGGTCCAGAACACCGGCGTTTGGCGTCGAGTATCGGGCTTGCCGCACTTTTATCCTCCGAAGCTGGCGCCGATTGGCAGGGTTGGCGACAGAACTGTTGCCGTCCGAACTCGAAACCCTGGACGGCGCAGGTCTTGACCTACCCCGAATATTCGGCGTAGGATATACGCCGGTGATCATTCGGGGAAGGAGCCCAATGGCGTACGAGGTACTTGAAAGTAGGGTCGAAGAACTGGGGCCGGGCCGTTTGCGGGTTATGACTGTGCTGCGACAAGTACACGAGATGGCCGCGCCCGCACCGCTCGATTCCAGTCCGGTCAATGACGAACTCGGAGAAGGCCCCGACCGCGAGACGGTTCCTGATCGGATCGTTTTGGCTCTCATCGCCGGCGGTGGGACATCGCAAGCAGGATTTCAGCTCAAGCCCAGAGTGGGCGGGAACGAGTCCACGTTCTACCGCCAGGTGCGGACCTTGGCGACGAACGCGCCAGACACGCCCAAGCGGCTCCGAGGCTGGGTCACCTCTGTCGACCACGGCCGTTACGCCTTGAGCGGAGCCGCCCGTCGCCGGCTCGAAGATCCCGCTGTCCTGGCGCACTGGATGGAGCGAGCGCGAGCGATCCTGAAGTAGTTGTCACCGGCAAAGTTAGACCGGGCCCGGTAGGGGGGAGGTGGTCTGGAGCTCAGGGGAGTCAGGGCACTTCGAGCGAGTCGGCCCTTTCTACGAGGCCCAAGCCCTGAGCTACTACCGTCGGCGGCTGTGGGAGTCGCAGATTCGAGAGTTCCCCCCTCCGACACCGTGTAGCGGGTTTGCGATCATGGGCTG
>JAJYQK010000095.1 GCA_021794645.1 Actinomycetes bacterium
CGCCTCGGCCGCCGAGTCCAGCAGCAGGTCGCGACCGGTGATCCCGACATCGAGGGTGCCAGAACCGACGTACACCGCGATGTCCCGCGGGCGCAGGAAGAAGAACTCCGCCCCGGCATCGGCGTCCGTCAGCACCAGCTCGCGGTGCGCCGTGCCCGCAGGAAGAAGGAGCGGGCCCGGCTCGCCGCCGTCGACGCCCTGGCCGAGCAGGCCCCGGCGAGGCCCAGCGAGCCGGCCGAGTCCGAGGGCCAGGCCGTCTTCATCACAGACGGCTCCACCGCCCGCAGCTGACCCCGGGCCGCCCGGGCAGCGGGCGGCCCACACCCACCCGAGAGGCCGGGCAGCCCCCGGCCTCTCCTCGCGCCCGGGGGGTGGTGGGCAAACGTCGCGGCAGAAGCGTTGACGGCGGCGGGCGGCATGCGTATAGTCCCGAATGAAAGCGCTTACACACGGAAGCGCTTTCAGGGGTAAGCGCTTACGGCGCTCGGGGCGAGGGGGAGGTGGTCGCCGGTGTCAGCGGGCCAGACAGCCGAGGGCGTGCCCACCATCTACCACGTCGCCCAGCGGGCCGGCGTCTCGATCGCCACCGTGAGCCGGGTGCTGAACGGACACGATCAGATCCGCCCGGCCACAGAGGAGCGGGTGCTCGAGGCGGTGCGGGAGCTCGGCTTCGTCCCGAACGCCTCGGCCCAGGGCCTCTCCAAGGGGCTGAAGAGGATCATCGGGCTCGTCTTCGCCAACTCCTGGTGGGAGGACGACCCGACCTCGGTGGAGGAGAACAGCCTCCTCTTCGCCGACGAGCTCATCCGCGGAGCCCAGCTGGCGGCCGACCGGCACGCCTACTCGGTCCTCCTCCTCAGCTCGGGCGTCACCCACCGGGCCCACCACGCCGCCTTCTCAGAGGTCTTCGGCAAGGTCGACGCCCTCGTCCTGCTCGACCGCGTCGTCCGCCAGGAGCGGGTCGGTCCGATCGCCAAGCGGGTCCCGGTCGTCCTTTTGGCCGGGAGCGGCCGCTCCCGCCTCGCCACCACCATCCGGGTCGACAACGCCGGCGGCATGCAGGCGCTCGCCGAGCACCTCGTCCTCGTGCACAACATGAAGCGCACCGCCTTCCTCGGCGGTCTGGCCGACAGTCCCGACAACGAGGCCCGCTTCTCGGCCTTTCGGGCGGCGGTCACCGAGCTCGGCGGCAGCTGCGAGTCCGACGAGCCCTGGTCGGCGGACTGGACCTCCTCGGGGGCGGTGGCGGCGGTCGGACGGCGCCTGGCGCTGCGAAGGCGCCTGCCCGAGGTGATCGTCTGTGCCAACGACCAGATGGCGATCGGCGCCATGCACGCCCTCGCCATGGCCGGGCTGTCGGTGCCAGGTGACGTCGCCGTCGTCGGCTTCGACGACATCCCCGTGGCCCGCTACCTGAGCCCGCCCCTCACCACCGTCCGCCAGCCCATCCGCCAGCTCGGGGCGGCGGCCGTCGAGTCGCTCGTCATGCGGCTGCAGGGCCACGAGCCGGCCCGCGACGTCGTGCTGCCGACAGAGCTCGTCGTGCGGGGGAGCTGTGGCTGCCCGGCCACGCCCGGGCTCGGCCTCGGCGCCGAGGCGCCGGCCGGGGGGAAGGGACGATGACCACCCTCCTGCGCCGGCTCGGGGTCTACCTGCTGACGGCCTGGGTGGCGATAACGGTCAATTTCCTCCTGCCCCGCCTCATGCCGGGCAACCCGGTCGAGATCCTCATCGGCAAGATCCAGGGGCGGGTGACGCCCCAGATCGTGCACGCCTTCGAGCGCCAGTTCGGAGTCGGTCTCCACCAGAGCCTCTGGTCGCAGTACGTCCACTACTGGAGCCAGCTGTTCCACCTCAACCTCGGCTTTTCCATCTCGCTCTCGGCCCCGGTCTCCTCGGTGCTCAAGCAGTCGGTCCCCTGGACGGTCGGGCTGATCGGCGTCTCCACCGTGGTGTCGTTCATCCTCGGCACCATCATCGGCACCTACCTCGGCTGGCGGCGGGGGACGGTCTTCGACGCCGTGCTGCCGGTGGCCACCTTCCTCCAGGCCGTGCCCTACTTCTTCTTCGGCACGGTGCTGCTGCTCGTCTTTGCCAGCCACCTCCGCTGGTTCCCCGAGCTCGGGGCCTACAGCCAGTCGCTCAACCCGGGCTGGCACTGGAGCTTCGTCGCCAGCGTCCTGCGCTATGGGCAGCTTCCTGCCATAACCGTCGTGATCAGCTCGATCGCCGGCTGGATCATGGGGATGCGCAACATGATGGTGACCACCGTCGGCGAGGACTTCGTCCTCATGGCCGTCGCCAAGGGCCTGCCCAAGCGGAAGGTGATCGCATACGCCGCCCGCAACGCCGTGCTGCCGAGCATCTCCAACTTCTCTCTCGCCATGGGCCTGCTCGTCTCGGGGGCCCTCCTCGTCGAGCTCGTCTTCAACTACCCGGGCGTCGGAGACCTGCTGCTCACGGCCGTGCAGAACGAGGACTACCCCCTCTTGCAGGGCATCTTCCTCGTCATCACCTTCACGGTGCTCTCGGCCAACCTGCTGGCCGACCTCGCCTACCTGGCTCTCGACCCGCGCATCAGGAGGCAGGCCTGAGATGTCCTCGCTCACCGCTCCGCCCACCCCCGAGCTGCCCGGGGCGATGGCGGCCGGGCTGCCGGCCGTCCGCCCGAGAAGGGTCCGGGCGCTCGCCCTGCCCCGCTCGGGCAAGGTGCTCTTCGGCCTCGGGATAATGGTCGCCTTCTTGATCCTGGCCGTGATCGGGCCGTACGTGGCGCCCTACAACCCGAGCGCCACGGCCTTCACCCCCGGCCTCCATCCGGGCGCAGCCCACTGGCTCGGCACCACCCTCCTCGGCCAGGACGTCTTGTCCCAGCTCCTCGTGGGTGCCCGGCCCACCATCGTCGTCGGCCTCGTGGCCGGTGTGATCGCCACCGTGCTCTCGACGGTGATCGGGGTGACGGCCGGCTACATCGGCGGGGCGACAGACGAGGGGCTCTCGCTCGCCTCGAACGTCTTCCTCGCCATCCCGGGGCTGCCCCTCCTCATCGTCATCGACAGCTACCTGCCCCAGGGCGCCCGCTCGAACTACGTCCTCATCGGGGCAGTCATCGCCCTCACCGGCTGGGCCTGGGGCGCCCGGGTGCTGCGGGCGCTCACGCTCTCGCTGCGCAACCGCGACTTCGTCGAGGCCTCCCGCATCATCGGTGAGAAGCGCTGGCGGATCATCTTCGTCGAGGTGGTGCCGAACCTCTTCGCCGTCCTCGCCTCCTCGTTTCTGTTCACCCTCCTCTACTCGATCGGCACCTATGTCGCCCTCGCCTACATCGGGGTGATCGACACGGCCCGCTGGAACTGGGGGACGATGCTCTTTTGGGCCCAGGCGAACAACGCCCCCATCGCCAACCAGTGGTGGTGGTTCGTGCCGCCCGGCCTTTGCATCGCGCTTGTCGGCACGGGGCTTGCCCTTCTCAACTTCGGCATCGACGAGTTCATCAACCCCCGCCTGCGGGCGGCCGGGGTCACCGGGCGCTACATGCGCAAGGTGAAGCTCTCGAACCGCCCCCGCCTCGGCCTCACGCCCGTGATCGAGGGCTTCCGGTGAGCGGGCTCGAGCAGGTGGCCGCCGCCCCGAGCGCCAACGGCACGGGCCCGCCCGCCCGCCCGGCCGACCGGGAGGTCGTGCTCGAGATGAGCCACCTCTCTGTCGACTACGGCCTCGGCCCGACGGCCCTCCATGCCGTCGTCGACGCCAACCTCACCCTGCACAAGGGCGAGGTGCTCGGCCTGGCGGGCGAGAGCGGGTCGGGCAAGTCCACTCTCGTCTACGGGGCCACCCGCCTGCTGCGCGAGCCGGGGGTGGTGGCCGGGGGCGAGGTGCTGCTGGCGAGCCGCAGCGGTGCGGCAGGAGCGAGGATGGACCTGCTGAAGGCGAGCGAGCGCCAGCTGCGGGCCATCCGCTGGTCCGACATCTCGATCGTCCTCCAGAGCGCCCTCAACGCCTTGAACCCCGTCGTGCCCATCGGCAAGGAGTTCGACGACATCTTGCGGGCCCACAGCCGCCTTTCGCGGAAAGAGCGCCGCGCCAAGGCCGAGAAGCTGCTCTCGATGGTCGGCATCCCGCCGGCCCGCCTCGGCGACCATCCCCATGAGCTCTCGGGCGGCCAGCGCCAGCGCGTCATGATCGCCCTCGCCCTCGCCCTCGAGCCCCAGGTCGTCATCATGGACGAGCCGACGACCGCCCTCGACGTCGTCACCCAGCGGGAGATCCTCGAGGAGCTGGTGGGACTGCGCGACGAGCTCGGCTTCGCCCTCCTGTTCATCACCCACGACCTCTCGCTCCTCATCGAGCTGGCCGACGAGATCGCCGTCATGTACGCCGGCCGCATCGTCGAGCGGGCGCCGGCCGCCGCCCTCTACCGGGCTCCCCGCCACCCCTACACCCTCGGGCTGCTCCACTCCTTCCCGCCCCTGCACGGCGAGGTCGGCCCGATGACGGGCATCCCCGGCTCGCCGCCCGACCTCGCCGCGGTGCCCTCGGGCTGTGCCTTCCACCCCCGCTGCCCCTATGCCTTGGAGCGCTGTGCCCGCCAGGTGCCGCTCCTCGGCGAGCTGGAGGGGTCGGGCCGCGAGGTCGCCTGCTTCCTCCACGGCGGGGAGCTCTCGGTGCCAGTGGAGCTGGCGGTCTCGTGAGCACCCTCCCGCCCACGCTCGAGGGAAGGTCGCTCACCAAGCACTTCCTGGTCAAAAAGGGCCAGAGCATGTTCTCTCGCCGCCAGCGGCTCCATGCTGTCGACGACGTCTCTATCTCCCTCCGAGCCGGCCGGGTGACGGCCGTCGTGGGGGAGAGCGGCTCGGGGAAGTCGGTTCTCGCCCGCATGCTGGCGCGGATCGTCACGCCCACCTCGGGCCAGCTTTTCCTGCAGGGCGAGCAGATGCCCGTCGGCCAGGCGGGTCGCCGCAGCTACGCCTCCGACGTGCAGCTCGTCCTGCAGGATCCCTTCTCCTCCATGAACCCGGTCCACACGGTGCGCCACCACCTCACCCGGCCCCTCATGATCCACGGCCGGGCCGGCGGGGACCTCGAGGAGAAGCTGGCCGACCTCTTGGTCCGCGTCTCGCTCCAGCCGCCGGACCGCTTCCTCGATCGCTACCCCCACGAGCTCTCCGGCGGCCAGCTGCAGCGGGTCTCCTTCGCCCGGGCGCTGGCGGTGGGACCGAAGGTGATCCTCGCCGACGAGCCCGTCTCGATGCTCGACGTCTCGATCCGCCTCGGCCTTCTCAACCTCATCGCCGAGCTGCGTGAGAAGGAGAGCCTCGCCATCTTGTACATAACCCACGACATCGCCTCGGCTCGCTACCTCGCCGACGACGCCGTCGTCATGTACGCCGGGCAGGTGGTGGAGCGGGCCCCGGCCCGCCGCCTTACCGACGAACCGGCTCACCCCTACACCGAGCTGCTCTTGTCGGCCGCCCCCGACCCGGCCCGGGCCGCCCCGGCCCCCCTCGCCACTAAGGGGGCCCCGCCCCGGCTCTTCTCGCCCCCGCCCGGCTGCCGCTTCCACCCCCGCTGCCCGCACGTCATGGAGATCTGCCGGACGACGCCGCCGCCTCCGGTCGAGACCGGCGACTCCCACCTCGCCTCCTGCTGGCTGCACGTGCCGGCCGGCTCCCGCCAGGCCGTGCAGCCCGCCCGGGCCGAGCTCTCCAACAAGCAAAGGACCACAGCGAGAAAGGAGACCGCCGCCAGCAAGAAGGAATGAGGGCGACAGCCAGCAGCCTCACCGCTGCCGCAGGCAGGAGGGCGATCGTGTCCGGCCGGCCTGGCGCCCAAGCCATTTGGAGAACCTCACAAGTTCCACAGGGTCGGCGACAGCGCCGACCGGACACACACGGAGGATACAAAAGTGATCCGAAGAACAGTCATGTGGGTGGCCGTGCTCGGCATGCTCGCCATGGCGACGGCGGCTTGGGCCGGCGGCGCCGGGGCGTCCCGGGTGGCCTCGCACAGCCGGACGACGGTGATCACCCTGGAAGGAAACACCGGGGTGACCTTTACGAAGAACTTCAACCCCTTCGACGCCGCCTCCTTTGTCACCTCGATGAGCGTCCGTAGCCTCACCTACGAGCCGCTTCTCGAGTTCAACCTGCTCGGCACCCAGGTCCACCCCTGGCTCGCCACCGGCTACAAGTTCGGGGCGGGCGGTAAGACGCTCACCTTCACCTTGAGAAAGGGCGTTCGCTGGAACGACGGCAAGCCCTTCACCGCCGGTGACGTGGCCTTCACGTTCAACCTCATCAAGGCGAACTCGGCCGCCAACTACAGCGGCATCCCGCCCATGAGCGAGCGAGCCACCACCCACGGCCCGTACCAGGTGACACTGCACTTCAAGCAGGCGGTCTACACGGACCTGCCGGCCATCGGCGGCAGCACCTTCATCGTGCCGGCCCACATCTGGAAGGGGATCAAGAACCCGGCCACGGCCACAGTGCTGCGCGCCGTCGGCACCGGTCCCTACGTGCTCAAGAGCTACAGCGCCCAGGTCGTGAAGTACACGGCCAACCGGCACTACTGGGGCGGCCGTCCGCCGATCAGCGAGGTGAACGTGCCTTCGTACAGCTCGAACAGCGCGGCGTCGAACGCCCTCTCGAGCGGCCAGCTCACCTGGGCCGGCAACGACATCCCGAACATCAAGGCGGTCTATGTCGACAGGAACCCGCGGACGAACCACTACTTCTTCGCCCCCGGCTCGACGGTCACGCTCTTTTTCAACGTGGCTGCCGGTGGTCCGCTCGCCAACGCCGCCGTCCGCCAGGCGATCAGCTTCGGGATAAGCCGCAACCAGCTCTCGAGCATCGGTGAGACCGGCTATGAGCGCCCGGCCACCTCGACGAGCGGGCTCATCCTCCCCAACCAGAAGCAGTACCTGGTGAAGGGGGACACGAAGAACCTGCCCGGCACGCCGGCGAAGAAGAAGGTGGCCGCCATCTTGAAGAAGGCCGGCTACCGGATCGTGAACGGCACCTGGTCGAAGAACGGCAAGCCCATCACCTTCTCGATCGAGGACCCGACCGCCTACAGCGACTACTTCGAGGACGCCACCCTCATCTGCAACGAGATGAAGGCCGTCCACATCGGCTGCACGGTCGACGGCGTCGCCACCTCGCAGTGGTACGCCGACCTGCCGGCCGGCCACTTCCAGGCCGCCATCCACTGGGGGGCCGGTGGCGTGAGCCCCTTCGTCCAGTACCAGAACTGGATGGACTACACCCTCTCGGCCCGGATCGGCAGCGCCGCCACGGCCGACTACGGCCGGTACCACAACAAGGCGGCCCAGGCCGCCCTGCGGGCGATGGAGGGGACCAACCCGGCCAACACCAAGGCCATCACGAGAGATGTCCACACGCTGGCGAGCCTCTTCTCGAACCAGGTGCCCGACGCCCCGCTCCTCTACGGCGCCGACTGGGACGAGTACTCGACGGCCCACTTCGTGGGCTTCCCCTCGCCGGCCAACCCCTACATGGACCCCTCACCGGGGGACCCGCAGCTCCCCTACATCCTCATGCACCTCAGGGTGAAGAAGTAGGCAGCTGACAGCCTGACCCGCCCGGTGCCGGCGGCACTGCCGCCGGCACCGGGCCGGGCGCCGTCCCGGCGACCCCACGACTCTCACACCCCAAGACAGACAGGAGGCAGGGCTCCAAGTGCCCGATGCCGCAAGCAGACCAATCACCTTCCCGGCCGGCTTCACGTGGGGGACGGCCACGGCCGCCTACCAGATCGAAGGGGCGGTCTCGGCCGAGGGCCGGGGGCCGTCGATCTGGGACACCTTCTCCCACAGCGCCGGCCGCACCCGCAACGGCGACACCGGCGACATCGCCACCGGCCACTACCGCCGGCTCGAGGAGGACCTCGACCTCCTGGCCGAGCTGGGCGCCCCCGGCTATCGCTTCTCCATCGCCTGGCCCCGCATCCAGCCGACGGGCAAGGGCCCGGTCAACGTCGAGGGCCTCGACTTCTACCGCCGCCTCGTCGGCGGGCTGCGCCAGCGGGGCATCGCCCCTGTCGCCACCCTCTACCACTGGGACCTGCCCCAGCCGCTCGAGGACGCCGGCGGCTGGTCCGAGCGGGACACGGCCGAGCGCTTCGCCGAGTACGCCGCTCTCGCGGCCGAGGCCCTCGGCGACGACGTCGCCCTCTGGATCACCTTGAACGAGCCTTGGTGCTCCGCCTGGGCCGGCTACGGCGAGGGGAGCCACGCCCCGGGCGACCGCAACCTCGGGCGCGCCAGCGCCGCCACCCACCACCTCCTCCTCGCCCACGGCCTGGCGGTGCCCGCCATCAGGGCCGCCAGCCCGGCCTCGGCGGTCGGCATCACCCTCAACCTCACGCCCATCACGCCGGCGACCGATCACCCGGCCGACAAGGCGGCAGCGAGCCGGGCGGACGGCAACCAGAACCGCCTCTTCCTCGACCCGCTCTTCAAGGGCGCCTACCCCGAGGACGTGCTCGACCACTACGCCGGGCTGAGCCCCGGCTTCTCGGTCGTAAGGCCGGGCGACCTCGAGGTGATCGGGGCGGCGATCGACTTCCTCGGGGTCAACTTCTACTCGCCCCAGACCGTGGTCGCCCGCGGCCGGGCCGAGGAGGCCCGCCGCGCCGGCTTCAACGTCGGGCCGCCCCGGCCGAACCCGATAGCCGAGGACCTCGACAGCCTGGCAGTGCTCACCCCTGCGCGGCCCGTCACCCAGATGGGCTGGGAGGTTGCCCCCGACGGGCTCGCCGAGCTGCTCGTGCGCATCCGCCACGACTACAGCGCCCTTCCCATCTACATCACCGAGAACGGGGCTGCGACCGAGGACTACGTCGACCCCGACGGCCGGGTGCACGACCCCGAGCGCATCTCCTACATCGAGGCCCACCTGCGCGCCGTCCACCGCGCCATCGAGGCGGGGGTCGACGTGCGCGGCTATTTCGTGTGGAGCCTGCTCGACAACTTCGAGTGGGCCCAGGGCTACGCCCGCCGCTTCGGCCTCGTCTGGGTCGACTTCCCGAGCGGCGAGCGGATCCGCAAGGAGAGCTTCGCCTGGTACCAACAGGTGGTGGCCCGCAACGGCCTCTGAGGCGAGCCCGCCTCGGCCGTCGGCTAGCTTCCGCTGGCTGTGGGAGAGACGATGAGCCGCCGCAGGTGATCGCCATGCCGCCGGCGGGCCGGGCCGCCCACATCGCCCGGGCGCTCGGCGACGCCGAGCCGAAGCCCTTCTGGCTCGACAACCCGGCCCGCCCGCCGGCCCGCCCGGCGCTGGTGGGCGAGCTCGAGTGCGACCTCGCCGTCGTCGGGGGCGGCTTCTCGGGGCTGTGGACGGCCCTTCTCGCCAAAGAGCGCCAGCCGGCCGCCGAGGTGGCCCTCCTCGACGCCGGCCGCATCGCCTGGGCGGCCTCGGGCCGCAACGGCGGCTTCTGCGCCGCCAGCCTCACCCACGGCGAGGCGAACGGGCGGGAGCGCTTCGGCGAGGAGTACGACACCCTCGCCCGCCTCGGGCAGGCCAATCTCGACGAGATCGAGCGCTTCGTCACCACCAACTCGGTCGACTGCGGCTTCGAGCGCACCGGCGAGCTCGACGTGGCGACCGAGCCCTACCAGGTCGCCGGGCTCGCCGCCCAGGGCGGGGAGTTCCTCGACGAAGCGGCCGTGCGGGCCGAGGTCGACTCGCCCACCTACCTCGCCGGCAGCTGGGACCGCAGCGGCGTCGCCCTCGTCGACCCGGCCCGCCTCGCCTGGGGGCTCGCCCGGGCCTGTCTGGAGCGGGGGGTGCAGATCTACGAGCAGACCCCGGTCGAGTCGCTCGAGTCCACCAGGGCGCAGCTCACCCTCACGACGGCGACCGGCCGGGTGCGGGCGAGGAAGGTGGCACTTGGGACGAGCGCCTTCCGCCCGCTCCTCGGGCGACTCCGGCTCCACCTCGTGCCCGTCTACGACTACGTGCTCGTCACCGAGCCGCTCAGCCCGGCCCAGCTCGCCTCTGTCGGCTGGCAGCACCGCCAGGGCGTCGGCGACAGCGGCAACCAGTTCCACTACTACCGCCTGACCGAGGACAACCGGGTCCTTTTCGGCGGGTACGACGCCATCTACCACTACGGCCGCCAGGTGAGAGAGGCCTACGACGAGCGGCCGCGGACCTTCTCGCGCCTGGCCGCCCACTTCTATGAGACCTTCCCGCAGCTGGAGGAGGTCCGCTTCAGTCACCGCTGGGGCGGAGCCATCGACACCTGCACCCGCTTTTGCGCCTTCTTCGGGACGGCCCACCGCTCGCGGGTCGCCTACAGCCTCGGCTTCACCGGGCTCGGGGTGGGAGCGAGCCGCTTCGGGGCCGAGGTGATGCTCGACCTGCTCGAGGGGGCCCCGACCGAGCGGACCGCCCTGGAGATGGTGAGGAGCCGGCCGCTGCCCTTCCCGCCCGAGCCGCTCGCCTACCTCGCCATCCAGGCGACCCGCCTCTCGCTGGCGGCGGCCGACAGGAGCGAGGGCAAGCGCAACACCTGGCTGCGGCTGCTCGACCGGATCGGGGTCGGCTTCGACTCCTGAGCCCGGCCGCCGGCGCCCACTGCGATGCTGTCGGGCACGAGGCCCGGGAGGCGCGGGGGAAAGCACGAGCACCCCCGGCCACCAGCTGCACCGACAGCTGTCCTTCTCGAGGGTGGGGCTCCCGCCCTTCTGACCGCCCGATTAATTACGAGGACCGTTGCGGCCCTGAACACGTAATTCAGTCGCGGTCGGCAGGCTTCTCAACGGAATCCCTTGCACACAAGGGGACACGCTGCCATAATCCGCACGATGCGAAGCCAGCTGCCGTCTCCGAGCGGCTGCCATCTCCCCACTGCTCTGGCCGGGCGGCGCATGGCGCCCGCTAGCAAGGAGAGGTAGCGCCGCCTTGGCTGGCCGGAAGCCGGTGAGAGCGCTTGTGGGCGGAGCGGTGCGCCTTCGGGCTGGGCCCGCTCCGTCAAGCCGTGCAGCTGTCGGCGCCTGCACCCTGCAGCACCACCTTCTCAACCAACACTCGGCTCTCGGTGCGCGCCGGTCCTCGAAGGACTCTCCTCGCACCGCGTCGCGATAGGAGACCCGATGACCTTCAGGCGGCAGATCAAGGCCAGCTCGAGCCGGACCGGGGCGGCCAGGCCCCCCCGGGCCAAGAGGGGGCGGGCACGAGCGCTCGTTCTCGTCGCAGTCGCCGGCATGGCGCTCGCCGCCTGTGCCGGCTCAACGCCCGCCGGCAGCACCGCGCCGAGCGGGAAGGCGGAAAAGGGCGGCACCGCCAGCCTCGCCATGGCGACCGGCGACACCTTCTCCTGGATCTTCCCCCTCGAGAACCAGTCGAACTACGAGCCCTACGACCTCTGGGTCGAGAACGAGATGTGGCGGCCCCTCTACTACCCCGGCGCCCCGGGCAAGACCGGCATCGACTACGGCATCTCGCTCGCCTCTAAGCCCGTCTTTAGCAACAACAACACCGCCGTGACGGTCACGATGAAGAAGGGCTACACCTGGTCCGACGGGACGCCGGTCACCAACGCCGACGTGCAGTTCTACTTCCAGCTGGAGGCGGCCGGCGCCAAGCTCGGCAAGTACGCCCCCTATGTCTCGGGCGAGCTGCCCGACGACGTCACCTCTGTCACCTACAGCGGCAAGTACCAGTTCACGATGCACCTGAACCGGTCCTACAACCCCGTCTGGTTCACCGGCAACCAGCTCACCTGGATCTACGCCCTACCCAAGCAGGCCTGGGACAAGACCTGTGCCACCTGTACGGTCGGGAACGCCGCCGCCACGCCGGCGGGGGCCAAGCAGGTCTACAACTTCCTCTACGCCCAGTCCTCCCAGCTCTCGACTTACGCCTCGAACCCGCTCTGGAAGACCGTCGACGGCCCCTGGGTCATCTCCGGCTTCGACCCGACCACCTACAAGACGGTGCTGGCGGCCAACAAGAAGTACACCGGCCCGGACAAGGCCCATTTGAGCAACCTCGTCATCTACTCGTTCAACTCTGACACCGCCGAGGTGAACGCCGTCCGCTCGGGCCAGGTCGACTTCGGCTGGCTGCCTTTCAGCGCCGTCGCGGCTGTCAAGACCTACGAGGCGATGGGCTACACCTTCAAGCCCTGGCAGGCCTTCTACAACGAAGACGTCGAGTTCGGCTACACGAGCCCGCAGTGGGGACCGCTCGTCCGCCAGCTCTACCTCCGCCAGGCGCTCCAGCACCTCGTGAACGAGCAGCTCTACATAAGGACCGTCCTGCACGGTTATGCCGTGCCGGACTACGGCATCGCCCCGGCGGTGAACAGCCCCTACACCGCCCCGGCCCTCATGCACGACCCCTACCCCTACTCCCTCTCGGCGGCGAAGGCTCTCCTCTCCTCCCACGGCTGGGTGAAGAGCTCCTCTGGCGTCGACGTCTGCCAGCGCCCCGGCACCGCCAGCAACGACTGCGGGGCCGGCATCACAAAGGGCGAGCCGCTCTCCATCATGTTGATGTACTCGACCGGGACGCCCGCTTGGCTCTCGCAGGTCGAGGCCTTCGCCACGGCCGCCAAGAGCGCCGGGGTCAACATCACCCTCGACGGCCAGACGGTCAACACGATGTACTCGATCGCCGGCGTCTGCCCGCCGGGACCTTGCAAGTGGGGGATGGCCGGCTATGCCAGTTTCATGTGGGACTTCGGCCAGAACACCCTCGTCCCCTCGGGCGGCGAGCAGTTCGGCAAGGGCAACTACTGGGGTGGGGGCTACTCCTCGCCGACGGCAGACGCCCTGATCCAAGCGGCTCACACCCAGAGCGGGAAGCAGGCTCTCTACAGGGACGAGACCTACCTCAGCCGGCAGGTGGCCTCGCTCTGGTTCCCGCTGCCGGACCAGTACCTCCTCCTCGTGAAGAACAACCTGAAGGGCTGGGACCCGCTCAACCCGTACCTCTTCCCGATGCCCTCTCGCTGGTACTTCGTCAAGTAGCGGCACGGGGCGTAGACGGAGGAGTTGAGGAGATGGTGAGCCGAAGGCGGTGACCGGCTACGTACTGAGGCGGCTCGCCCAGTCCGTCGTCGTGACGGTGCTGGTCTCGATCGTCGTCTTCCTCCTCCTGCACTCGCTGCCCGGTGGCCTCATCCGGGCCCAGCTGGGACCGCGGGCCACCCCGCTGGCGGTGCACGACCTGGCCGTGCAGGAGGGGCTCACCAAGCCGCTCCCGGTGCAGTACTTCCTCTGGGCCTGGCACGCCCTGCAGGGGAACCTCGGCTTCTCCTACAAGCAGAACCAGACCGTCGCCTCGCTTCTCGCCGAGTACCTGCCGCGGACCATGCTGATGGTGGGAGCGGCGATCTTCCTCGCCGTCGCCCTCGCCATCCCGATGGGCCTCTGGCAGGGGCA
>JAJYQK010000142.1 GCA_021794645.1 Actinomycetes bacterium
ACGGTGTCGAGGACGCTCACGTTGGCGGTGTAGAGCCCGGCTGTCCCGGTGTTCTGGAGGCCGTTGAAGGTTAGGCTCACCGTCTCAGAAGACGAGATCGTGACGGGCGCTGACGGCGGCGTGTAAGTGATGACGTCAGTGCCCGAGCTGAAGCTGAGCGTTCCGCCTGCCAGCACGCTCGGCGTGATCGTTCCGGCCGTGATGGAGCTTCCGACAGTGCCAGAGGGCACCGTCATCTGGATCGAGCCCACCGGGGTGGAGGTGCTCACCCCGAAGCTGAAGGTGTAAGAGGTGGAGGCGCTGATCGTCGAGTTGCTCGCCGTCCAAGAAAGCGAGGTGAGCGACGTCGAGGTGAAGTTGACGGCCGGACTCGTGCCAGAGTCGATGGCGAGGGTTCCGTCGAAGGTGGTGATGCTCGACTGGTAGTTGCCCGCCGTCGAAGTGTTGGTTAGGCCGGAGAAGACGATCGTGAATGTGGTCCCCGCGGGACAGCTGACGGCGGTGAAGCTGAGAGTGATGGTGCTCCCCGAGAGGCTCGCGGCGGCGCCGGCGAGCGTGATCGTGTAGGTCGCCTGGGCGCTGAGGGACTGGATCGTCACCGTGCTACCTCCGCCGGTGACAGCCGTCCCGGGCGGGACGGTCATCTGGATGGAGCTCAGCGTCTTCGAGGATGCAGTGGTGAAGTCGTAGGTGTAGGAGGCGTTCCCGACAGAGGTCGTCGAGGTCGACGGCGACCATGTGACGTTCGTGAGACCGGTAGAGGTGATCGTGATCGATGACGTGGTGCCAGAGGCGATGGCTGAGCCCCCCTCGAGGAGGGTGACCGTGGTGGCGTAGCTACCGGGCGTCGTCGTGTTGGTGAGTCCTGTCAGCTGCACCGAGATGGCAGTGGCACTCGTGATGTCAGGCGGGCTCGGATAGGAGGCGTCCGGGTTGAAGCTGAAGGTGACCGTGTCGCCCGAGATGGCCGAGAGCGTCCAGTTGGACCAGTCGCTCCCGCTGATGGGAGTCACCGTGCCGAGCGCCGGGGTCCCCGTCGTGCCGGCCGGCACCGTGAAGCTCATCTCGTCGAAGGTGCCGGCGCTCAGGGTGAACTTGTATGTGTAGGAGACGCTGGTCGCCCCGACGCCGTTGGCACTCGTCGTGAGCGAGAGCGATGACAGGGAAGCCGCCGTGAAGTAGACCGCGGCGCTCGTTCCGGAGTCGAGAGCCAGACTGCCGGAGTAGGTGGTGATGGTCGAGCTGTAGTTCCCGGCCGTGCCGGTATTGGTGAGGCCGGTGAGTTGGATCGAGGCTACGGCGCCTGCCGGAAACGTGACGGCGCTGAAAGTGAACGTGATGGTCGTGCCGGACAACGTGGCCACTGGGCTCGCCATGGTGATGGCATAGGCGCCGGGACTGCCAGAGGAGTAGGCGCTGATCGTTCCTACCGGCACGTTGCTCCCACCGCCGGTGACGCTCGTGCCGGGGGGCACCGTGAAGCTGAACTGGTCGAGCGAGCCTGAAGAGGCCGTCGTGAAGCCGTAGGTGTAGGACGTGTTGGCGCTCGAGGTCGTCGTGCTGCTCGGGCTCCAGGAGATGTTCGTGAGGGAGGTCGAGGTGATGGTGACTGCTGGCTCCGTGCCGGATGACACGGGGGTCCCTCCGTCGAGGGCGGTGACCGTCTCTGCATAGCTGCCGGTGGTTGAGGTGTTTGTGAGGCCGGTGATCTGAACCGAGATGGCCGTACCGACAGCGAAGTCGTTGGCGCTGCCGCTCCCCTCGGAGAACGTGACGCTCGACCCAGACAGGGCCGAAAGCTTCCAGCCCGAGAAGGCAGTCGAGGGCGTGACGGTCCCGAGCGCTGCGCTTCCCCCCGTGCCGGGCGGCACGGCAAAGCTCACCTCGTCGAAGGTCACGTTCGCCGGGACGGTGAACTTGTAGGTGTAGGACACTCCCGTGGCCCCGGCGGCCGTCGAGGTGAGGTCGAGCGAGAGACCGCTCAGGGCTCCGGCCGTGATGGCGACTGGCGCTGCGATGCCCGAGTCGACGGCCGTGGCGGAGTTGAAAGTCGTGACGGCGGAGGCGTAGCTGCCGGTTGTGGCGGTATTAGTGAGACCGTTCACCTGGATCGAAACCTGCGAGCCGCTCGGGAAGCTACCCGCCATCGGGACGGTGAGCACCCCGCTCGCCACGGTCGGAGTTCCCCAGGTGGGGTTGATGGCATAGCCGTTGCCGGGCGACTCTGCCGAGAGAGTGCCGAGGCTCGGCGTACCCGTCGTCCCCGGCGGGAGCGACATCGTGACCGCCGTGAGGCTCCCGCCCGTGGCGACGGTGAACGAGTAGGTGTAGCTCGTGGCAGTGCTCTTCACCGTCGAGGCGGATGCCCAGGCGACCGAGCTGAGTGCCGCGGTGGAGATGGTCTCGGTCGGCAGGGCCCCGGCGTCGACAGGGGTGGAACCGTCGAGGGTGGCTATCTCGCCGGTGGTGTAGGTGCCGGTGGTCGCTGTGTTGGTGAAACCCGGCACCGTGAGCGTCACAACCTGGCTGGCCGGGATAGGCGTGGCGGAGAACGAATAGGTGACGACATCACCCGAGATGCTGGCCGTCCCGCCGGCGATGCCCGAAGGGCTGGCGCTGATGGCCGAGGATGAGGGAGGCGTGAAGCCCGTCCCGGGCGGGACGGTGAAAGAGATCGAGGAGATCGTCGCCCCAGCCGCGTCCGCGGTGAACTGGTAAGAGTAGGAGACCCCGCTCGCCGAGGCGACCTCGCTCGAGGGGCTGAAGAAGGCGTTGCTGAGAGCCTCCGGGGCGATCGGGATCTTAGGTGCCGTGCCGGAGTCGACAACCTTGGAGTTGTTGTAAGTCGAGACGGTCGATGAGTAGCTGCCGGCGGTCGGAGTGTTGACGAGCCCGGTGACCTCGATGGCAATCGTCGCCCCGGCCGGGAAGTAAGCCGACGTCGGGATCGACAGTGTCGTGCCGGTGAGCGTCGGAGTGCCCGTCGTGACCGAGATCGAGTACGGGCTCGAGCCGCCAGAGGTGGCGACGACGCTCGCCGCCAGGGTCCCAGCCGTGGTGCCGCTCGGCACTGTCACGTGGGTTGCCGTCAAGTTGCCCTTAGTCGCCACGACAAGGTCGTAGGTGTAAGTCGCCCCGCTCGCCGAGATGACCGGGGTGCTCACCGCCCAGGAGAGCCCGCTCAATGTCCCGGCATTGGCAGTTGCGGGCGGGAGCAGCAGGAGGATGAGCGATGTTCCTGCAGCGACAAGGAGACCCGAGCGCAGGCGCTGGAAGACCGATTTCCTCTGGGCCGCCCGGGTGCGGCGCGCTGGGACTTGTCCTTCAGGTCTTGCCAACCGCATCGGTGTCCTTGGTCCCTGTGACGCCGGGGCCTCTTGTCAACGCGGTGATCCTACGCCCGAGCAAGCCCAGGCTCGGGGAGCACCCGAGGCCGGGCCAACACCATTTGTCTGTTAGGGCCCCGAGACGATCGAGAAGACGATCGTCGAGGTGTATGTGCCCGCCCTGGTCGTGGCCGGAATTGCCAGCCACCACCCCACTGGGGCGCTAGAGGAGCTGCCGCCGATCGTGACGTCACCCAGGCCCGTGCCTGCCTGTGTGTCGTAGATGTCGACGGCCGCCGTCGAGATGCCGACCGGGTAAGTCGTCGAATCGGTGGGAAGGGTGCAGGTGCTCACGCAGGTTTCGGACGGCGCCGTCGTTGCCGTCGCACTCGAGAGGCTGCCGTTCACTGAAAAGGCCGAGCTCGGGAGCGTGTAGGTGCTGGTGCCGCTGGTGGAGGTGAATTGGGTGGCCGAGGCCGTCACGTGCCAACCGGCGCCGCTACCTGTGTTGTCGTCGACCTGAAAGCTCTGGTCGGCCGCCGTCGTGTCGACGAGGTTGCTATTGGTGCCAGAGAGCGTTCCGGACCAAGACAGCGAGCTGGGCATCGTCGCTGTGAGCGTGCCGGCCGACAGCGTGAGCGTGCCCGTGTCGGAGCAGGAGGTGCTGGTCGTAGCCTGGCAGGTGGTGGCGGTGGCGCCGGCGGGTGCGGCGCCACTCGCTGCGATGACGCCGATCGCCGCGCCCACCGAGATCGTCGGCACGACCACCAATGGGACGGCCAACTTCCGAACCCGCTGCATGAGCTTCTTCATCTGGCTATCTCTCCTCGAGCTTTCTCTCTGTCTCCGGACTGGTACCTGAACAGTCCGGACTTGCAGCTCCGGCGTCGACCCGTGGAGAGAGAAGCCAGCCCTCGATCTCGCCCTACTGTTGGTCGCCTCATCGGAAGTGGCTGGCCGGGAAACGCGCAAGAGATTCTGTCGGTTCCCGCCAGCTCGGAGATACCCTGAGTCGCCTCACCCAGGGCTGGCTCTCCATTGCTCATCAAAACAAATCCCCTCTTGATTCGGACCGGTGCTAGAAGATCCGCCGCGCAGCTCCGGCGACCGCGGAAGGGTCTGACAGATGAGAGGCCCCGCTCCCGCCGGGAGCATTATGGCGGACTGGGAGACAGATTGCTAGTTCTGCTGTCCCAAACCTTGCCCATTTACCACTGACAGTGTTCTTGCCACCACCTTGAGACTGCCTTGAGAAGGGGACGAGACCGCCATCGTTCCTGCTCGCGTTCGTCAGGCAGCCCGATCGGGGTGAGCTGACCCCTCACCCGCCTCTGCGCCGACGCGCTCTCGGTGGTGGAAAGGCCCACCTACCCCCTCCCGGCCAGGCAGCGTGCTCGATCTTCGTCCGGCCGTCTGGCGCTGTGGCACGCTGTCGGCGTGCCCGCAACCGTCTTCGACCGACCGACGGCTCTCCGGCGCCTCGGTGAGGAGGAGTACGACGTGCTCGTTGTCGGCGGCGGCGTCACCGGGGCAGGCGTCCTGCTGGAGGCGGCCAGCCGGGGGCTTAGAGCGGCCCTCGTCGAGAAGGACGACTTCGCCTCGGGCACCTCTTCGAAGTCCTCCAAGCTCGTCCACGGCGGCTTGCGCTACCTGCAGCAAAAGGAGTTCGCCCTCGTCCGGGAGAACCTGCTGGAGCGCCAGCGCCTCCTCGGCAACGCTCCCCATCTCGTCGAGAGGCTCCCCTTCCTCATCCCGCTGTTCGGGAGTGGCGGGATGGTCGACCAGGCGGTGGTGCGGGCCTACCGAATAGCCCTCGTCATCTACGACCTCGCCGGCGGCTGGCGGATCGGAAAGCGCCACCGCAAGATCGACGCCGAGGAGTTCGCCGCCCATCTCCCGACCGTCCGGCGGGACCGGCTCGTCGCCGGCTTCCTCTACTACGACGCCCACGCCGACGATGCCCGCCTCACGCTCGCCATCGCCCGCACCGCCGTCCTCTCCCACGGGGCGGTTGCCGTCAACCACGCTCGGGTCGTCGGGCTCGAGCGGGGGGAGCAAGGCAACATCACCGGCGCCCTCGTCCAGCCAACCGGCGGCCCGACCATCACAGTGCGGGCCAAGGTGGTCGTGAACGCCACCGGCGTCTGGGCCGACGAGGTGATGGCCATGGGCGAGACCGGCCACACCGGCACGATCCGACCGGCCAAGGGCATCCATCTCACCGTGCGGAGGGAGAGCCTCCCCTGCGACGTAGCCGCCGTCGTGCCAGTGGCGGGCGACAGACGCTCGATCTTCATCGTCCCCTGGGGCAGCCACACCTACATAGGCACGACCGACACCGACTACCGCGGCGATGTGGACCGGCCCGAGGTGAGCGACGAAGACGTCGACTACGTCATCGCCGCCGTCAACGCCGCCGTCAGCAAGCCGATCGGCCGGGAGGACATCACCGGCGCCTGGGCCGGCCTGCGCCCCCTCCTCGCCGCCGCCAGTAAGCGGAAGGCGCCGAGCGCCAGGACAGCCGACCTCTCCCGCCGCCACCAGGTGATCGTCTCGGCGAGCGGCCTCGTGACGGTGACGGGCGGCAAGCTCACCACCTATCGCAAGATGGCCGAGGACACCGTCGACGCCCTCGCACCCCGGCTCGGCCGCCTGCAACCCTCGCCCACCAAGCGGCTCAGGCTGCGGGGCGCCGACGGGCTCGCCTCCTTCGACCGGCTGGCAGCCACCCCGGGCGGCCCGCTCGACCGAGACGGCCTCGAGCACCTGCGCCGCCGCTACGGGGGCGAGGCCCGCGCCGTGCTCGGCCTGCTTGCCGAGCAGCCTGCGCTCGCCGCTCCCCTCGTCGAGGGACTCGACTACCTGGCGGCCGAGGCCGTCTACGCCGCTCGCTACGAGATGGCCCAGTCCCTCGAGGACGTCCTCGCCCGCCGGACCCGAGCCGTCCTCTTGGAGGCCGAGGCCACCTTGCGGGCCGCTCCGGCGGTGGCCGAGCTGCTCGCCCCCGAGCTCGGCTGGGACGAGGCGAAGAAGGCGGCCGAGGTCACCTCGTTCGCCCGCTTCGTCGAAGAGCAGCTCGGAGCCCTGAGCACCGAGAGGGAGACCGGCAGGTAATGGGGACAAGCTCGGTCCGCCCGCCCATCGAGTGGGGCGCCGAACCGGCCGAGCTCGAGGAGGCCTTCGCCGGGCCGAAGGTCGCCATCGGCGACGAGCTCTTGGCGGCTCTCGAGAGCACGGGGGCGGCGATCGAGTCCCTCCCCGAGAGCCTCGCAGAGGCCTCCAGGGACTGGTGGCCGCTGGCGCAGCGCTGGGCGCTCAAAGGCATCGCCCCCCGGCTGCCCGCCCTCGTGGTGAGGCCGGACGATGTGGGCCAGCTCGCCGCCGTGCTCCGGCTGGCGAACGGGGCGGGCGTCCCCGTCACGCCAGCAGGCGGCCGGAGCGGCGTCTGTGGCGGTGCCATCCCCCTTTTCGGCGGGATCGCCCTCGACTGCCGCCAGCTGGCGGGGCTCTACTCGCTCGACGTCGAATCGCTTCGCTGCGAGGTGGGAGCCGGCACCTTCGGGCCGGTCCTGGAAGAGGCTCTCCGCCAGCACTCCGTCACCGTCGGCCACCTCCCCCAGTCGATGGACCTTGCCACTGTCGGCGGCTGGGTCGCCTGCCGGGGAGCGGGCCAGTACTCCACCCGCTATGGCAAGATCGAGGACATCGTCGCCGGGCTGGAGGTCGTCCTCGCCGACGGGCGGGTGGTGCGGACCGGGGCGCTGGCGGGAGCCGGCCCTCGCTCTGCCACAGGCCCCGACCTCAGCCAGCTCTTCCTCGGGAGCGAGGGCACGCTCGGCGTGGTGACGGCCGCCTCGCTCCGGCTCCACCCGCTCGCCTCTTACGAGCGGAGGGCAGCCTTCTCGTTCCCGACCTTCAGCGAGGGCCTGCACGCCCTCCGGCTCGCCCTGGCCGCTGGTGCCTGTCCGGCCGTGGCCCGCCTCTACGACGAGACCGAGACCAAGAGGAGCTTCGAGCTCGATGGGACCAACCTCCTCATCGCCCTCGACGAGGGGGAGCCGGCCATCTGCGACGCCGCCATGGACGTCCTCGCCGCCAAGGCGGCCGAGCGCGGCGGCGAGGCGACCGACGAAGCCCTCGTGGCGCGATGGCTCGAGAGACGCAACGACACCTCGGCGCTCGCCCCGCTGACGCGGGCGGGCATCGTCGTTGACACGATCGAGGTCTCGGCCCACTGGGCGGCCCTCGCCCCGTTGGCCGACGAGGTGAGGTCGCTCCTCTCGGCGGTGCCCGGCTCCCTCGCCGCCTCGGTGCACGAGTCGCACGCCTACCTCGACGGCGCCTGTCTCTACTTCACCTTCGCCGGGCGCGGGCCCGATCCCGAGGACGATGCCTGGGCGGCGTCCTACTACCGCTCGTGCTGGGACGGGGCGATGGCAGCCTGTCGCCGCCACGGAGCCTCCATCTCCCACCACCACGGGGTCGGGCTGCTGCGCGGGCCCTACATGAGAGATGCCCTCGGCGAGGGCTTCGCCGTTCTCGCCGCCCTGAAGGCGGCGCTCGACCCGAACGGGATACTCAACCCCGGCAAGCTCGGGCTCTCCTCTCCCTTCGGACGGGCCGGCGGGCCGCTCTGGCGGGAGGGCTGAGCGGTGGAGGGAAAGGTCCTCGTCGTCGACGTCGGAACAAGCGGCGTGCGAGCGAGCGTCGTCGGGGCCGCCGCCCAGCTGCACGAGGTCGTCTACGAGGAGGTGCTTCCGAGCTCACCGGCGCAGGGCTTCGTCGAGTTCGACCCGGCCCGCATGAAAGAGGCCGTCTTGTCGGTGGCGACGGCCGCCCTCGCCCGCGCCGGGGCGGTCGATGCCGTCGGCATCGCCAACCAGCGGGCCTCGACGCTGCTCTGGGACCGGTTCACCTCGGCTCCCGTCGGCCCGGGCATCGGCTGGCAGGACCTCCGCACGGCCGGCATGTGCCTCATGCTGCGAGACCAGGGGGTGAGGCTGGCGCCGAACCAGTCGGCGACGAAGCTGGCGGTCCTGCTCGACATGGCCGACCCGGATCGCTCCCGCCCGGACGAGCTCTGCTACGGGACGGTCGACAGCTGGGTCGCCTGGGTGCTCTCTGGCGGCGCTTTGCATGTCACCGACCACACGAACGCGGCCGTGACCGGGCTCGTCCTCGACGACGCCAGCGGCTATGACCTCGCCCGTTGCGAGACCCTGCGGGTCCCGCCCGAGGTACTGCCCCGCATCGTCTCGTCCTCGGGCGTGATCGGCGAGGCCTCCGCCCTGCCGGGAGCTCCCCCCATCGCCTCGCTCGTCGGCGACCAGCAGGGCTCGCTCGTCGGCCAGGGCTGCCTCGGACCGGGGCGGGCCAAGGCGACCTTCGGCACGGGCGGGATGCTCGACTGCACGACGGGGCCGAACCCGCCCGGGGCAGCGGCGAGGACCGCCCACGGCTGCTTCCCGATAGTCGCCTGGAGCCAAGGTGGTCGGCTCAGCTGGGGCCTCGAGGCGGTCATGCTCTCGGCGGGGAGCTGTGTCGAGTGGCTCCGGGACGATCTCGGGATCATCTCGAGTGCCAGCGAGACGGCCGAGGTCGCCTCGTCGGTGCCGGACTCGGCCGGCGTCTTTTTCGTCCCCGCCCTCCTCGGGCTCGGCACGCCCGTCTGGGACTTCGGGGCACGGGGGACCATTGTCGGCCTGACCCGGGGGGCGACCCGGGCCCATCTCGTCCGGGCGGTCCTCGAGGGCGTCGCCCAGCGGGGGGCCGACCTGCTCGAGGCCGCCGAGGCCGACGCCGGCTTTGCCATCGAGCGCCTCGCCGTCGACGGCGGCATGAGCGAGAACCCGTTCTTCGTGCAGGCGCTCGCCGACAGCTGCGGCCGTCCGGTCGAGGTGGCTCCCGTCACCGAGGCGACCACCCTCGGGGCTGCCTTCCTGGCCGGGACGGCCGTCGGGCTCTGGCCCGACCTCGAGACGGCGGCGGGTCAGACCGCTCCTCGCGCCATCGTCGAGCCGGGACGGCGCCCCGACAGGGAGCGCTGGCTCGACGTGCGTCGACGGGCCGAGCGGGCGGTACCCGAGCTGAGCAGCCTCGAGTTCTGAGTCGGGCAGCCCGCTCTGCGCTCAGCTCGACCTCGATTGCTGCCGATACACCGTTACGCTGAGCGATCACCCGATCGGTCGGGCAAAGGAGCTCTCATCTATGACGACCGAGGAAACCCTTCCTGCCGCCGCGGCCCACTCCGCGGCCGGGGCGGCCCGGGCCGCCGAGATCGGCAGGGGCCTCCTCGAGAACCTCTCCGCTGTGGTGCGGGGGGCGGCGGAGGCCTGCCACCTGGCGGCCCTCGCCGTGCTGGCCGGCGGCCACCTGCTCATCGAGGACGTCCCGGGCGTCGGCAAGACGATGCTCGCCAAGGCGGTGGCCGCCTCCATCGGCGCCGACCTCGCCCGCATCCAGGGCCACCCTGACCTCCTTCCCTCCGACATCACCGGCGTCAGCGTCTACAACGACTCCACCCGCGACTGGGAGTTCCGCCCCGGCCCTGTCTTCGCCCATGTCGTGCTCTTCGACGAGCTGAACCGCACGCCGCCGCGCAGCCAGGCGGCCCTCCTCGAGGCGATGGAGGAGCAGCAGGTGAGCGTGGACGGCCGCCCTTGGCCCCTCCCCTCACCCCACCTGGTTCTCGCCACCCAGAACCCCGTCGAGCAGGCGGGCACCTTCCCTCTCGTCGAGAGCCAGATGGACCGCTTCCTCGTCGCCACGATGCTCGGCTACCCCGACGCCTCGACCGAGGCCGCCCTCGCCGTCGGCCATGGGGCCCAGCCCGTCCTCTCCCGCCTGCGGCCGGTGGCCACCCCCCAGAGCCTGGCGGCCGCCCAGAGCGAGGTGGCCGCCACCCACGTCCACCAATCGGTGGCCGAGTACGCCGTCTCCATAGTGCGGGCCTCGAGGGAGAGGCCGGAGGTGAGGCTCGGCGGGAGTCCGCGATCGACGATCGCCCTCCTCTCCACGGCCAGGGCGGAGGCCTCCCTCGCCGGGCGGGACTTCGTCACCCCTGCCGACGTCAAGGCTGTCGCACCGGCGGTCCTCGGCCACCGGCTCGTCGTCGAAGGAAGGCGAGGCTCGATAGCAGCCGGGGCTGCCATCGTGGGGGAGCTGACCGGAAGCCTGCCAGCCCCACGACCATGAGCCGCCGGCGCCGGCCCGGGCGGGCCGCCCGGGCGAGGCCCGTCCGTTGGGCGGGCCCGGTCGGCTCCATCGTGGGCCTGCTCCTCGTCTGGGAGGCGGTGGCGCACGCCAGCGGCTCGGGCTGGGTGCAGGCACTCGGGGCCCTCGCCGCCGGCGTGGCAGCCGTCGGGCTGCTCGCTCCCGCCCTCGCCCTGCACCGGGTCGAGCTGCGGGTCGAGGCCTGCCCCGGCGACGCCACCACCGGCCGCCCGTTCGAGGTGCGCATCATCGCCACGGCCGCCTGCCGCCTCTTTCCGCTCAGGCCGGCAGGCACGGCGAGGAGCCTCGCCGCCGGCGAGGCCGTCGCCGTCGAGCTCACGCCCGGCCACCGCGGACAGCTGGCGGCGATCGAGGTGGAGATCTCCAGCGCCGCCCCCTTCGGCCTGCTCTGGTGGTCGCGAACCGAGCGGCTGGCGCTTCCCCGCCCGCTCGTCGTATCTCCCCGGCGGGCGCCGAGCGGGCGCGCCGGTGAGGAGGCGGCCGAACCGGGCGCCTCCTCCTCCCAGCACCGCCTGGCCGAGGCGGGCGAGCGCCGCGGCTCGCGCGAGTACCGGGTGGGAGACAGCCCCCGCCGCGTCGACTGGCGCTCGACGGCGCACACCGGCGTGCTCATGGTGCGAGAGTCCGACACCTCCCTCGACCGCTCGGTGCGGCTGCGGGCCGAGCTGCCCGAGGAGACCGATGCCGCCGAGGAGGCGGCCTCCCGCCTGCTCGCCGCCATCGCCGGCTACCTGGACGAGGGCCGCCCCGTGCTCCTCGAGAGCGGCGAGAACGAGCACGGGGCGGCCAGGCTCACCACCGAGCTGCAGGCGGGACGGCTTCTCGCCCGCCTTGGCAGCAACCCCTGGGGCGACCTCGGGGGAGGCTCGCCGTGAGCGAGAACCTCTCCCCGCCAGAGAGAGGCCTCAGCCTGCGGGAGAGGGTGCGGCGAGCCAACGCCCCACTGCTACCAGAGGAGTCCGTGGCCTTCCGGGTCGTGACGACGGTCGCCGTCGTGACGGGCATCCTCTCCTGTGAGGCCGTCGGGGAGCTCTCCTCGGCGACGGCGGCGGTGGCGACGGTGGCCGTGGCGGTCGGGATGCTCTTTTCCTACATCACCCGCCACCGCCCCCGTCAGTGGCTGAAGGTTGTGCTGGCCGCTGCGGTCGTGGTCGTCTTCGCCTGGTTCGTCGACCAGATCACGCAGGCAGCCGGGAGCGGGCAGCTGCTCTCCATCGAGGTGCCGCTGGCCGGGCTCTTCACCTGGGTGCAGGTGGTCCACTCCTTCGACGTGCCCGCCCGCCGCGACCTGCTGTTCTCCCTGGCAGCGGCGGGCGCCCTCGTCACCGTCGCCGGCGCCCAGGCGGTCTCTCTCAGCTTCCTCGTCTTCGTCCTCCTGCTGCTCGTCTGTTGCGTCCTCGGGCTCACCTTGTCCTGGCGATCGATGACAGCGAGCAGGCGGCCGCTCTCCCTGCCGACCACCGCCGCCAGCCTGGCGGCGGTGGTCGCCATCGCCCTCGGCCTGCTGAGCGTCCTTCCCACCCCGCAGGCTGCTCAGTCCCTGGCCCTCCCTTCGAGCCTCACCCGCTACTTCGCCCTGCCCCCCAACGGTGGCCTCGTCGGCGGCAACGGCTCCGGCCCGACAGAGCCCTCCCACCCCGGCCGCCCCGGCGGCAAGGTCGGCCTCGGCGGTTACGTCGGCTTCATCGGGAACCTCGACACGGCCAACCGCTACGCCCTCAGCTCAAAGGTCATCATGCGGGTGCGAGCGGACTCGCCCGGCTACTTCCTCGGTCTCACCTATGACACCTGGAACGGCCAGAGCTGGCTCTTCTCCCGCCACGACAGGGGAGCCACCCGTCTGAGCGGCGGCTCGCCCTTCGAGATTCCGACCTCCCCGCTCGCCGGACACCACCTGAAGGAGAACGTCCAGACCTTCTACGTCGAGACGTCCCTTCCCAACATCATCTTCGCCACCGCCGAGCCCGCACAGGTCTACTTCCCCGCCGGCTCGCTCGTCCTCGGCAACGACGGCTCCATCCGCACGACCGTGGCGATGACAAAGGGCACCGTCTACACCGTCGTCTCGGCCGACACGGAGGTGAGCCCGCAGGTGCTGGCAGGCGACACCCGACCGCTCACGGCCCGGGTGCTGGCCTTCCCGTCAATCAAGGCGGCCCTGCAGCTCCCCCACCCCTACCGGCGGGCGGCCGCCCTCGCCCGCCGCGTCGTCGCCGACCACCACGCCCGCACGACGATGGCCAAGGTGGCCGCCCTCGAGGCCTGGATCGCCCACCACACCAAGTACACCCTGCAGATCCCCCCGCTCAAGCCCGGCCAGGACGCCGTCGACCAGTTCCTCTTCGGGACACGCCGTGGCTACTGCGAGCAGATATCTACGGCGCTGGCGGTCATGCTCCGTACCCTCGGCATCCCCACCCGGGAGGCGATCGGCTACGTGCCGGGCCCCTACGACCCGCTCTCGAACCTCTACGACATCGAGGCGAAGGATGCCCACGCCTGGGTGCAGGTCTACTTCCCCGGCTACGGCTGGCAGAACTTCGACCCGACGGCGAACGTCCCCCTCGCTCCCGGCTCTCCGGGCGCCTACCTCTTCCAGGAGCTCTCGGCGGGCGCCGGCCGGCTGCCGCTCGTCCCCCTCGGCTCGGTGGCGGGCGTTGGCCTCACCGGCTACGGGGCCATCTCCTTCGAGCGCCGGCGGCGGCGCCGACCACCGGGCTGGGCCGGGCGGGCTGCCCTGCGCCTCGAGCGCCTCGGCCGGCGCGCCGGCATGCCCCGCCAGCCAGAGATCGGAA
>JAJYQK010000061.1 GCA_021794645.1 Actinomycetes bacterium
GGGGATGGCTCGGTGGACCTCGTAGCTCGGAAAGAGGACGTCGACCTCGGCGGTGAGCTCACCGAGACGCTCCTCGGCTGTAGCCGGGCCGTCCGCCTCGAGCAGACGGCCCATGAACCAGGCGGCGGAGACGCGGCGCACACCTGCTCGCTCGAGGCGGAGGCCTCCGAGGGCCACCTCGAAGACGGCGGCCGACACCATCGGCTCATCTGGCACGAGCCTGAGAAGGGTGGTCTCGCCGGCGGTCCTCCGAGACAAGCGGACGCCCCCTTCAGCTGGGAGCCAGTGCGCTCGCGGGCACCGCTCCCGGCTCAGCTGGAGCTTTGCCGCGAGCGCAGGGCACGGTGGCGCAGCATCTCGATGTAAACGTCGAAAGCGTCCTCGAAGCCTGACTCGATTGCCCACTGGTCGATCGAGGTGTCTGGCAGCCAGCTTGAGGCGGCCGCTTGCTCGGCGATGAGCTGGCGCCGCGTGAGGCCGACGGGCTCTCCGCCGCTCAGGCCGCCTTCTTCCTCAATTCCACTCAGTGCCGCCTCGTCGGCCGCGGCCTCGTCGGCCACCTCCGGATACCGGCCGGCCAGGCGCAGCTCGTCGAGAAGCGGGCGGGCCATCTGGCGTTTGAAGCGCCGGGCGGCCACCCAGGCTCGCATTCGCCGGCCAGTCGCCAGCAGGCGGACCAGCTCGCCGAAGTCGCTCTCGTCGAGGTCGTTGCGCTCGAGCCAGCGGGCGAGGTCGTCCTCGGAGCGGAGGCGGCGCCGGGCCATGAAGCGGCTCTTCTCGGACGCCACCATCTCCGCTGTCGTCTCGAGCTGCAAGAAGGCAGCGAAGGCGGCCGCGACCTCGCGCAGCTGCGCCAGCTCGAGGAGATCGTCGGCGCCGGGGGCAGCGAGCATGGCCCAGCGGGCGATGGCGTCGAGGGAGACCTCGCCAGCGGGCCTTTTCACCCTCCTGTCGCGCTCGTAGAGGGCCACAAAGACAGAGGAGCGAGCGAGCGGCTCGCTCGGGACGGCCGGTGGGAGCTCAGCTGGCAGGCCGGCCAGGTGCTCAAGGAGCTCGGCGGCGTCGCGGCCCTTCACGTCGACCGTGCCTGAGCCGACAAAGGCGCGCAGCGCCGTCTCGGCCCCGAGGGCAAGACCAGCCCTGCGGCTGGCGCGGAAGATCGCCTCCCAGCTGCGCTCGGTGAAGTGGACTGCCTTGGCACAGGAGACAACGAGCTGCTCTTCGCCCTCGCCGAACAGCCCGGCCGCCGAGGCGGCAGCGATGGTGGCGCGCACGTTCACCATCGCCTCAGTAAGTCCCCGGTAGCCCTCCTCCCCGCTGGCGTGCATGAGGGCCACCTCGTCGTCGTCGCGCAGCACCCCGTCGCGGTAGGCACGGTAGATCTCGCCGATCCCTACCATGCCGAAGACGTCGCACTCGGCTGCCCGGAGCGCCCCCATGCTGGCGGCACCGAAGACGTGGATCCCCTGCTGCAGCGCGTAGAGGATCTCCTTGTGCCAGACCGAGAGCGTCTGGGCGAACGTGCCGTCGATGATCCCTATCACCTGCGGGGAGTCGATGCGCACCGCCGAGATCACGTCGGACTGTCGAGCCGGTGGGCGAAAGATCGCCTCTGGGAGAAGCTGCCTGGCTCTCTCCAAGGGCAGGCTCGGACCGAGGAAGACGACGCTTCGCGGTCCGCTCACCGGCTCTCTCCTCGGTCGCCACCGGCGCGGCGGGCGCGCTCGCCCGGCGAGTAGCTACCGAAGTCCGCGTAGCCCTCCAGGCCGGGAACGACCACCTTCACGACCGGTATCTCGAACTCAGGTCGGGTGAGGTCAACGACGACCGCGCTCTCGATGCCTGCCTTGGCCAGGGCTCCGAGAACCTCTCGCAGGTCCTCCTCGAAGCTCTCCTTGCTCCGATCGGGGCGGCGGGGCGCCTGCGGGACGCGGGCCGGATCGGCGAGAGCATCGTTGGCGCCGGGCACGTCGCAGCGCTTCCAGCGCCGGAACTCGGCGATGAACATGTCGTCGCGGGCGCCGCTTATGTAGACAGCCCGCCCCTGCACGGCCTCGGTGAGGGCGCGCACGAGGGCGATCTCGGGGTCGAGGTGTGCTCCCATTCCCCCGTAGATGCCGACGTTTCGCTCGGTGGCGTCCTTGATCGTCGCCTGATAGACGGGCACGCCGACGTCGGAGGTGAGGTCGCGCACCATGAGCTGCTGTCCGGCTGACTCCAGCCTCTCGCACAGCTCGGCCACGAGCGGGTAGTCGAGTCCGGCGAGGTCGACCCAGGGCGGGAAGTGGCCGGCGCGCTCGCCGGCGCAGACGACGGCGTGGGCGTCGCGCTCGATCACCTCGTAGAGGCCGGCGCAAATCGCCTCAAGCAATGTGTTGCCCGAGGCGAGCCCATTCGAGCTCACCTGGAACAGGTCGAGGCCACCCCTCAGACCCGGTATGTGTGGCCCGGGCATGCAGGCGAGCTCGAGGGGAAGCGCCGTCTCCTCCTGGCGCAGGAGGCAGAAGCCGGAGGTGAACGGGAGAGGCGTATCCGGGGTCCAGACACTCTCTCGCCAGCGGGGAAGTGCCTCGCAATCGACGACTGGCTGGTTGCGAGCGAGGGAGCGATAGGTGGCCTGCACGACCGGCAGCGCGGCGTTCTCGGCGTGGTGGAGCTCGATCCCTTCCATGCAGGCCGACACCGTCGCCGTGAGGGCGTCAAAGCCCTTGCCGGCGGCTGCCGCCAACGTGGTGGCGTTCGGTCGCACGGCGGACATAACGGTGACGCCGATTCGGTCAAGGCCCGTGATGTCCGCCACCCGAGTGATGCCGGCGCGGCGTAGATGCGGTTCGATGCGTGCCAGAGTCTCATCGGGCGAGCAGGCCCGTTGGGTGGCCGACCACCACCGCTTGGCCGAGCGGAGCGCGGTGCCCCGATAGAGGACCGGCGCCGTCGCTGCCGAACCGGTCTTGTCAGCGCCGGGCGAGCTCTGCCGCCCGACGGCGGTGCTCAAGCGGCGGCGGCGGCGGCGATGGCTCCGACTACTGCACCGCTGGCGCCGGAGGTGGCGCTGATCCAGGCTCCGACACCCCCACCCGCCACACGCTCCAGGTCCTCCTCCGACATCTCCCCGCTTTCGTAGCGGGCCTTGAAGGCCTCGTACTGGGCGTCAGTGAAGTCGATCCCGGCAGCTGAGAGAACGCCGCGGGCGGCGCCGGCGGAGCCGGCTCCGGCCAACCGCTGGCGCAGGTCGCTGTCGCCCTTCAGCTTTTCGATGACTTCGGCTTCAGTTGCCATGCCCTGTCTCCTTGCTGTCCAAGGAGGCTGCCCGCAGCCCGGCACCCCCCGCTGTCTGCGCTGGCATTGCCTTGCCGCGGATCTGCCGGTGTCGCTGCCGGCAGTGCTCTTACCAAGACAGCCAGCCCGTGCCCCGGCACTCCCCAAGGTGCCGGAGGATAGGTAGTCAGTTTGTATCACCAGAGCTTGCTGGTGGCAACGAGATTCGTGCCGGCCGTCTCCTCTACCGGTACCCGAGACGTGCCGCCAGCCGGCGGAGCCTCACCTGCCAACCTTCTGGCAAGTTGAGTGCGTCGTAGCGCTCCGGATCGAGGGGGGGCACCTCCCGCAGGCGGGGGGAGCGGGCGAACTTGATGTCGAGGCCGCCAAGGTGTTCGTCGTCGTCGCCGAGGACGGCGTAGGGGGACTCCTCGGGCCGAGCGAGAAGGGAGGCCATCGCCGCCTCCTCGAGGCCGAGCAGTCCGGCGAGAGGCTCGAGCGCCCTGGGGGAACGGGCCACCAGCTCCTCTCCCTTTACGCGGACGTAGCGGCGTCTCTCTAACGGGGCGCAGAAATCGAGGATGCGGCAGTGGGAGTAAAAGATCATCATCGCTCCCCAGATCCAGGCCCAGCGGTCGAAGCCGTCGTTCCACGGCCCGGCGCCGGCCGTCCGCTCGTGCCAGAGGCGCAGGTGCCGGTGGACTGATCGAAGCGTGCTGGCCGGGTCCCGCACGAGGTGGATGTAGCAGGCCGCCGGGTAATCGCGAGCGAAGCGCTCGATGGCGCCGTCATAGGGCAAGGTGAGGGGGGACTTCTCGACGCCACGGCGGGGAGCCACAGCTTCGAGAAGGTGGTCGTAGACGAGGGCAGAGGGCCACTCGGAGCGGGCTCGTAGCCACTCGAGGGCTCGCGCCAGGCCGTCTTCGTGTTGAGCACCTTCGTGCAGCTGGGAGAGGGCGCGGCGAAGCCCCGGCAGCTGGCGCGCGGGCTCGTCGGGCCGCATCGCGGCAGCGGCATCGAGCACCTCTCCGACCGTGTCGGCGCACCACAGGTAGAGCTCGGGGAAGCCGTAGAGCAAGGGGTGCTGGCCGAGCATCATCACCGAGACTGTCGAGTAGGAGCGGGCCGGCGAGAGCAGGCACACCGGCGAGAAACGGAGCGGGTCGCGTGGCGACGAGATGGGTCTCTCCGGCTCAGACGAGCTGGCGGCTTGCCAGCCGGAGGAAGACGCCGTCGACTGCCATGAGCTCGTCGTAGGTGCCGGCTTGGACGAGACGCCCCCGCTCGAGCACATAGATGCGGTCTGCGTCCTGCACGGTCGAGAGGCGGTGGGCGATCACCACGCGGGTGACCTGCAGCTTCGAGACAGAGCGAGTGACGATCGCCTGGGTGAGGTTGTCGAGGGCGCTCGTCGCCTCGTCGAAGAGCAAGATGCGCGGTCTTCGCGCCAGGGCACGGGCTATGAGGATCCGCTGGCGCTGGCCACCCGAGACGACTCCGCCACCCTCGACGATCACCGTCTCCATGCCCATGGGCATGTCGCGGATGTCCGCCGCGATGCCTGCCGCCTCGGCGGCCTCCCACGCCTCGTCGCGAGAAACCGGGAGGCCGCCGGCGATGTTGCTGTAGACGGTGCCGGGCAGGAGGCGAGCCGACTGGATGACCGTGCCAATCTGGCGGCGGACTGCCGAGGTGTCGAGGGATTGGAGGTCACGCCCGCCGTAGAGGACCGATCCGGACTCCGGTACCTCGAACCCGAGGAGGAGCCTGACGAGAGATGACTTGCCCGCCCCGGAGGGGCCGACGATGGCGATGAATTCGCCCGGCTCTGCCTCGAGGGAGACCTCCTCGAGCACGAGCGGCCCGTCAGGGTGATAGCGGAAGTTGACGTGGCTCACCTCGAGAGCGCCGCTCAGCACTCCTGGCTGCTCCCGGCCGCCTCCCGACTCGACCCGGGCCTCGAGGATCGGCGCCGGCAGTTCGAGCAGGGGCACGACGACGGCCATCGTTCCGAGGCCGGTCACCATGGCGATGAGGGCCGTGGTCACCTGGGCGAGGGCGGTCGTGAACTCGATGTAGCTGCCGACCGTCACCGTCCCGAGACCCACCGCCGAGACGACGCCGATGACGGCGAAGGTGGTGATGGCCGACCAGCTGCCGTTAAACACCTCCATGAAAATGCCAGCTCGGGCGGTCCGGTATCCCGCCCGGCTCTGAGCAGCAAAAGCATGCGCCCAGGTTGCAAAGCCCCTCCGCTCCGCAGCCGCCACCCGCAGCTTGTTGATGCCCCGCACGAGCTGCAAGCTGAGCGCCTGGGCTCGGTTCATGGCCGCGATCTGGCTTCGTGCCATACCCACCTGGACGAGAAGTGAGATGGCGACTATCGCCACCTGGACCGTCACCAGCCCGAGGCCGACCCAGAAGAGGGTGCCCCCTGCCACGTAGAAGAGGAAGAGGTTGAAAAGCGAGAAGACGCCGTTCAAGACCGTGGCCACGATGGCGTCGGTCAGTATCTGCTGGGCCATCTCGAGGGAGCGGACCCGGCTCGAGAGCGCCCCGATCTGGTACTGGCTGAAGAACCCGGCCGGTAGCTGCAACAGCCGGTCCCATAGGGCGCTTGAGGCCGTCGCGCTGAAGCGTGCCCGCACCCGGACAAAGGAGATGCCGCGGGCGAGAGCCCCGAGAGCCACCGACAAGGCCACCACGGCCAGGGTCACCACGGCCGCCACGAGGCGGCCTCGCTCGTTGGCGGGGATGATGGAGTTGAAGATCTGGCCGGTGAGAAGCGGTGTCACGAGGCTGGCGAGACCGGCGAACGAGCCGAAGACGACCATCCAGCTGAGGTCGAGACCCGAGCGGCGGACCCCGAGGCGCACGACCTGGCCGACGCGGGCGGCCTCGCGGTGCAAAGGACGGGCGAGCACCGTGGCCTCGACCGACAACTCAGCGGCCAGGCTGCCGTCGACCGGCAACTGCAGGCGCCGTTCCGGGTCGACCAGGCGGTAGCCACTCCAGTCCCGCAACAGGGCGACGGGTGCACCACTGTCGGCCCGGTAGCCGATCATTGGCCCCGAGTCGTTCTTCCACCAGCGGGGTGGCAGCTCGACCTGGCGGGTCCTGCAGCCCGCCTGGCGGGCTGCGAGGCGTACCCGCTCGACGGCCGGCAGGTCAGGATCGAGGACGAGGCCATCATCGGGCCACTCGTGGCCGAGCTCGTGGCCCACCACCTGCACGACACCGATGGCGGCGTCTCGGCTGCCTGCCTGGGCCACGGCCCGGCGCCGAGCCGAGAGCACCGTCGCAAGCTCCTCGACGGCGCTCAGCTGGCTCTCGGTATCGGTGTCGGCCAGTTTGCGGGTGTGGTGCTCGCGCAGCTGGGCGAGCGAATCGACCTCGTCGGCGAGCGACAGCATGGCGAGGCGCGTGAGGGCTCGCAGCGCCGACGCCGCCACATCCTCTGGGCCGGCCAGGGTGGTCGTGGTGATCTCGGAGTCGTCGAGGGCCGCCACCCAGGCCTCCTGGCTGAGCGCCACCCCGGCCTCCTCCGGGCCGAAGGCGGCTGCGTCGACTCCGGTGAGGGAGAGGAGGCCGGTCATCGCCCGCACGACGCGCACCCCGCCGAAGGGCCGCGCCGCTGCTCCAGCCCCGAGTTCGCTCACGCCTTCGGGCAGGATGCGCAGCCCGTCGGGGAGAGCCCGGCGGGCTGTGATCCTGCCCGACAACGCCCGCACCCAGGCCTCGATGGCTGCCGCCGCCCCGCTGTCACCCGCGCCGGCTGCCAGGCAGAGCCCTTCGAGGGCGACCTGACGGATCGAGGCCGGCCCGGCGCCGGTGGCGAGGATGCCGAGCTGGCCAGGGCGGGGCTCGAGGCCGACCAAGAGGTCGCCGGCCTCGAGGGCGGCGAGGAAGTGACGCTGGCCGGTCGGATGAGGCACCGTCGGGCTGCCGTCATCGGCCTGCTCGACCGGTCCGAGCTCGACCGCGAACAGGAGGACGCGGCCCGAGTCGACCTGCCAGGAAGCGAGGGAGTCGTCGAGCAGGAGAGCCCTGTTCGCCGCCAGTGCCTTCCGGACGGGCTCGGCCCGGCTCTCGATGACGTCCATGGCAGCGCTCAGCTCTCGATCAGCCGGGCGTATGAGCCGCCGGCGGCCGCCAGGTCGTCGTGAATGCCACGCTCGATGACCTCTCCCCGCTCGAGCACGATGATCTCGTCACTGTCGCGGATGGTCGAGAGGCGGTGGGCCACGATGAGGCAGCTGCACCCTCTGCGCCGGAGCGCCTGGTCTACGAGCTCTTCTGAGAGGGGGTCGAGTGCGCTCGTCGCCTCGTCCATGACGAGCAGGGTCGGGTTGCGGGCAAGCGCGCGAGCGATCTCGAGTCGCTGACGCTGACCACCCGAGAGGTTGGTGCCACCCTCCGCGATGACGCTCTGCAAGCCGCCGGGGCGCGCCATCACGTCGGCGAGCAGGTTGGCGTCCTCGAGGGCGCGCAGGAGGTCGGCATCGGGGATGGCGGCGTCCCAGAGAGTCAGGTTGTCACGCACGGTCCCGGAGAAGAGGAGGATGTCCTGGTCGACCATGGCGACGGCTTCGGCCAGTCCGATGCGGCCTATCTCGGCGCGGCTGCGGCCGTCGAAAAGGACCTCGCCTGTCCAAGGCTGGTAGAGCCCGGCCACGAGGCGCGAGACCGTCGACTTGCCGCTCCCGCTCGCCCCGACGAGGGCGACTCGCTGGCCCGGTAGGACATGGAGGTCGAGCCCGCTGATGAGCGGCTTGTCGAGCGGGCTGTACCCGAAGCTCACCTGCCGCAGCTCGAGCTCGCCTCGAAGCGGCCGGGGGCGCCCCCGCCCCTCGGTGCCGTCGACACCCGCCGAGAGGGCAGCCGCTTGCGTCGAAGTCCCTCCCCTCTCGCTCGGGGCCAGCTCGGGGTCGACCGGCGTGCGAAGGACGTCGTCGAGGCGGGCGAGGTTGCCCGCCATCGACTGCACGCCGCTCCAGCTCGACACGAAGAGCCCGATTGGAGCTACGAAGCCCCCCATGAGCGCCTGAAAGGCGATGAGCGTGCCGAGGGTTATCGAGCCGTCCATCACCTGTACCGAGCCGATGCCGAGGAGGGCGGCCGAGGAGAGGGCCGCCAGCAGGGTGGGCGCGACGGTCAGCCACATCGTCGCCCGCTCGAAGGACTGGCGCGAGAGGATGAGCTCGCTCAGCTTGCTCATCCAGCTATTGAAGAGGTCGTCCTCGCCGCCGCTCGCCTTCACGGACTCGATGAGGGCGATGCCGCCCGTGATGGAGCCCGACATGGCCGAGATGGATCGGGTCATCCGTTGGGAGAGGTCGCTCGTCAGCCGGGAAGAGCCGCGGAGAAGAGCGATGTTCCCAAGGGCGATGAGAAGGACGACGAGGGCGAGCACCCAGTCGTAGACGAGCATGAGCACGAAGTAGAAGGTGGCGGTGAAGACACCAAGCACCGCCTGGGTGAACTGGCCCGAGAGGGCTTGGGCTACCTGGTCGTTGAGAGTGGAGCGGAAGGCGAGATCGCCGGGCGCCCGCTGGGCGAAAAAGCCGGCGGGCAGGCGCAGCATGTGGTCGAGTGTCTCGGCTGACATGCGGACAGAGAGCTTGGTCTGGAGGCGCAGCATGGCCAGCTGTTGCAGCCAGGAGAGTAGGAGCTGCATCCCCGAGGCGAGACCGAGCCCGAGGACGATGGCCGGAAGCCAGTTGCTCCGCTGCCCGATGAGGTAGTCGTCGACGAAGCTGCGAGTGAGCGCAGGGACGGCGATGCCGGGGGCCACGAGGAGCAGCCCGGCCAGGATCACGAAGCTGAGGGCGAGGCGCGAGCCACCTAGCCGCCGCACGAGGCCCGCGACGAGGGAGGGGCGCCTTCCCCCCTTCTCGAAGTCAGGTCCCTTCTCGAAGGTGAGAACGATGCCCGTGAAGCCCTTGTCGAACTCCTCATCTCGCACCGCCCTCGGACCCGTCGCCGGGTCGTTCAGGAAGACTCGGTCGTTCTTGAACCCCTCGACGACGAGGAAGTGGTTGAACTGCCAGAAGACGATCATGGGCAGGTCCATCGCCCGCAGCTGGCCGGGCTCTTTCCTCCAGCCGTGGGGGACGAGTCCGTAGAGCCGGGATGCCTTCATGATGTTGGCCGCCTTGCTGCCGTCCCGGGAGATGCCGCAGGCTTCCCGCAACTCCTCGAGCGGGACTATGCGGCCGAGGGCGCCGAGAATCATGGCGAGCGAGGCCGCCCCGCACTCAGTCGCTTCCATCTGGAGAACGGTTGGGGTGCGGACCCGCCTGCTCGCCGGCGCAGCCGGCGGCCGCTCCCGCGGAGGCGGCCCAGCGCTCGCTGCGGGCGGGGCGGAGGCGCTTCCCTGGCTCATCGGCTAGAGACCGACGCTGATCGGCTTCTGGTTGGCAACGAGGATCGACCCGCTCAGGATCGTGCCAGGTGTTATGGGGAAGTCGGGCCCATTGCCCGACGTCCAGGCGTAGCCGCTCGGGCTCTCCGGGTTCCGCTTCAGGCTGATGACGACCTCGAGGGGCGCTCCGAGACGGGTGGCGGCGCCCACGAGTCCCTGGCGCTGGCCGACGAGCGAGACGATCTTCTGCTGGGTGACCGGCAGGGGAGAGACGAACTCTACCGTCCCTTTGATCGAGCCGTAGTTCGAGGGCGGCGCCGTCGAGGGCGAGATGGTCGCCGCCATGCCGACCCGTACAACCTTGCCGGCAGCTGCACTCACGAACATCACCGCCGAGATGGGAGAGGAGCTCGGTAGCAGCTCGGCGATCGGGGTGCCCGGCCCGACGAAGGAGCCCTGGGAGACGAATTGCTCGTCGATGGTCCCGCTCACCGCCGAGGTGACCTCGACAGGCTTACCGCTCGGTCCGATCAAGGTGGCGATCGACTGCCCGGCGGCCACCTGCACGCCGACGCCCACCGGCAGGTCGCTCACCACGCCAGAAGAGGTGGAGGGGATCTCCACCACTCCGCTCTCGGGCAGCAGCACGCCGGTGGCGCTGACGGTGACTGGGGCGTTCCCGGCAACGGCCCAGACGACGGCGGCCGCCACCGCCACCAGGCAGGCGGCCAGCGCCACCCAGAGCGGGCGCGAGGTTATGTGCAGGGCGCTGTCGAGAGCCTCCCGGACGTTCATTCGCTCGAGGGCCTGCTGGCGGAACATGCCGCCTTGGCTCGAGGCGGATCCTCCCGGGAGCGCAGCCCCAGCGGTGCCGGCGGGACCCGGCACTGTTGTCGAGACCGACGCCTGGTTGGCCTCGGTCCCCGAGCCGTCGTGGGCGGGCAGCTGCCCAGCTCCTTCTTCTACCGGCCGGTCGCTCACTGGGTGATCCCCCCTCTCATGACGATGTAGGTGATGTGATGACCGACCACATGCAGCTCGGCGAGCGGCATCATCTCGCCGACCTGCTGGCCGGCCTGGTCGAGAGCGAAGGGACCGGCCAGGGTCACCATGTGTCCGGAGAGGGCGTGGGCGGCGACTCGCAGCGACTGCTCCCCGAGGCCCTTCGTGCGGGCGAGGGTGCCCTGGATGACGAGCCCGGCGACGTAGCCGGCCACGTCGATGGCGTTCACTGGCTGGCGATCGGTGGCACCAAAAGCAGCAAGGAATTGGGCGGTGTCGAGCCCGAAGGTGGCCCGGCTCTGTCTGAGCGGCGGGCCCAGGTAGGTGAAGATGCCGTTCAGGGCAGCCGGTCCGATGGAGCGCACGAAGGTGGCGAGCTCCTGGCCCGGCCAGGCGGTGAAGACGAAGGGGAAATGGAGTCCGCTCGCGTGCAGCTGCCCGAGGAAGGAGAGGTCGTTCGAGGCGTAGCCGAACTCGACCACAGCCTGCACGCCCTCCTTGGCCATCGCCCGCAGGTAGGGGAGGTAATCGGTCGTCGATGTCGGCACGGACTGGTAGACGGCCGGGATGACAGAGGCGGCGCCGAGGATGTTGTCGACCGTCGTCGCCTGGGCCTCTGTGAAGTCGTTGGCGCCGTAGATGATGCCGATCCTGGCGAAGTGGCGAGCCAGCAGGTAGTGGGCCACCACCCGGGGCCAGAGGGCGGAGCTCGGCAGCGAGGTCATGACGATGTCGGGATCGCCGTTACCGAAGATGCTCTCGGTGAAAAAACCGGGGGCTGTCGCCGTCGGGTCGAACAGCAGGACCCCGTTCTCCTGGGCGAGGGGCACGATCTCGGAGGTGAGGACCGAGCCGAAGTCGGAGACGAGGATGTTGACGTGGTCCTGTTGGATGAGCTGGTCGGCGAGGGACTGGACGGCGCTGGGCGAGCTCTGGTCGTCGAGGGCGATGAGCCTCACGTGTAGCCGCCGCCCGAAGGGCTTGACGAAGACGCCTCCCTTGGCGTTCACCTGCGAGACCCAGAACTTGAGCCCGTCGAGCTGCGCCGTCGAGGCGGCCGCGTAGGCGCCGACGCTGGCATAGAGGGTCCCGATGGTGATCTGCCGTGGCGGCGTCGCCTTGGCGGCGCTCGAGCAGGCCGAGAGGGAGAGCCCGAGCACGCAGGCAGCCAACACAGCCCGAAGCCAGGCGGCCCCCCGCCTACCCCGTTCCCCCATCGCTCGAAGATTATCTCAGGGTGGCCGGCTCGTCCCTGAAGGCGGGAAAGCCGTGGGCTTTGCGGACAGTAGCAGTGAGAAGGACCTGCTCTTGGATCGAGAGAGGGCCGGCTTCGAGCCCCGCTTCCAGCTCGTCCAGCTCGAGCTCGCTCTGGGGGGAGACCAGCAGGCCGTCGACTGAGGGGTGGCTGAGGGCGAAGCGGTAGGCGTCGGCATGTGAGCCGGGGCTGATCTCTCCGGCGGCGGGGAGGGGGGGAAGGCCAGGTGTGACGCTACCTGTCGTCTTGAAGCAGAACCGCCTCGGGGCGCTTCCAGGCGAGAGGTGATCGAGCAGCCGGGTCCGCGCCGAGGGTCGCAGGGCGTTGTAGCGGGAGAAGACGATGTCGAGCGCTCGGTCGGCCCGGCAGGCGGCGAGGGCCGCCTCGTGGTCGTGGAATGACATGCCGGCGGCCAAGGCGCCGAGGTGCCTTTTGGCGACGAGTCGCCCGATCGTGTCGAGACGCCGTCCGTAGTCCTCTCCCGTGACGGCTCCTGCCACGAGGAGGGCTGCCTGGGCGACGCCCGGGGCGAGTGCCTGCAGCCCCTCGGCGAGAGCTGTCGCCACGAAGTCGTCGTAGGGAACATACGAGACCATCGCCACGACTATCTCGTCGGCAGCCCGCGGATCGTCCCGGAGGAGGGCCGATAGCCCGCGGCGGAGCGGCTCGTAGAGAGGCCAGTGAAGGTCCGAGCTGACGAAGAAGAAGTTGATCCCCCGTCTGAAGGCGGCGGCGACCATCCTCGGGTCCGCAACCATGCCGAGACAGAACGGGCTCACCGAGAGCTCGCCGACGAGGAGCCGGTCGGTCAGCTTCGGGAGGCGTCCCCGCTCGGCACTCACCGCGCCGGGGAGTCGGGCGAGGAGGTGGGGGCCACCACGGGTGTGAGATCCGGGGGACCGCCGCCCACGAGCACGGTCTCGGGCGTTCGGGGTCGGCTCCGCCCTCGTCGTGACGCCTTGGCGGCAAGTGCCAGACCACTGCCGCCGAAGGCGACGAGGAGGTTGGCGAAGGCTGTCGGCACCCCGATGTAGAGCGAGGCCGTGTGCCCAAAGGCCGACAGGTCGACTGTTGAGCTGGCGAAGTGGTTGGCCACGAGCAGGTAGGTCCCCCATCCCATGCCAACGGCCCAGCCGGCCAGCACCGCCCGGCGGTCGAGCCAGGAGACGAATGGGGCCAGGAAGACGGCGGCCAGGGTCTGGACGATCCACACACCGCCGGCGAGCTGGAAGTTGATGACGAACGTGGCCGGCACGGTAAGGATGAAGGCGACGCCGAGGAACTTGATGGTGAAAGAGGCGAGCTTTGACGCCCGTGCCTCACCAGCAGTGCCCCGGCCGGGAGCGCTCCGCCCCGGGGTAGGCGGCCTCGTGTGAGTTTGGTCTCCCCGGCCCGCCAGAGCGAGCCGGAGCTCGCTGTAGATGTTCCTGCCGAACAGGCTGCCCGCC
>JAJYQK010000050.1 GCA_021794645.1 Actinomycetes bacterium
CCGGGCCGGTGCTCCCTCTGTCCGAAGGATGGCGAAGGTGTCCTCGAAGGCCTCTCTCGTGTGGATCACGAGAGTCAGGCCATAGCTGTGGGCCAGACGGACCTGGGCGGCGAAGGCTTCCCGTTGCACCTGGCGTGGCGAGTTGTCGTAGTGGTAGTCGAGGCCGCACTCCCCCACGGCCACGAGGCGCGAGCTCGGGCTGGCGGCCTCCTCCTCGAGCAGCCGGGCGAGCGCTTCTGTGCCCTCGGAGGCGTCGTGGGGGTGGAGCCCGGCGGTGGCATAGACGCCCCGGCCCGACTCCTCGGTGGCGATCTCTATCGCTGCTCTCGAGCTCTGGGCGTCCGTGCCGACACAGACCATCGTGGTGACCCCCGCCGCCCCGGCCCGCTCGAGCACGGCCCGGCGGGCTCCGAGCTCTGTCAGGTGCTGGAGGTGGCAGTGGCTGTCTGTCCAACCCGGCGGTGCGCCGGGGCCGTCCGCAGGGGCCATCAGGCGCTGCGGCGGGGGAAGAGTGGCTCGCCCTTCACGACGTTGCTGCCGCCCGCGTAGCCGCCCCAGGCGAGGACCCCGCCCGGCCCGGCATTGCCAGGAGCAGCGGGCGAGCCCTCGATGCCGAGGCGGTGCCAGATGACGGACGCCGAGTCGAGGAGGACCGGCGAGACGAGGACGGCGACGATGCGCAACACCTCGAGGGCGTCACCGAGCACGGCGTCCACCTCCGGGCCAGGCTCGAGCTTCCAGGGGGCGACGGCCTCCAGCTCTGAGTTGGCAGCCCGGATGAGTCGCCAGGTCGCCTCGAGGGCCTCGTGCGGGGCGAAGCGTCCCCAGGCCGCCCGCGCCTCTGCCACGACCTCTTCTGCGACCGCAGCCAGCTTGGAGTCCCTCGCCGGCTGGGGTGTCGGGCCGGTGCCGCCGCACTTGGAGCCGACGACGGTGGCGACCCGTGCCAGCAGGTTGCCGAGGTTGTTGGCGAGGTCCGAGTTGTAGCGCTCGGTCAGGTTCTCGTAGGTGAACTCGCCGTCGTTGCCGATCGGGAAGTCCCGCACGAGGTAGTACCGGAGCGCCTCGAGCCCGGCCTCGGCGGCGAGCTCGACAGGATCCACCTGGTTGAAGGCGGTCTTGCCCATCTTCTTGCCGCCGATGAGCAGGTACCCCGTCACGAGCCAGCGGTGCGGTGGGTCGATGCCGGCGGCGAGGCACATCGCCGGCCACCAGACGCAGTGGAAGCGCACGATGTCCTTGGCGAGCAGGTGGTGGACGGCGGGCCACCAGCTGGAGAAGCGCTCCTCGTCGCGGCCGTAGTCGATGGCCGAGATGTAGTTGACGAGGGCGTCGTACCAGACATAGAAGACGTGCCCCTCGTCCCAGGGGACCGGGATGCCCCAGTCGATCGAGGTGCGGGTGATGGAGATGTCCCGCAGCCCGCCCCGGATGATCCCGAGCGCCTCGTTCCGGCGCGCCTCGGGGTAGACGGCGTCGGGATTCTTCTCGTAGAACTCGAGCAGCTCGTCACCGAAGCGGCTCAGCGAGAAGAACCAGTTCTCCTCGGCGAACCACTCCACCGGTCGCTCGTGGACGGGGCAGAGCCTCTCGCCCGAGAGCTCCTCCTCGTTGTAGTAGGCCTCGCAGCTGACGCAGTACCAGCCCTCGTAGGTTCCCTTGTAGAGGTAGCCGTTGTCGTAGATGGCCTGCATGAACTTCTGCACCGTCTCGTGGTGGCGGGGCTCGGTGGTGCGGATGAAGTCGTCGTTCGAGATCTCGAGGGCGCGCCAGGCCTCAACGAAGCGAGCGCTCGTGCGGTCCGTCCACTCCTTGGCGCTGACGCCATTCTCCTCGGCCGCCCGCAGGATCTTGAGGCCGTGCTCGTCGGTGCCGGTGAGAAAGAAGGTCTCGTCTCCGGCCAGACGGTGCCAGCGGGCCAGGACGTCGGCCATGACGGTGGCATAGGCGGTGCCGACGTGCGGGGCGTCGTTCACGTAGTAGATCGGCGTCGTCTGGTAGTAGCGCCCGGTCACGCCGGCCAGACTACAAGGGGTCCGAGGAGGCCTTTCTTGCCGGGCCGAGGGCCTCATAGACCTGGCGGCGGGAGGTGCCGGTCCGCTGAGCCGCCTCCTCGACGGCGTCGCGGCGCGACATCCCCTCTTCGAGGAGCCGGGTGACGAGGAGGTTGAGCTCCTCAGCCGAGGCCGGCCGCGCCCGCTCGGGCCCCCCGCCGGCAAGCACGAGCACGAACTCGCCCCGGGCGGTTTCCTCCGGCCAGCGCCCGAGCGACTCTCTGAGCGGCCCCCGCCACACCTCCTCGTGCAGCTTGGTCAGCTCCCGGCAGACGAGGACTGGGCGTTCCTCCCCGCAGAGGAGGGCGAGCTCGGAGAGGAGGCGGTCGACCCGCCGGGGCGACTCGTAGAGGACCGAGGTGATGCTCGAGGCCGAGAGGGCCGCCAGCCGCTGGCGGCGCTCCCTCCCCCTTGGGGGGAGGAAGCCCTCGAAGCACCAGCGGTCGGACAAAAAGCCGGAGAGGGCGACCGCAGCGGGCGCCGCCGAGGGCCCGGGCACAACGCTCAGGCGGGCCCCCGCCTCGTGAGCAGCCGCCACGAGGCGCCCGCCCGGGTCAGAGATGGCCGGCATCCCGGCGTCGCTCACGAGGGCGACCCTCTCGCCTGCGCGCAAGAGCGCCAGCACCTCATCGATGCGGGAGGCCTCGTTGTGGGCGTGGAGGGAGATGAGCCGGGGCGCCTTGATGCCGGCCCGCGAGAAGAGCAGGCCGCTGTGGCGGGTGTCCTCGCAGCAGATGGCACCGGCGCTCTCGAGAACTTGGGCGGCTCGGGGCGAGAGGTCGGCCCGGTTGCCGATCGGCGTGGCGACGAGCACCAGCTCGCCGGGGTCCGTCACTCCTTCAGCTCGAGGCTGTCGCCGACGGCCAGCCCCCACCGCCCGAAGGCCCCCGCCTCGGCCAAAAGGACGCTCGCTGCCCGCGGCCGGGGAAGCGTCATCGCATGGGGGCGGATGCGCCCGAGGCCGATGACGGTCATCTCCGAGTCGAGCCAGGCGACGTCGAGAGGCGAGCGCCGCCCGAGGGAGTGGGCGAGCTTGGCGCCGCGCAGAAGGAGGCCGCCGCCTTCGAGCGAGCGGCCCGACAGACCCTTCAGGCGGGCCTCGAGCCCCTCTGCCACCTCGAGGCTCGCCAGCACCTGTCCGTCACGGATGAGCCAGGCCATCGCCCTGATTCTCGCATCTGGGGAGGCGAGTACACTGTCCCCCTTGTGTCGAAGCGAACTGTGAAGCGGAAGCTCCGCAAGAAGAAGAAGGCCAACCACGGCAAGAAGCCGAACTGCGGCCGCGGCTGAGGCCAGCTAGCTCCTTCACGGTCGCCAGGCCACTTTCCTCTCCGCGAGCAAGGAGACGAGCACGCTCGGCACGTCTGAGATGATGCCGTCCACCCCGAGGTCGAGCAGCCTCTCCATCTCGGTGCGCTCGTTGACGGTCCAGACGTGCACCGCCAGGCCTTCCTCATGTGCCCGCCTGACGAAGGGCTCGTCGACGACGGTGATCTCGCCGTAGCTGGCGGGCACCTGCAGGGCGACATGCCGCCTGACCGACTCGGGCACGGGGGTGCCCTCGTGCACCGCCCGGTAGAACTCCGCCGTCGCCCTCGTGCCGGCCGAGGTGGCGATCTCGGGGGCGTAGCTCTTGAAGGCCTCCGTCGCCCTGTCGTCGAAAGAGGCCACGATGACGTCGTCGGTCCGGCCATGTTGCCGGAGCAGCTCGGCCAGGAGAGCCTCGTAGGGCTCGACCGCCGGCGCCGTCTGCTTTATGTCCATGTTGAGCACGACCCCGGGGAACTCCGCCAGCACCTCCTCGAGGGTGGCGATGCCGAGGCGGGCCTCGGCGGGCGCCCGCCCCCGCAGTTGGTAGCTGGCGGGAGGCCGATCCGCCTGCACGTCCTCGCCTTCGACGAAGTAGTAGGCGTTGTCGAGCTGGCGGAGGGCCTCCAGGCTGTGGTGGCGGATCTCGCCGCTGCCGTTCGTCGTCCGGTCGAGGGTGGCGTCGTGAGAGACGACGAGCTGGCGGTCCGCCGTGGCGTGGACGTCGAGCTCGATGGCGGGCGCCCCCGCCGCCACGGCCCGCTCGATGGCGTAAAGGGTGCTCGAGGGGGCCTCCTTTGCCCCGCCTTGGTGAGCGAAGGCGACGACGCGACGGCTGAGCCAGGGATTCTCCACCACGGCTTGCTGTCTACCAGCCCAACCGGCGGTTAGCCTCGACGCGTGATCGACCACATCCTCCTCGACGTCATCGGCGCCCTGCGAGAGGCGTTCGAGGGCGCCCTGCTCGAGCAGCAGGCCGTCGAGGAGCGGTTCCAGGTCGATGTCTTCCTGGGCGATCTCTCCTTTGAGACCTCCTACAGCCTGCCCGGCGAGCAGAGCCCCGCCCGGGTGCGGGCCGACCTCACCCTCGACTGGCCGACCTGGAGCCAGAGCGCCTACCGGTCATGGTCGATCGGCGAGCCGCCGGCAGAGCCGCCCGAGCTCATCGTCGAGCTCGCCTTCCGCCTGCAGAACCTGGCCGTGGCCCCCCCGCTCGAGCAGGTCCTCGGGGTGCTCGACCAGGAGAGCCCGCGGCTCGGTAGCGAGCAGCTGGAGCGGGCCGCTCCGAGCCTCGAGCAGGTCTTCGAGTCGAGCGGTGCCGTCGTGAGCGCCCTCGAGATCGCCTACCAGGGCGCCATCCGGCTGGAGGAGAGCCTCCTAGAGGACCCGAGCAGGATCGACGAGGACATCGCCGGCGTCGCCCGCTGGGTGGCAAGCGCCCTCGTCCGCCTCACCGACCTCGAGCTCCCCTTCCTCCCGCCCGAGCAGGACACCGAGGACGCCTGAGCGCGAGTCGCTCCTCAGGCCAGGCCCGCCTCGGGCCGCCCGGCTTCGGCGGCCGCTCGCTCTTTCCTGGCTTCTCCCGGCCGGGAACGCCGGGTCAGCCGATCTCGGCGCGGGCTAGCTCGGCGAGGCTCGCCTCGGGGCGGGCCCCGAAGTGTGAGATGACCTCGGCTGCTGCCAGCGAGCCGAGCCGGAGGGAGGTGACGACGTCGTGCCCGCTCGTCAGGCCTCCGAGCACTCCGGCTGCGAAGAGGTCGCCCGCCCCGGTCGTGTCGCGGACTGCCCCGACCCGGTGGGCCGGCTGGTCGAGGCGGGCATCGCCGGCGAGCGCCATCGATCCGGCCGCTCCCCTCGTCACGAGCGCCAGGCGGTCCTTTTTGTCGAGGCGGCCGGCGGCTTCCTCGGTGGTGGGGGCGCCGGTGAGGCCCCGTGCCTCGTCCTCGTTGCCAAAGACGATGTCGACGAGCCCACTCGACAAGAGCTCGTTGATCTTGGCCCTGTGCCGCTCGACCACGAAAGGGTCAGAGAGGCTGAGAGCGACGAGCGTGCCGGCCTGGCGGGCGAGCTCGACGACCCGCTCGAGGGCGGGGCCGGCAGCCGGGGCGTCGAGCAGGTAGCCCTCCAGGTAGACGATGCTGGCCGACTCGATGCCGGCCCCGAGCACGGCCGCCTCGTCGAGGGCGCCGGCTGCTCCGAGGCTCGTCGCCATCGAGCGCTCCCCGCCGGGCGAGACGAGCACATGGCAGAGCCCGGTCGGCAGGTGGTCGGCGATGTGCACGAAGGCCTGCACCCCGATGGCCTCGAGGTCGGCCACGTAGCGCCGGCCAGCCTCGTCGTCGCCGACGGTGCCGACGAAGGCGGGCCGCCGGCCGAGCGAGGCGATGCCGGCCGCCGTGTTGGCGGCCGAGCCCCCCGCCACCTCGCGCCAGTCGGGGCGGGCGGCCTCGATGAGCGCCGCCCGCTCGGCGTCGACGAGTGTCATGGCACCGAGCTCGAGGCCGGCCGAGGCAACGACGCTCTCGTCACCCTCCGCCAGCCGGTCGACGAGGGCGTTACCGACGCAAAGGACGTCGATCGGCCTCGCCTCTTTGTGGATGGTGAGCCGCAGGGCATCGTCGAGAAGTCGCACGGACGAGAAAGTACCGCCAGCGACTTGGCTAACCTCGCTTCAATGACCACGGCCAACGGCAGCGACGCCGACTACCGGCTGCCATCTGGCGTCCGGCCCTCCCGTTACTCGATCCGGGTGGCGCCCGACTTCCAGGAAAGCAGCTTCGAAGGAGACGTCGCCATCGAGCTCACGATCTCGGAGGCGACCGCCGAGATCCTCCTCAACGCAGCCGAGCTCGAGATCGACGGCGCCTCCATCGCGCCGGCCGGCTCGAGCGAGCAGACCCCTCTCCAGGTCACGCTCGATGAGGGCCGCGAGCGGGCCAGCTTCGTCGCCGGCGCCGCCATACCGGCGGGCGAGTACGTCCTCAGCTGCCACTTCTCCGCCCCGCTCGGGGAGAAGCTGCGGGGCTTCTACAAGAGCACCTTCACCGACAGCGCCGGCAACGAGAGGGTCATCGCCTCGACCCACTTCGAGGCGACCGATGCCCGGCGGGCCTTCCCCTGCTTCGACGAGCCCGAGATGAAGGCCGTCTTCTCGATCACCCTCGACGTCCCAGAGGGCCTCTTCGCCGTCGCCAACGGCCCTCAGCTGGCGACGACCGACCTCGGAGACGGGCGGCGCCGGGTCCGCTTCGCCGACACGATGAAGATGTCGAGCTACCTCGTCTGCTACGCCGTCGGGCCCTTCGAGGCGACCGAGGCCGTCATGGCCGACGGGGTGCCGCTGCGCGTGATCGTGCCCGAGGGAAAGCTCCACCTCACCTCGTTCGCCCTCGAGGCGGGCAGCCATGCCCTCGCCTTCTTCCACCGCTACTTCGACATCCCCTATCCGGCCGAGAAGCTCGACATGATCGCCATCCCCGACTTCGCCATGGGGGCCATGGAGAACCTCGGCCTCATCACCTACCGGGAGCAGGACCTCCTCTGCGACCCGGCCAAGTCCTCTGTGCCCGAGCTCGGCCGCATTGCCGAGGTCGTGGCCCACGAGATCGCCCACATGTGGTTCGGCGACCTCGTGACCATGAAGTGGTGGAACGGCATCTGGCTGAACGAGGCCTTCGCCACCTTCATGTCCCTTTGCGCCGAGGACGACTTCAGGCCGGAGTGGAACCGCTGGGTGCAGTTCGGCACCGAGAAGGACATGGCGCTCCAGATCGACGGCCTCCACGCCACCCGGGCGATCGAGTTCCCGGTGCGGGCGCCGGACGAGGCAGACGCCATGTTCGACTGGCTCACCTACCTGAAGGGCGGCAACGTCCTTCGCATGGTCGAGCAGTACCTCGGCGCCGAGCGCTTCCGAGACGGCGTCCGCAAGTACCTGAAGACCCATGCCTACGGCAACACCGAGACGACCGACCTCTGGGACGCCATCGAGTCGGTGAGCGAGGGAGAGCCGGTGCGGGCGATGCTCGACAGCTGGATCTTCCAGGGGGGTCACCCCCTCGTGACCGCCCGGCTCGAGGAGGGCGAGCTCGTGGTGGGACAGGAGCCCTTCTGCTACCTGCCCGAGCAGGAGCGCCCGGCCGGCGGGCCGCCCGACGCCATCGGCCGCGACTGGCTCGTGCCCCTCAGGATCGAGGACAGGCCGGGCAAGGTGACCTCGGTCCTCCTCGGCCCTCCTCCGCACGGCAGGCCGACGGTGAGGACGGGACCGTTCGAGGGCCTCCCGGTCGTGAACGCCGGCGGCTCTGGCACCTACCGCCTCACCTACGAGGGGCCGCTGTTCGACCAGATCCTCGCCAACCTCTCGCTCCTCGAGCCGCTCGAGCGCTTCAACCTCGTCGCCGACGCCTGGGCGGCCACCCTGGCCGGTCGCTTCGCTCCCGCCGACTTCCTGGCGCTCGTGCGCCGCCTGAAGGGCGAGCAGGACCCGAACGTCTGGGGCGTCGTGGTGGCGGCTTTCACCATGTTCGACTTCGCCGCCGCCGGCCTCGCCGAGGAGGAGCTCGCCCGGGTCGTGGGCGAGGTCTTCGGCCCGGAGCTCTCCGCCATCGGCCTCGAGGCGAGCCCGGACGACTCGCCTGAGCGCCAGCGGTGTCGCTCGCTTTTCATCGGCATCCTCGGCGGGATCGGGGAGGACGAGGCCGTGCGTGCCTTTTCCGCCGAGGCCTTCGCCGCCTACCGCCAGGGTGACGAGCTGCCCGCCTCTCTCGCCCAGGCAGTCCTGAACGTCGTGGCGACCACGGCCGGGAGGGAGGAGGCCGACGCCCTCATCGAGGGACTCGTCCACCCCCGCGACCCGATCTCTGAGAGCCGGCACCTCATCGCCCTCACCCGCTTCCGCCGGCCCGAGCTCGTCGAGGAGGTGCTGGCGATGTCGCTCGGGCAGGTGAAGGCACAGGACGGACCCATCCTGCTTCGTTCGATGATCAGGAACCGGCACGCCGGCGAGGCCGTCTGGGCCTTCGTGAAGGCCCACTACGAGGAGCTCTCAAAGCGCCTGGCCTCCCACGCCATGCCGACCATCCTCGGCGGGGCCGCCTACCTGGTGCAGCTCGACGGCTCCGGCCGCCCCCACCTCCTCGAGGACGTGCAGCGCTTCGTCGAGAGCCGGGACCTCGGTGGCCAGCGCCGCCTCGTCGACCAGGCCATCGAGCAGCTGGCCGTCAACGCCCGCTTCGTGACGGCGAACCGGGCCGAGGTGGCCGGGCTGCTGGCCAAGGCCTAGGGCCGGCCCGGCCGGCGAGCGCTGTCGTGAACTGGGGAGTGCTCTTCGCCACCTTCGGCCTCGTCATACCGGCGGAGCTACCGGACAAGACGTTCATCTCCTGTGTCGTCATGTCCTCGCGCTACCGGCCGATACCGGTGTGGATCGGTGGGGCTGCCGCCCTCGTCCTGCAGGCAGCCATCGCCGTCGTGGCCGGCCGGCTCCTCGTCCTGCTGCCCCAGACGATCCTCCACAGCGTCGTGGCGGCGCTTTTCATCCTCGGCGCCGCCTTCCTCCTCTTCGTGCCGGAGAGGCGACAGGAGGAAAAGGGCGTCGAGGAGGCCGGCGAGGCCGAGGAGGTCGAGCCGACCGGCTGGACGAGCTGGTGGAAGCCAGCCCTCTCCACCTTTGGCATCCTCGCCCTCGCCGAGTTCGGCGATCTCACCCAGATCCTCATCGCCAACCTGACGGCGCACTTCCGGGCCACCTGGCCCGTGTTCATCGGCGCCTCCGCCGCCTTCATCCTCGTCTCGGGGCTGGCCGTGCTGAGCGGGCGGGTCATCCTCCGGGTCGTCCCGCTCGCCGTCGTGCGGCGCATCTCTGGCCTCGCCCTTCTCGGGATGGGCATCTACTCTCTCGTCGGGCTGCTTTGAGCGGCACTCCCTTCGCCCCGCAAGAGGGCTCGCGGGCGGCCCGCCTGCTCGAGGCGGCCCGCCGCACGCGGGGCTTCATGCCGGACGAGGAGGGGCTCTACCTCTCCGCCCTCGCCCGCCAGGTGGCGAGCGACCCCCTCCTACCCCCCACCCTCGTCGAGGTCGGCGCCTACTGCGGGCGCTCGACCCTCTACCTCGCCGCCGGCCTGGCGGAGGCGCCGGCGGCCCGGACGCCCCTTCTCTTCTCCGTCGACCACCACCACGGCTCGGAGGAGAACCAGGCCGGCTGGGCCCACCACGAGCCCGACCTCGTCGACCCCCGCAGCGGCCGGCTCGAGACCCTGCCCCACTGGCGGAGGGCCGTCGAATGCGCCGGCGCCGGCGACCTCGCTGTCGCCGTCGTGGGCGACTCGGCGAGCGTGGCGGCCCACCTCGGCACGGTCCTCGGCGCCCTTTTCATCGACGGCGGCCACGGCGAGGAGCCCGCCTGGGCGGATTACAGGGGCTGGAGCCCGCTCTTGGCGGAAGGAGGGCTGCTCGCCATCCACGACGTCTTCCCCGACCCCCGTGACGGCGGGCGGCCGCCCTATGAGATCTACTGCGCCGCCCTCGACTCGGGGCGCTTCAGCGAGGAGCCGTCCCTCTCCCAGGGCAGCTTGCGGGTGCTGCGCCGGGAAGGCTCCTCAGCCCTCGGCTGAGGACCGCGCCGGGTAGCCGTCGGCCAGCACCTGCAGGTAGTCGCCGGCCGCTCGCAGCCTCTTTGTCAGCTTGCCGTCGAGGCTCGGCCGCAGCTCGCCTCTTTGCAGGTCGACGTAGCCGAGGTCGAAGTGGCCCTCGGCCCGGTCGATGAGCCGCCCATAGAGACGGTGGGTCGCTCCCTTCTTCCACTCCTGTCCGAGGAGCAGGCTGACATAGACGCGCGAGGAGCGCCCGACGAGACGGGAGCCGAGCAGCTCTGCGGGCAGACCGGAGAGCTCGCCGGCCGGGCAGCGGGCCCCGACAGGCGTCGCCCAGTCGAGCACCGCTTGCACGAGCGGCGCGTCGAGGCCCTCGCAGGTGAGCCGCACCGCTCCGGTCCGCCCGTCCTTCCAGCCGAGGTCTTCGCCGTTGCCCATCTTCAGAAAGAGGCAGCGCCGGCCGCCTCTCTGGCAGGAGCGCAGGTACCAGAGCCGCATGAATGCGTTCTCGCCTACCCCGAACAACGACCTCTCCTGCTCGATGCGGGCCAGGCTGGCGGCCACCGCCGGCGCTGCCCCCTCACCGACCGCGGGGAAGCGCTCGGCCAGGTAGCGCTCGAGGATGCCGAGGCGCTGGCCCGCCAGCTGGCCCTCCGAGCGCCCCGCCAGGAAGGAGACGACAGCTTCTACCCCGCCGACCTGGCAGGGGCCGAGGGGCACAAGCGGCACCTGCCGGTGGGCGGCGGCGGTGAGGGCGACCAAGCCCCGCACCGGCGCCTCGAGGGCCGCCTCCGCCAGCGCGGCCGCCACTGCCCTTCTCTGGCGGGTCATCGCCTCGAGCACACCGGGACGGGGCCGCCCCTCCTCAAAGAGACGGCCGTCCTGCACGGTCACCTCGCCGGTCCACTCCCTGGCCTCGAGGACCGCCACGCCGGAGGGGCCGACCGCCAGGCTGTCGATCTTGCCGCCGCCGGGGAGGGCCCGGTCGTGCAGGAGCCTCCAGCCGAGCGGGCGGAGCAGCTCGGTCAGCTCGGCGAGTTGGCGCTCTCCGGCCGCCGCCTTCTCTGCCAACGCCGCCCGCTCGCGGGCCTTCAGCTGCCAGCGACTGGTGGCCCGCCTGAGACGGCCCTCGAGGTTGAGGGCCGAAGCTCCGGCGCTCATGACCCGGGCCCGCCGCCGCCAGGACCTCGGCACCCCCAGAGTGACTCCCTTGGGTGAAGCATCAGGATGCCTCCTTGGGCCTGGCACTCTTTTCGGCAGGCGCGGCGCCTTCCTTTAGGGCAGCCAGCTTCGGCTCGGTCCCGACCTGGGCCCGCTGTCGAGAGCCGCCGCCAGCTGGTACGAATGAGGCGATGGCAGACGAGCTGTTCTCCGAGGTCGACGAGTACGTCGTCGCCGCCCTGCACGGCGACGACGCCGTCCTCGAGAGCGCCCTGGCGGCTTCGAGGAAGGCAGGTCTGCCCGAGATACAGGTCTCGCCCACGCAGGGAAAGCTGCTCCACCTCATCGCCCGCGCCATCGCTGCCCGCCGCATCCTCGAGCTCGGGACGCTCGGCGGTTACTCCGCCATCTGGCTCGGGCGGGCGCTTCCCGAGGAGGGCCGCATGATCACCCTCGAGGTGTCGAGCGCCCACGCCGAGGTGGCGGCCGCCAACCTCGACCGGGCTGGTCTCTCCTCCCGGGTCGAGATCCGCCTAGGGGACGCCCTTGACTCGCTAGCGGCCCTCGCAAAAGAGGGGGCGGAACCTTTCGACCTCGTCTTCATCGACGCAGACAAGCCGCCGGCTGCCGACTACCTGGCCGCCACCCTCCCCCTCTGCCATCCTGGCAGCCTCATCGTGATCGACAATGTCGTGCGGAGAGGAGAGGTGCTCGACCCGGCCTCACAGGACCCCAACGTCATCGGCGTACGCCGCCTCTTCGAGGCCCTGGCGCACGAGAGCCGCCTCGAGGCGACCGCTCTGCAGACCGTGGGCCTAAAGGGCCACGACGGCTTCGTGCTGGCCCTCGTCGCGTGAGCGGCCCGGGGCAGGCGGAAGGCTTCGCCACGCCAGTCCAGGACTGGGGCGAGAAGACCGCTGCCCGCTATGACGCCAGCACCAGCGACAGGGCGAGCAAAGAGGTGCTCGGGCCGACCGTCGCCTTCCTCGCCCAGCTGGCCGGCAAGGGGCGGGCCCTCGAGCTGGCGATCGGGACGGGGCGGGTGGCCATCCCGCTGGCGGCGAGCGGCGTCGAGGTGGCGGGCATCGACCTCTCCGAGGCGATGGTGCGCCGGCTGCGCCAGAAGGCCGGCGGAGAGGCCGTGCCCGTTGTGGTCGGCGACATGACGACGACGCTCGTCCCGGGGCGTTTCAGCCTCGTCTACCTCGTCTTCAACGGCCTCTCCAACCTGACGAGCCAGGCCGAGCAGGTGGCGTGCTTCCACAACGCCGCCCGGCACCTCGACGCCGGTGGCCGCTTTGTGATCGAGCTCTTCGTGCCGGCCCTCCGGCGCCTGCCGCCGGGCCAGAGCGCCGTCCCCTTCGACGTGAGCGAGGATCACCTCGGCTTCGACACCTACGACACCGTCTCCCAGCTGTGCGCCTCGCACCACTACTGGCGGGAGGAGGACGGCACCGTCGGCTCGAGCGCCGGCACCTTCCGCTACGCCTGGCCCGCCGAGTGCGACCTCATGGCCGCCCTCGCAGGGCTCAGCCTCGAGAGCCGCTTCTCCGGCTGGGAGAAAGAGCCCTTCACCGCCGAGAGCGAGAGCCACGTCTCGGTCTACGCCAAGCCCTGAGAGCCGGCTAGGGCCGTTCTCACCTGGGAGGCGGGCGAGAAGGAGGGGCTATGACCGGCGATGACATCTTGCAGGCCGCTCCGGCCTGCAGTGAGCTGCTCGAGCCGGCGCTTCGGGCCGACTGGCAGGTGGCGGTGCCCGGCCTCGACTGGACTGTCTCCAAGACGGTGGCCCACGGCGCGCGCGGCCCGCTCTGGTACGCCTTCGACCTTTGGAGCGGACCGGCCGACGACACCGCCTTCGATCTCGCCGTGAAGCTCGACGCCTCCAACGAGGCGCTCCTGTGCAGCTTCGGCAACGCAGCTCTGGTCTGCGCCACCAGCCTCGACAAGGCGCAGCCTCGCGGCGGCGGGACCAGCCGTCCGGCTCGCCGGACCCGAGCAGCTTTGCCACCATGGCCTGTGACGAGCTCCTCGTCCATGGGGGCGACGCCGGACGGGGCCTCGGGCTCGACTTCTCCCCTGCCGCCGGGCTGGCGGCCCGGGTCGGGCCAACGGCTGTCTCGAGCGGGCGGGGCGGCCGAGCCAGCACGGCTGGGTGTGGCATGCCGCCCCGCTTTCGGAGTGGGACGGCGTCTCCTCGGCTTCGCCGC